>JAISIC010000048.1 GCA_031262225.1 Ruminococcus sp. | reverse complement strand
ACCAGACCAAAGCCCGCAACGAATTGCGGGCATGGGAGTTACAGGGCTCGAACCTGTGACCCTCTGCTTGTAAGGCAGATGCTCTCCCAGCTGAGCTAAACTCCCACAAGAGACTATGCTATTATAACATAGTCTAAAAAACCTGTCAATACTAAATTATAAAAATTTATAATTTATTCATAAATTACTTTACGAGCGTCTCCTGCGTGTCGTCATGTACGGTTGCGTTTTCGGAGATTGCCCATTTTTTCACTCTGATTTTTGAGCGGTCGCCGCCGGTTTCAACTACAACAGCATCTTCTGTGATTTTAACCACAATACCGGTGATGCCGCCAATTGTGGTCACTTCGTCACCGATCTGCATACTGTCGCGAAGAACCTTTGCTGCCTTTTCCTTCTTTTTTTGAGGGCGAATAAGCAGAAAATAAAAAACAACAATCATGAGAACAAGCATAACAAGGGTGTAAACGATACTCCCCGAACCCATCGCCTGCTCGCCCGCTTCTGCTGCCGGTGATGAGACACTT
Source organism: Ruminococcus sp. (assembly GCA_031262225.1). Lineage (GTDB taxonomy): Bacteria > Bacillota > Clostridia > Oscillospirales > Ruminococcaceae > JAISGY01. The sequence goes on along the minus strand of JAISIC010000048.1, from coordinate 24,614 downwards.
AATAATAATGGCATAAAAAACTTCCTTTATTTTGTATTACCTTTAATTATATCATAAATAAACACCGATGTCAAGAAAAAAATTAATTATTTGTATCTTGCAAAATGGGTGAAAATATGATATAATTCCTATATATGCATAATTGGGGGGAAGTTTTTGAACTTAGACGATTTATTCCGAAGTGTAATACAGAGCTTTGAAGAGGATGTCGAGCAGGGAATCATTACAGAGACTGCTTTCAAGCTGTTTATAAGAAATACCTCTCCGGTGAAAATGAGCGGCAATGAAATGCTCCTTGAGACTGAGTCCAGTTTTGTTGCCGAAATAATCCACGAAAATTATAAAGAGCAGTTTGAAGAAAAGCTCCTTCGCTTCACCGGGATTCCGATGAAGATTACCGTAACGTGGTCTGATCCTCCTCCTGTCACTGCAGAGGTGGTCGAGAAGAAAAAAGAGCTTGAAAAAACCTATAAACGCGCCGAGTATGAATTTTCTTTTGAGACCTTCATCGTCGGCTCGTCAAATAAATTTGCATATGCGGCTTCAAGAGCGGTTGCGGAAGAGCCTGCAACCGCCTATAACCCGCTTTTCATTCACGGACCTTCGGGGCTCGGAAAGACGCATCTCCTGTCGGCTATTCAAAATTACCTTTCGGAAAATCACCCCGAAAAGAAGGTTTTGTATGTCACCGGCGAGTCGTTTGCTAATGAACTTATCTCCGCAATCCAGCTTCGCCACGACACCTCGGATTTTCATTATAAATACCGCTCTGCAGATGTCCTCCTTGTCGATGATGTTCAGTTTATCGCGGGTAAGGAATCGACCCAAGAGGAATTTTTCCATACCTTCAACGAGCTTAAAAAACAGGGCAAGCAGATAGTTCTCACATCCGACCGTCCGCCCAAAGAGATTAAAACGCTTGAAGACCGCATTAAAACTCGTTTTGAACAGGGGCTTATCGCCGATATCGGCATCCCGGAATATGAAACCAGAGTTGCGATAATTAAGCGAAAAGCGGAGCTTCTTAACCTTGACATATCCCAAGGGCTTGTCGAGATGATAGCCCTTGCACTGAAAGCAAATATCCGACAGCTGGAAGGGTGTGTTAAAAAACTGAAAGCTATTGAACATCTTGTGGGCACGCCTCCGACATTATCCCAAGCACAGGCTGCAATAAGGGAAGTTCTTTCGGACGACACAGCTGCACCTGTCACGATACCGAAGATAATGGCAGAGGTCGGAACGATATATGAAGTTTCTTCCGACGACATCATTTCAATGAAACGCTCGGCGAATGTGTCGTTAGCACGTCAGATCTGCTGTTATGTGATAAAGGAAACTACCAATCTTTCATATAAAAATATCGGGCTTGAAATCGGCGGGAGAGACCACTCCACCGTGGTTTATTACATAGACAAAGTCCGCCAGAGAATGGAAGAAGACGAAAGAACTAAGGAAATTATAACAGACTTGATTCGTAACTTAAGAGTTTAACATAGTTTTTAGTTTTCAACTAACATTTTCAACAGTTTTTCAGACCCATATTTTCACATTTAACCTTTTAACACATTATTAACTTTTAATTGTTAATTAAAATATATCTCTATTATATTACTACTCTTATTTCCACAGTTTCAACAGCCCCTACTGCTATTACTATTTTTGATATATATACTTAAAAAAAACGAGGTGCGCATGAAATTTTCAATTGAGCAAAAAACACTATCCGAAATGTTGAATCATGTATCAAGAGCTGTAGCTGATAAATCTGCAATAGCCGCTCTTGAAGGGATTAAATTTGACATAAAAGAAAAAACTTTAACCTTAACGGGATATGACCTCGAAATAGGAATAAAAACCTCTGTCCCCGTTGAGGCGGATTCCGATTTTGCGTTTGTTCTTAATTCAAAGCTCGTATGCCAGATGGCAGCGAAGCTCCCGGATTGCACTGTTACCTTTGAATATACACAGGGCGAAAACTCATCTGTGATAATTAAGGGTGCGAAGATAAAGACAACAATCGGTGCTATTTCAGCCGATGAATATCCCAACGTCCCCGAATATGAAAGAGAAGAACCGTTTGAGGTTTCGGGTGCGACACTTAAAAACATGGTTAATATGACCCGTTTTGCGGTTGCAACAAATGATGCGAAACCTATTTTAACAGGCGAGCTTCTTGAAATAGGTGACGGAAGCTTTAATATCGCGGCTCTTGACGGTTATCGCCTTGCGGTTCGCACAGAGCCTGTTAAGACTGACAAGAAACATAACTTCGTTGTGAAACTCAAATCCCTTTCCGATATCGTTTCGCTTATTAAGGATAAAAAGAGCGACGAAGAGGATACTATTAAAATATACATCAGCAAAAAATCCGCCGCTTTTGAGTTTGATAATTTCACAATCCACACCCGTCTGCTTGAGGGCGAGTTTCATAACTATCGCCGGGCAATCCCGACCGATGACAGGGTTAAAACGACGGTCAGAGTTAAAACATCCGAGCTTATTCGCTCTCTTGAACGCTGTGCGCTGCTTATCGACGAGAAGGTTAAAAGCCCTGTAAAATTTTTAATCAACGGCGACGGCATAGCCCTCTCCTGCAAATCGCCCAGAGGTGAAATCGCGGATGATATCGGAGCAGAGATTGAAGGACCCGGTCTTGAAATCGGCTTTAATGCACATTATCTTATTTCGGCACTCAAATCCTCCGAAACTGACGAAGTTTATCTTAAACTCATTGACGGTTTAAGCCCCATGAAGATTATCCCGATTGAAGGGGATTCATTCTTATTTTTAGTACTTCCTATAAGGTTATATTAGGAGTTTCACCCCTTGTTCAACAAAGAAATCCACCAAATCCTAATCCCCGATATGCTGCCGATTCATTTCGGGCTTATTATCGGCGTTTTTGAAAATCACGGCTACCGCACGAAACTGCTGCGTTCTCGCGAGCGGGTTGTGGTTGACGAGGGCTTAAAACACGTCCATAACGACACCTGCTATCCTGCACTGCTTGTTATAGGGCAGTTTATGGACGCTCTCAAATCCGGTGAATATGACCCCGACAAAACCGCCGTGATGATATCCCAGACAGGCGGCGGATGCAGAGCTTCAAACTATCTTTTCCTGCTCAAAAAAGCGTTATCCAAAGATTTCCCGCAGATTCCGGTGCTTTCTATCAATTTCTCGGGACTTCAAAAAGAGCAGGGCTTCTCTGTCACACTTCCTATGTTCATTGAGCTTATCCATGCCGCTTTATACGGCGATCTGCTCATGAGCTGTTATAACAGAGCCCGAACCTATGAGATTACCCCGGGTGAGGCGGCAAAAACGCTTGCAAGATGGGAAAAAACTTTGCAAAAGAGCTTTGCAGACGGCAGTTTCCTAAAAACAAAAACTCATTACCGCCGTATCCTTGACGATTTCGCGGCGATTAAAATGAAACCCTTCGATAAGCCGAAGGTCGGCATTGTCGGAGAGATATATGTCAAATATTCACCCCTTGCAAACAACCATCTTGAAGATTTTCTCATCTCTCAAGGTGTCGAGCCGATTGTCCCCGCCTTCCTTGACTTTTGTATGTACTGTGCTGTCAACACCGTGAATGACGGCATAATCTACGGCGGGCGGGATTTCAAGTCGATGTTATTCAAAACTGCCTATAACATACTATATAAAAAGTCAAAAGAGATGGCACAGCTTATAAAAGAACAAGGGGTATTCGAGCCGCCCCACGATTTTGAGGAACTCAGGCGTGAGGCTGACAGGCTGATTCATCAAGGTGTTAAGATGGGCGAGGGCTGGCTTATCCCCGCCGAGATGGCGGCACTCTGTCATTCCGGCGTATCAAATATCGTCGTTGCCCAACCTTTCGGCTGTCTCCCCAACCACATTGTCGGGCGCGGCATGAACAGGGTTATCCAAGAAAATTTCAGAAATGCAAATATCGTAGCTGTTGACTACGACCCCGGTGCGACAAAAGTAAATCAAGAAAACAGGCTCAAGCTTATGCTAGCCAATATAAAAACATGAAGATAACCACAGAGTATATCAAATTACAACAGGCGTTAAAGTTTGCCGGGCTCGCCGAATCGGGCTCCGAGGCGAAGGATTTTATATTAGATGGGCTTGTAACCGTGAATGGTGAAGTCGAGATACGCCGCGGAAAAAAACTTCGTCCCGGCGACTTCTTCGAGTTTGATTCTGAAAAAATAGAGATAGAATGATAATAAAAACTATTACTGCCGATGGGTTCAAGAACCTGAAATCTGTTGATATAGAGCTTTCACCGGGGCTAAACCTCTTTGTCGGCGAGAATGCACAGGGTAAAACCAATCTTCTCGAACTGCTTTGGGTTATGACCGGAGTTCGCAGTTTCAGAGGAGCTTCCGACAAAAATTTTCTGGGGTTTGACCGCGACTGCATTAAAACACTTATCACCTATCGCGATTTTGAGCGTGATTGCATCTTAACATATGATTCAAAAAAAGGTGAAAAGCTTATAACAGTAAACGGAGTGCAGGTTCCGAGACTTTCAAAGCTTTTCGGTAATCTTCGTGCCGTTATCTTCACACCCGACGATCTGTCGCTTGTCAGCTCGGAACCCTCTTTACGCCGTGCATTCCTCGACCTTTCGATATCCCAAATCAAGCCGGGGTACGCGGCAGTTTTGCACCGATATAATAAAATCTTAGCCCAACGAAATGCCGCTCTGAAAATTCAAAGCCGGACAGATATATGGGACGAGCAGCTTATCAAAACAGGCACACATATTTCAATTTATCGCAAAACGTATGTTGAAATTCTGAGCCGGTACGCCAAAAAGATTTACGGCGAAATTTCCGGCGAACGCGAAACCCTCAATATCGAATACAGCTCAAACGTTTTCAAAAACTTTGAATACTCACACGAACATTATAAAAACAGGCTTTCTTCACACTCCGAAGCGGAGTTTCGCCTCGGCACAACCCTTGTGGGCATACATCGGGACGATTTGAATTTGACCCTTGACGGTTTGTCTGTTCGCGACTTTGCCTCCCAGGGGCAGAAGCGATCGAGTGCACTTGCTCTGAAACTTTCACAGGCGAAAATTTTGGCGGCGGAGACCGGCGACGCTCCCGTCATCCTGCTTGATGATGTTCTTTCCGAACTCGACAGCCGTCGGAAAAACTTTCTGCTTCGCGATCTGGAAGGCTTTCAAACCCTCATCACAAGCTGTGAAAGGGCTGTTGCAGGAAAGACCTTCACGGTAAAGGACGGATATATTTATGCCTGAAAAAATGAAACGTATCCATCTGGGCGAGGGCGTTTTTATCAGCGATACCGAAACGGTCGGAATATTTGACATTGAAAAAACCTCAACGCGGTCTGATACCAAAAATTACCTTAGAGGTTTAGGGCGAAACGCCGTGACAATAACCTACGATATGCCAAAGTCATTTTTAGTGACGACCGATAAGACCTATATTTCAAAACTTGCAACCGCAGTTTTAGCAAGGAAATTTATACCATGATTTTAATTTCGCTCATACTAATCGCAATAGTCTCCTATCTTCTCGGCTCCTGCTCGTCGGCGATAATCTCGGTCAGACTTCTAAAGCACGAGGATATCCGAAAACATGGCTCCCACTCTGCCGGGCTGACAAATGTTTATCGCTGTTTCGGGGCATTCCCGGCACTCTGCACGCTCATAGGCGACCTTGCAAAGGGCGTTGTCGCAAACCTTATCTCGATTTATATAATCGCGGCTCTTATACCTATACCGCTCGACAACATGACCATCGGCTATATCTCGGGGATTTTCGCGATAATCGGGCACATTTTCCCGGTCTATTATCATTTCAAAGGCGGGCGGGGCGTGCTTGTCTCTGCCTCGATTCTGCTTGTAATCGACCCTTTAACCTTTGTTATTATCATTCCCTTTTTCATCATCATGATAGCGATAACAAGATATGTCTCCGTCGCGTCAATCAGCTCGGCTGTGCTATATCCGATACTTACATTTTTCCTGCATTTTTATGTCGAGAAGATAACCTTGCAGGAGAGCTTGACACATACCATTCTTACGGCTGTCACAGGGATTCTGCTTATCTATATGCATAAAGATAATATAAAGCGTTTGATTAATCATACTGAAAATAAATTCGTTCTGAAGAAAAGAGACAAATAATGAAATTAGGTATTTTAGGTGCCGGCTTCGGGTTAGCCTTAGCGGTTATGTGGGAGAAATACGGCCACGAAGTGATAGTCTATTCAAGCTCGGCTGCCGAAATCGCGGTGATAAAAGCGGACGGTGAAAACCGCTTGAAGCTCCCCGGGGTTATAATTCCGGGCGGCGTGAAACTCACTTCAACTATCGGCGATTTGTCTGAATCGGAAATTATAATTTCATCCGTTCCCACCTTCGCGATAAGAAGCGTTTTGAACGATATCAAGCCGGTGCTGAGCCCGGGAGCTACAATTGTGAACAGCTCGAAAGGCTTTGAGGACGGCAGTTTATTCAGAATGTCGGAGGTTATGGCGGACGTCTGCCCTTCTAATCCCTGCGTGATTTTGTCGGGACCATCCCACGCCGAAGAGGTCGGAAGGGGCGTTCCCACCGCCGTGACGAGTGCTTCGACAGACGAAAAAGCGTGTGTTTTTATCGAAGAAACTCTTTCAAACGAGGTTTTCAGAATATATCGAAGCGACGACGTTATCGGCTGTGAGCTGGGCGGAGCATTAAAAAACATCATAGCCCTTGCTTGCGGTATCTGCGACGGTTTATCTGAAAAATATCCTATCGGGGATAACACTAAGGCAGCACTAATGACAAGAGGGCTTTCGGAGATAACAAGGCTCGGCATAGCAATGGGAGCAAAAAAGCACACCTTCGCAGGACTTTCGGGGCTCGGTGATCTTATTGTCACCTGCACATCAATGCACAGCCGAAACAGGCGAGCGGGAATACTAATCGGCAAGGGAATAAACCCGCAAGCGGCAGTAGATCAAATAGGCACCGTCGAAGGTTATTTTTGCACCAAGTCCGCCTTTGCACTTTCCAAAAAATACGGCGTTTCAATGCCGATAACAGAACAGGTTTTCGAGATTCTCTTTAACAGCAAATCCCCGATTGCAGCTTTGACCGATTTGATGGAAAGACCGCCTAAAGACGAAGATATTAATATTTAGTACAAAAAAAAGGAATGTTCCACATAGAACATTCCTAATTTTTTACACATCATCCCTCGTCCGCTCCCTAATTATCATCCTCACCGGCGTGCCTTTAAGCCCAAAAGTGTCGCGGATCTGGTTTTCAATATAACGCTGATATGAAAAATGGAACAGGTCGGCGCGGTTCACGAAGCAGACAAAGGTCGGGGGGCGCGTTGACGGCTGGGTTATATAGTATATCTTAAGCCTTCGCCCCTTGTCGGTCGGCGGCTGAACACGTGCGACTGCATACGCCAAAACATCGTTGAGCATTCCTGTTGAAATCCGCATACAGTTTTCGCGGTTGACAGAAATGATAAGGTCGTAAAGCTCGTCGATACCCCGCCCGGTTTTCGCCGAGATGAAGGCGAAGGGCACATAGCTCATGAAAGAAAAATCGTCTTCAAGGGCTTTGGTCATGTTCTTCATGGTGTTTGTCTCTTTGGGCACAATATCCCACTTGTTCACCGCGACAATGCAGCCCTTGCCCTGCTCGTGGGCATATCCCGCAACCTTGCTGTCTTGGTCGGTGAAGCCCTCCGTCCCGTCAATCATGATAACGCAGACGTCGGCGCGCTCAACCGCCATATAAGCCCTGAGCACGGAAAAATGCTCGAGTTTATCCGTCACCTTGGCTTTGCGGCGTATTCCCGCTGTGTCGATGAATATAAACTTGCCCTTTTCGTTCGTAATAACGCTGTCGATTGCATCCCTTGTCGTCCCGGCGATATCGGAGACAATCGCCCGCTCAGAGCCCGAAAGGTAGTTGATGAGGCTTGACTTGCCGGTGTTCGGCTTGCCTATGACAGCGACCTTAATATATTCGTCTTCGTCCTCTATAGCAGGCTCGTCGCCAAAATGCTCGAGACAAAAGTCTAAGAGGTCACCCGTTCCGTGACCGTGTGCGGCTGAAATCGCGATAGGTTCGCCGAGCCCCAGATTATAAAACTCGTAAAATTCAGGCGGCGGTTCGCCCAAGGAGTCGCATTTGTTGACCGCGAGGATGACAGGCTTGCCCGATTTTCGTAACATCTCCCCCACCGCGATATCGTCGGGGGTCGCCCCGTCACGCAGATTGACAAGGAAAATTATCACGTCTGAATGTTCAATTGCCGCCTCTGCCTGCCGCCGCATCAAAAAGGGGATAGTTTCATCTGTCGCAGGCTCGATTCCGCCTGTGTCGATGAGCATAAATTTCCGCGAACGCCATTCGCACTCAGCGTAAATCCTGTCCCTTGTCACCCCGGGAGTGTCGTCAACAATGGAAATCCTTTTGCCTGTGAGCTTGTTAAAAAGGGTGCTCTTCCCCACATTCGGTCTGCCTATGATTCCAACTATATTCATTCTGTAATCCTTTTAAAAACTTTCGCACCGTCGCGGTCTATTATTTCTACTCGTCGAAAAAGTGCTTCTTCGACGTCTTTTCGCGTTGTATTATCTAAAAACAGCTCTGTGTCAGCCTTGAACATATCGCGGAGTAATAGTATTGTTGCATTATCAGTATCGGAGGCACACTCCGCAGTTTCGGGGTTCTCGCCGTCAAGCCGTGCCCCTTTGCACCAAGATGTGGAAAGCTGCTCGATAATATCGCTTCCGACTAAAAGCCCTGTGACAGTAACTCCGCCGCCGAAGAAGTTGTTTTTTATTGCCTTCACTTCGCATTTCAAATCGGGGAACAGCTTTTTTGTATAGTCAATTAAATTTGAAATGAAAGGATATGCCGATTCGCCGGTGATTATTAAAGTGTTGCTTTTGGGTCTTAAATGTAAATTTACTTTCAGTTCACGAAGAAACTCATCTGCAAAAACCCTTAAAAACCCAACTCCGTTTTCATACTGCGGATAGTCGTCATAATAATCTGCACCCGGGATATTCCTGTCTGCCTTAATAAAAAATTCATCCGAAGCGTAGCAAGTCTTACGCCCTGTTTTTCGCTCAAAGAGCGTTTGGTAAAACCCTATTATATCAATAGTCTCTGCCGCCGTTTCGGCATCAATCTCCTGTAAAGGGTATAGCCCTTCGCGATGGGAAGTCAGCCCCACAGGCACAACCGCAATCGCTTCAATTGAATTTTGCATGTCAAGCAGGTCATCAAGGGTGGATTTAAGCTTCTCGCCGTCGTTAATCCCCTTGCAGAGCACAATCTGTATATTAACCTTGTTGCCCGCAGCGGCGATACGGCGAAGGTCGGCAATCCGCTCCCCTGCAAAGCGGTTGTTCATCATCCTGCACCGAAGCTCGGGATCTGTGGTGTGAAGGCTTATATTAATCGCAAGCTTCATGGCGATAATTCTGTCTATGTCGGCACTTGTCAGGTTTGTCAGGGTGATATAATTCCCGGCAAGGAAGGACATTCTGTCGTCGTCATCTTTGAAATAACAGGATTCCCTCATGCCTTTCGGGTTCTGGTCGATAAAGCAGAATATGCATTTGTTGCGGCAGGATTTAACCCTGTCCATCAAAAATGAATCAAAAACAAGCCCCAAATCGTTATATTCGCTGTTGTTTATACTGTAAGTATAAACTTCGCCCTCATATTCAACCGTCAAAGTCAAGCTTTTTTCTTTGTTATAGTAGTCATAATCGAGCACGTCGCCGATCGCAAAGCCGTTAATGGACAATAGTTTTCCGGGACGAACGCCGTATTTTTCGGCAATAGAGCCTTTTTTTATATCTTTAATAATAACCATCTAACTGATTCCTGCGGCAAAAAACATTAATGCACCCATCGAAAGTGAGGCGGAGTTTGTGGTGGGGGAGGTTTTGGTGTCGCCATAACACTTTGCGGGCGGGGTTTTTCCTGTCATCTGCCATGTGAGATATCCGTCCGTTTTAATGTCGGAGTTCGCACCGGGCACGACAATCCCCGGAAGCGGTGCTTCATATACCCTTAAACCGTCGTCGCCCCTTGTCAGGTCGGAAGGCAGGTGCGGATATTTGACCGGGTTTTTGCCGAAGCCTGTCACAAAGCATTTTTCAAGCGGATTCACGCCGCAAATATAGCTTATATTCCGAGCGGCAGCCGCTTTATAGGACGGTTCACGAAGGATAGTGTTTGCCGAGAAAAGGGCAAGGGTGTCGGAGAGGAGAAGTTCATTTGAATTCCTCGAAAAGTCATCTCTGGTCACAAAAAATCTGTCAGTATTTGATGTAAGGTTATCCGCCTTAACACGCAGAGCCTCCCGCAGGGAACGCCTCAGAGCCAGATCTCCGCCGCCGGGGAGGAGGAATGCAGATATCATTCCGAAACCGGACGGATTGGAAACGGTAAAGCTCGTCGGGTCGCGGGGGATATTTTCCTTCGCGGCGAGGAGAAAATCTTCCGAGCCGGTGATAGCATATAACGCACAGAGCCCCCAAAAAAGTGTTCCGGGGCTGTTTTGAGTTCCCGAAGCACGTGAAATTTCGATATTTTCAATCCAAGTCTTAACCGCAACCTTAGAAAGCCTGTCTGACAGGCTCTTTTCGGTTTTCCTGAAAAACCATGAACCAAGAGCCGCCGCCGCCGACACGGATGCAAGCTCGGAGGGTTTGAAGTCATCACGCGTTAAAGTCATCAACAGATTGTGTTTTATTTCGGTGTTTATACTCTCTGTAATATCGTAAATCGCGGCTTCAACCCCGTGAAACCTTGAAACTAAGATATGAAAGATAAGGCAGGCGGTGGAGAAGGCAATCTCGGAGTAGTCCTTTTCGCGATAATATTTACGTGAGGGCGGGAGTGCCTCTAAAAAGGCGTTCATGAAGGAAAGGAAGGGGGTTTTTGAAATTTCAAAATTATCGGAGCGAAGAATCTGCCCTGTGGGAAGTTCGCAGATTATATAAAACGAGCCGGTGAGCGAGAGCTCTGAAAAATCGAGCGGCACAATCTTCATGCCCCAAGCGTCAATGAAAATCGCCCTTTCGGGGAAGCCCGAAAAGACTATCTCGTCATTAACGCGGTCAACAACGTTAAACCTGTCCGTTTCGGCAAGCAAAAACGCGTGTTTGGCACCGCGGTCATAATATCCGATCTGGTTTATCTGAATACGACTTGTCATACTACCATCTTAACACAAAGCACAGCTTTAATATATCATATTTTCTTAATAATTCATTAATAAAATAAAACATATACTTAAGTATGAAAAGGATAATAAAATTAATTATATTTTTAAGCATTGTTATGGTTATTCTCCCTGTTGTCGGGCTGATAGTTTTTAATAAACCCGAAACAGAACAGGTTTTAGTCAATACCGAAACCGAAAATATTTACACCGTCCCCGAAACTATTAAAGTCAGGGACAATGAGCGCGTTTATAATATTGCTGTAAAAGATTATGTTATTTCCGCCGTGATGGCGACTATGCCCGTTTCTTTCCATGAGGAAGCCTTGAAAGCTCAAGCGGCGGCGATTCACACAACAGTGATAAGGGAGACGGTTAAAAACGCGGAGAGAGACTTTGATATTGACAGCGGATTCATGAAAACTTTCACCGAAGCGAGGGGACGAGCTTTCTATACCGATGGTTATGAAGCGGCATATGAAAAAATCGCCGCGGCTGTTGATGAAACTTTGCCCTATGTTATAATGTATGAAAGCGAACCGATTGCGGCAGCATTCTTCTCATGCTCTGCAGGGCTGACAGAAAACACCGATATTCCCTATCTCAAATCGGTGGAATCTTATGAAACCGATTCGCGAACTGCTGTTACATTTACCGAAGCAGAGATGAAAGCAAGGATAGAAACCGAGCTTGATATAGCCTTTGGCGAAATTGAAATACTCGAGCGAAGTGAAGCAAAAACGGTAATAAAAATGAAGATCGGCAGTCAAACTTTGACAGGGCAGACCTTCAAAAATATATTAAATTTGAAATCGGCGGCTTTTTATATAAGCGAAGATAACGGGATTTATACTATCACGACTTTAGGGCAGGGTTCATTTATAGGCATGTCGCAGTACGGTGCGGAAGCGATGGCACAAAGCGGAAGCAGTTGGCAAGAAATTATAGAGCACTATTATACAAACGTTAAGATTATTAAAGTACGCGCCCGTAACTTTGAAGTCACGACAGATTAAGAGCGGCTAAAAACCGGACGCGTCCGGCATAGATATAACGCGGCTGATGCCCTTTTCCTGCATGGTAACGCCGTAAAGCACATCGGCTTCGTCCATTGTGCCTCGACGGTGGGTAACGCAGATAAACTGGGTGGTGTCGGTGAATTTCCGAAGATATCTCGCGTATTTTGTTACGTTTATGTCGTCAAGAGCCGCCTCGATTTCATCCAAAATGCAAAAGGGCGAGGGCTTGACAGACAGGATTGCAAAATATATCGCGATGGCAACAAACGCCTGTTCGCCGCCTGAAAGGAGCGACAGGTTTTTTATGACCTTGCCGGGCGGTGCAACGTTTATGTCGATCCCCGATTCAAGAACATCTTCGGGGTCGGAAAGGGTGAGAGAGGCTTTGCCGCCGCCGAAAAGCTCGGTGAAAATCCGCTTGAAGTTGGTGTTGATCTTGTCGAAATTCTCCGAAAACATCGCCTTCATCCGATCGGTGAGTTCGGCAATAAGCCTTTCAAGCTCACGCTTTGAGCGATTAACATCATCAAGTTCTCTCTTCATGAAGTCGTGCCGCTCCGAAAGCTCTTTATATTCCTCAATCGCCGATAGATTCACAACTCCGAGAGCTTTAATCTGATTTTTGAGCTTGGTGAGTTCGCGTTGGGAAGCCGATAATTCACCCTCCTTAATCGGGATTGCAGAAGCCTTCGCCTCGGTGTAATAAAGCCCGTATTCGGTCGCCATCTTGTCAGAAAGGTCGTCGAAGGAAGCATCGTTAATCTTCTTGCGTTCCTCTGCCCGCGAAAGGCTGTTGCCCGCCTCCTCACGCTGTGAAAGAATCTCTTTAATCCGCTCGCGATGGGTGTGTGTGAGTTTCTCATTCTCGGCAATTGAGAGCCGCAGTGCGGATATCTTCGTATTTATCTCATCTGTGAAGCTGTCGGAGCCTGCAAGGCTATCCTTTATCGCGGTTATTGCCGCTTCCTTTTGGGAAATAGCAGTTTGTAGACTCGTTATTTCCTCGGAAAGTTTGACGGAGCTTTCGCCCGTTTTTTGCCTGCGTGCATCAAGGGAATCTATTTCCGATTTGCACATTTCGATATCTTTTTGCAGTGCGGTTATATGCAGTTTCCTGTCGGAAATTTCTGTCGAAAACCTTTCACGTTTCACGGCAAGTTCGGTCTGCTTCTCGTCTGCAAGCTTCAACTCTGCCTCAGTTTTCGCTATGTCGGAAGCTGTCGATTGTTTCTTTAATTTAACCTCTTCAATGCCGTTTTCGGTCGCTTTTTTCTTGCCCGAAAGCCCCGAAATGGTTTTCTTGACAGCGGCTTCATCCTCATCAAGCTTAGAGAGAAGCGAAGAAACACGCTTTTCTTCCGACTCGAAGCGGATTATGTCGCCCCCGACTGTGACAAGCTTTTCCTTCATCCCCTCGATATCAAAAAGCATCTTGTTTGCCTCTTCTGAAAGGGTTTTCGATCTTGTTTTGCATTCCTCAAGTGTGGCGGTTATCTTCTCGCGTTCATGCGTAAGCCTTTCTATTTCCGTCTTTCGTGATAATAACCCACCCTGTCGCCCGGTCGAACCGCCGGTGAAAGATCCCCCTGCGTTTATAACCTGACCGTCCAAAGTCACGGCTTTAAAGCTATACCCCTTCGCCTTAGCGGCAGTTGTCGCACTGTCAAGGTCATCAAAAACAGCCGTTTTCCCGAGCAGATTTTCAAAAATATCTTTATAACGAGGCTCGAAGCCGCAAAGGTCGGAAGCTATGCCGAGGAACCCGTCAAAACGGTCGAGATTTTCATTAATCCGCCGCCCTTTGATTGAGGTTAAAGGCAAAAATGTTGCCCTGCCGCCGCTTTTTTCTTTAAGATAGTTTATGCACCGCTTTGCGGCATCTTCATTCTCGACTATGACGTTTTGCAGTGCCGCGCCGAGCGCCGTTTCAATCGCAAGGGTATATTCGGGAGCGACGGTTACAGCTCCGCCCACAGAGTTATGTATGCCGCGAATCGCCCCGGAACGAGACATATTAAGGATATCCTTGACGGCGTGCGAAAAGCCCTCCATGTTCTTTTCAAGGTCGGATAATATTCTGACTTTTGAATCGATCTCATGTTCTTTACGACGCAGATTTTCAAGCTCTGAAGCCGCATCTTCTGCACGCTTCTTCTTGCCGGCGTAAAGCCTGGTCATGCCGCCGATTCGGTTTTGATATTCCTCTTCGCTCTCCTTTGCCGCTTCAAAGGCGGATTTTAAGTCGACAAGTTCGGTTTTTAATTCCGCCCGATCAAGCTCAATCTGCGAAAGCCGCGACTTCGATTCCTCGCCTTGTGTCTCCAAATTCCGAAGTGTCTCATCCGAATTTTCAAGGAAGAAACGGAATTCCGATTCATTTATATATAAAGCGTTGATTTTGGCGGTCAAAGTTTTAACACGCTCATCCGTCTCGCCGGTGAAAGAGGCTGTTTCGTTGAAGCTTTCAAGTGTCTTTTCGACTAAAGCCTCTTCTGCTTTTATCGAAGCTTCAAAACCTTTGATATTTTCAAGCTTTTCATTAATTGCCGTAACGAAGCTGTCGTTGTCTTTGCCCGCGTCGATAATTTCTTTTTCAAGCTCGTCTATTCGAGTTTTAGCGTGATTAATATCGTTTTCGGCTACCGCGATTTCGGAAAGCGAAGCCGCGTTTTTGCGTTCGTTTTCGGCAATTTCGCTTCGAAGCTTTTCAATTTCAATCTGCAAGCCCTGCGAGTTTATATATATAGCATCAATCGCGGCTTCGGTGTCCCTCTCCTCTGCCGAAAGGGTCTCATAAACCGACTTGTGCTTTAATATTTCATCATCAAGAGCGCTTATATGCTCCTTTATCTTGTCAAGCTCGGCAACCCAAACTGATATCTCAAGAGACCTCCTGCGTTCCTCAATGTCAATAAACTTCTTAGCCTTTTCCGATTGTTCGCGAAGCGGGTCGATACGTGTTTTTATCTCATCAAAAATATCATGAAGACGAACAAGGCTTTCTTCGGCTCTCGTTAAGTCGCGATTGGCGTTATCTCGTTTATATCGAAGCTTTGATATGCCGGAAGCCTCTTCAAAAATCTCACGGCGGTCATTAGACTTATTGGAAACTATCTCGGAAACACGCCCCTGCCCGATTATCGCATAGCCGTCCCGCCCGAGACCTGTGTCCATGAAAAGCTCTAAAATATCCTTAAGGCGTGCTTGCGAGCCGTTGATGATATATTCCGATTCGCCTGTCCTGTAAAGCTTTCGGGTAACACTCAAAAGCCCTGCGGGGGCGTTTAGCACCGCACGGTCGTTTTCGATATTGAGTGTGACAGCGGCATATCCCATGGCTCTGCGGGTTTGGGTGCCCGAGAAGATAACATCTTCCATCTTGCCGCCACGAAGGGTTTTGGTGGACTGTTCGCCCAGCACCCAGCGAATGGCATCGCCGATATTACTTTTCCCGGAACCGTTTGGTCCGACAATCGCCGTCATACCCTTCCCAAAATCAAGCGTAAGCTTGTCGGGAAAGGATTTGAAGCCTTGAAGTTCTAAAGATTTAAGATACATTAGTTATTATTTTCTTTAAGATATTCTTCGCAGAAGGCTTGAAGTTTTGGAATATCGGTTAACGCAGTGTTCCAAATGTCCTTTATTTTCATATCTTCATAATGATGAGCATAAAGGTTTCTCATGCCTCTTATTTGCTGCCACGGAATTGTATCTTTTGTTTCGTTGCGAAATTCCGTCGAAAGCTTTTTTGAGACTTCGCCTATCTGCATTTCACGCATTGAAACTGCGTCGAAAAATTCAGAGCCGACAACAAAATCATTAAAATCTTTGTTATGATTTTCAATCCATCCTGTTATCAGCTGACAATGAAACAGAATTTTCTCCAAGACCTGTACGTCCGTGTTTTCCCGCATAAATTTTCACCATGTCCCTTTTCAGATTTCCTACAAAGCGTTTGTCACGGCTGTCAACAAGCACATCAGTCGTCACCATATCAATTTCCGTTTCAAACGATTGATCAAGATCATCATACACACCGCCCAAACGAAACATTCCTATAATATCTGTTCCGCTTCTGTCAATGCAAATATCAATATCGCTCTTCTCATCCGCCTCTCCTCTGGCATAAGAGCCAAAGAGATAGACAGCCGGAAGATTATACTTTTCGGCGATGGGGCGGATCTTTTCTTTTATTTCTTCGATTGTATATACCATAATTATTCCATTGCCGCGACCAAAGACCTTAGCCTTATCTTCGCCGCACCGAGGTTATTTATCTCGTCGATTTTAAGCTGTGTGTAAAGCTTGCCGCCCGCTTCAAGGATATCGCGAACCTCGTCGGTGGTTATCGCGTCAATCCCGCAGCCAAACGACACAAGCTGAACAAGCTGCATATCGGGTTGGGTTATGACATATGAAGCCGCGCGATAAAGCCTTGAATGATATGTCCATTGATTGAGGACATTAAGTTTGGGCGTCAAAGCCTTCTTATATATCGCGTCTTCGGTGACAACCGCAAGCCCCAGCGACGTTATCAGCTTGTGGATTCCGTGGTTGATTTCAGGGTCGATATGATAGGGCCGCCCCGCTAAAACTATTATCTTTTTGCCGAGCCTTCGTGCCTCTGTGATGATAGCATCAGACTTGTCGTCAAGGATCTTGAAATATTCCTGCATAGCGGCGTTGCCTGCCGACAAGGCTCGCTTAACTTCGTTTTTCTTAACCCCGAACTTCGACAGCACATCTGTCATAGTCGCAATAACGTGACCGGGTTTGTTCAGGTTTATAAATGTATGATAAAAATTCTCGTCGGTAAGCTCATGAACATTGCCCTTGAGAAGCTCGGGATAGTATGCCACAACAGGGCAGTTATAATGGTTGTCCGAGCCGCCCTCGTCAACATTATAGGTCTGGCAGGGGAAGAAGATGAAATCTGCACCCTTTTCAAGGAGCGACAGACACGCCCCGTGTGCAAGCTTCGCAGGATAACAAACGGTGTCGGAAGGGATTGTGTGCTGACCCTTGTAATAGGTGTCCCTGGTGGTCTCCTCCGAAATGATCGTCTCAAACCCGAGCTCGTTAAACAGTGTAACCCAAAACGGCATCTGTTCATACATTCCCAGTGCAAGCGGCAAGCCGACCTTAACACCCCTTGTCGGAGTGC
This sequence comes from Ruminococcus sp., assembly GCA_031262225.1. Taxonomy (GTDB): domain Bacteria; phylum Bacillota; class Clostridia; order Oscillospirales; family Ruminococcaceae; genus JAISGY01. The sequence goes on along the minus strand of JAISIC010000048.1, from coordinate 7,197 downwards.
AGTGCCGTTCGGCGTTTTGCATTAATAATTGATATTTATATTCATAAAGGCAGAGCTCTTCGGAGGCTTTTTGAAGTCCCGCTCCCCTTTCGCAACGATTGCCGGAGATAAATTTCTTCCCGTCTGCAAAGGTTATTATCGTAAGTCCGCACTTTGAGGTGCATCCTGCACAGTTAGCCTGTTTTGACTTATAGGAGAAATTAGCAAGCCCCTCTGCCGAAATAAGCTCACCCTTGGCGGTACTGCTGTTCTCCTTGGCAAAAAGTGCCGCACCGAACGCACCCATAAGCCCTGCTATAGCAGGACGAACAACGTTTCGCCCAAGCTCGATTTCAAATGAGCGTAAAACAGCGTCATTAAGGAAGGTTCCCCCCTGAACGACAATATGTTTGCCCAGTTCCTCGGTGTTTTTCGCCCTTATTACCTTGTATATTGCATTTTTAATAACAGATGAAGATATTCCGGCTGAAATGTCGCCGACAGTCGCACCGTCTTTTTGAGCCTGCTTGACAGAGCTGTTCATGAATACCGTGCAGCGTGAACCAAGATCAACAGGGTGATCGGCAAATAGCCCGAGAGCGGCAAACTCTTTCACCCCGTATCCCAAAGCTTTTGCGAAGGTTTGAATGAAACTTCCGCAGCCGGAGGAACACGCCTCGTTGAGCATGATGGAATCAATCGCCTTGTTTTTAATCTTGAAGCATTTGATATCCTGCCCGCCGATGTCGATGATGAAATCAACTTCCGGCTCAAAATATGAAGCCGCCTTGAAGTGTGCAACCGTCTCAACTATCCCAAAATCTAAGCCCAGCCCCGCTTTGATGAGGTCCTCGCCATAGCCTGTGACAGCCGAAGCCGCAATGTTAATCCTGCCGCCCGAAGCCATATAAATCTGGGTTATCTGCTCTGCAATCGCATCGAGAGGCCGCCCCATGTTTGAAGCGTAGTGGGAGTATAAAAGCTCGTTGTTTTCAGAAATGAGCGTAAGTTTCGTGGTGGTAGACCCGGCATCAACGCCTAAATATGCATTGCCCTCGTAGGCTGCAATGTCGACAGTTTTAATATCAACCCCGGCATGACGGGCTTTGAACTCTTCGTAGTCGTCATGTGTGGCAAAGAGGGGTGCAGAGGTGATAATTCCGCTGTCATAGTGAAGGTTTTCAATTCGGGTTGCAACTTCGTTTATGTCGAATATGTCAGAAGCCTTGTGTGCGTTAATCGCCGCACCGATCGCCATGAAAATTTTGCCGTCGTCCGGGAATATCGCCTTATCTTCCGAAAGGTTCAAAGTCTTAATAAACGCAGTCCGAAGCCCCTTAAGGAAGGATAAGGGACCGCCGAGGAATAGAACTTTCCCCTCGATAGTCCGCCCTTGGGCAAGCCCGGAAACGGTCTGGTCTACCACAGCTTGAAATACCGAAGCGGCAATATCCTCATGCAAAGCCCCTTGATTTAAGAGAGGTTGGATATCCGACTTCGCAAAAACGCCGCAACGCGAAGCAATGGGATATACCTTGTGAGCTTTCAGAGCAAGCTCGTCAAGTTCGTCGGAAGATATTCCGAGGAGGGTTGCCATCTGGTCGATGAATGCACCTGTTCCGCCCGCACAGGACCCGTTCATACGCTGTTCGATTCCGCCGGTGAGGAAGATTATCTTAGCATCCTCTCCCCCGAGCTCGATAACCGCATCTGCATCGGGATAGCGAGCTTCGACCGCCGAGAATGCGGAATAAACCTCCTGCACAAAGGGGAGGTGTGCAGCCTCTGCAATGCCGAGCCCCGCCGAGCCGGTGATAGAAAGCCGCATTTTAGATACGCCTGTTTCGAGAGCCGCACGCCTAAGCTGTGCTGTGACAGTCTCGCGAACCTTTGAAAAATGCCGTTCATAGCAGGAAAAAAGCGTCACACCGCTCGGGGTCGTCACGGCAACCTTAACGGTTGTCGAACCGACATCAACCCCGATGGCAAGAGTTTCTGCCGCCGTATTTATATTATCGATTATTTCTGCGTTTTCTGTGGTTATCATCTTTATTCCCCGGTTTCCTTTTCCGCTGTATCGGCGTTTACGGCGGTAACATCTTCATCTGTCTTTATATCAATGAGGTCTGCAATACGGTCAATGACATCAACCGCAACAAGCAGCGAAGGATTGAGCCCGCTAACCGCGGCATCACAGTTTTTAAGATATAAAGGCTTTCTGGTATTATAAAGGTCTGAAAGCTCCTCGTCGGTTTTGCCCTTTGCGACGGGACGAAGATCTTCGCCGTCTCTGCGGATGCGTTTTATGCAGAGCTCGAAAGGCGTGTCGATATAGATAACGAAGCCGCCCGAAAGCTTCACGGTGCCGTAGTTTTTGCCGTCAGCCATGGTGCCGCCCCCGCAGGCAACGATACCACCCTTAGAACAAAGCTCTTTGAGGCAAAAAGCCTCTGCCGAGCGGAAATATTCCTCGCCGTGTTCGGCAAAAATTTCGGGTATAGTAGCACCCAGTTTATGTGAAATATATTCGTCAAGGTCGTAAAAATCGCACTCGATCTGGGAAGCAAGCTTACGCCCCACGGTCGTCTTCCCGCACGCCATAAAGCCGGATATAAAGATAGTATACATAAAAATACCTCATATGTTCCACGTGGAACAGCGGACGCGTCCGCTTTATTTCCGTTCAAACTCTTTTAACTTTGAACGTGCTCTGCGTGTAATATAATTTGGAATTGTTCCATGTGGAACAATTAAAATTACTTATTCCAAATACTCCTCAATCTTCCCTTCCAACGCCTCTTTGAAGCAGGCATAAAACATAGAGAAGAAGATATCACACGCGCCGAAGAGGAATATATTCCGATTTGTGATTGAGGCGAGCTCGGGCACGGAGCGGAAGATATAGTTTTTGTACCAGTCAGCGGTGAAAGCGGGGAGCGGTTTGCCTTTGCGGACGAGATATTTTATCTCAAGGAAGGTGTCGGGGATGAGGTCGTCGGTGTTTTCGGCACCCTTTGACAAAACGCTTGAATATATCTTGTAAATCTGGTCGTCTGAGAGGGTTTTGCCCGCGATTTCAACCGATTTGAGTGTCGGCGTTCGGACCGCAAGGGAGAAAACCATCACCGGCAGAATCCGTTTGTAGGAAGGCGACTCCATAGCCTCGACAGATTCGCCTTCACAGCGAAGCCCGAGCATGGAAAGCGAATCGGCATCGGTGACGTTATTTATAATCAGCTTTATGACGTCTTTGATATTAACGTTGTAAAAATCCCTGTCGGAGAGGCTGTAGATATATTTGAGGGTGTTATACATAGAAACGCCGCCGCGGAGAATAAAATCCGCAAGCCCCTCTACAGCAGTTTTTTCATCATAAAAATCCATAAATTAATCCTCAACCCGCCTGTTTATATTGCCCAGCATAAATCTGCACCATCTCTTTTTGTACTGCGTTTCTAAAGTGTCTGTCATCTGTTTTTGTGAGGGCGGCAGTGGTTATCATGTCAACCTCTTTTGAAAGCATATCGGAAAAATCATCGAACAAGCCGAAATAGGCGAAAGGCTTTGAAAAGTCGGCTCCCGTCCTGTCAATCATTATATCAATATCGCTCTTCTCATCCGCCTCTCCTCTCGCATAAGAGCCGAAGAGATAGACAGCCGGAAGATTATACTTTTCGGCGATGGGGCGGATTTTTTCTTTTATTTCTTCGATGGTGTAGATCATGAGTTTTCCTCTGTCGGCAGATACCGCTTAACAAGTTCCGAAAGCTTCGGAATATCATTGACCGCCATATACCAGATACGTTTCGGGTTCATGCGGTCGTAAACATGAGCGACCATATTGCGTATATCTTTTATTAATTTCCAGTGGGCTTCGTTATCGGTTTCTTTGACAAAATCCTCGGAAAGAAGCTTTGAGAGTTCGCCGATCTGTTCAAGGCTCATGCTGATTGACTGATAAAAATCGTAATCAGCAAGGAACTTTTCGTAGTCGCTCTCGCAACGCACAACCGTTCCCAAACAGCGTTCGCAGTATTTATTTATCTTTTCGAGAACGGCGATGTCTTTATTAACCATATACCCTCACCATGTCCCTTTTGAGATTGTTCAAAAAACGTTCGTCCTTCTCACGCTCGAAAATGTCAGTTTCAATCATATCAATTTCTTTTGAAAAATTTTCTTTCATGTCGTTAAATATTGCGATATATCCCAAAAGCCCTTCAACAGCGGAGCAGTCGGCGATAATATCAATATCAGATTTCTCATCCGCCTCTCCTCTTGCATAAGAGCCGAAGAGATAGACAGCCGGAAGGTTATACTTTTCGGCGATGGGGCGGATTTTTTCTTTTATCTCTTCGATAGTGTAGATCATGAGTTTTCCTTTAGGTATTCTTCGCAAAAACTTTTCAAAACAGGAATGTCATTGACGGCGGTATTCCATACTTTTTGCGGGTCAAGATCATCATAAACATGAGCAAAGAAATTCCGCATATTTTTGATATCTTTCCATGGTATTTCAGCTTTAGTGTTTTCTGTGAATTCATTGGAGAGATATTTTGCAACTTCACCGATCTGCATTTGGAACATTGATACAGCAGCAAAAAACTCCTGATTTTCTAAGAACGCTTCGTAGCTTTCGTTATGTCCGTTGATAGATTTGTTTATTAATTCGCAGTAATTCAGAATTTTCCTTAAAACCAGATTATCTACATTACCTCGCATAAATATTCACCATATCGTTTTTAATGTTATTAATAAACTCTTTATCTTTGCTGAAGTTGAAAACCTCGGCATCAACAACATCCATGGGTTTTTTAATTTGGTTTTTAAAATCATCGGTCAAACCGGACCATTTCCACAAGCCTTTAATTCCCGTTCCGCTGATATCGACTAAAATATCAATATCAGATTTCTCATCCGCCTCACCCCTCGCATAAGAGCCGAAGAGATAGACAGCCGGAAGGTTATACTTTTCGGCGATGGGGCGGATTTTTTCTTTTATTTCGTCTATGGTGTAGATCATGAGTTTTCCTTTAGGTATTCTTCGCAAAAACTTTTCAAAACAGGCACATCATTATTTGCGACATTCCAGATTATTTCTGTGTCGGCGTTATCTGTATTACTTCGCATAAATCTGCACCATCTCTTTTTGCACTGCATTTCTAAAGTGCCTGTCATCTGTTTTTGTGAGGGCGGCAGTGGTTATCATGTCAACCTCTTTTGAAAGCATATCGGAAAAATCATCGAACAAGCCGAAATAAGCGAAAGGCTTTGAAAAGTCGGCTCCCGTCCTGTCAATCATTATATCAATATCAGATTTCTCATCCGCCTCACCCCTCGCATAAGAGCCGAAGAGATAGACAGCCGGAAGGTTATACTTTTCGGCGATAGGGCGGATTTTCTCTTTTATTTCGTCTATGGTATATACCATAACTATTCCCTTTCAACCCTTTCCCACACCGGGCTTCCGAGCACCGCCTGTCTGCCGTCTATCTCGACCTTTTCGGAGTCTTTGATCTTCACATTCCCTTTAGTCGGGAACGATACGGGCGGTGCGGGTTCGGCAAACGAATCAAGGGCAAGCTCGTGAACTTCCTCTGCCAACTCGTCGGTAGGGTGAATAACCTCTGCTTTCGGGATTGTCATTGCCGCCAAAAGCGGGGATGTTTCCTGATATGTCGGGAACGGAACATTCCCGATTGCGTGCATATTGTCGGTCATCTGGGCGAACCGCTTTAAGCGTGCCACAGGCTCAGCCGAAGCATACCTCTTCTGTCTCGCCGCACGTTTAACCTCATCGGAAAGTTTCTCGGAGTAGTCCAGGAACTGCTCAAGCTGCTCCAAGCTCCCCTCGCCTGTCTTCACATTCCGCTTCATGTTTGAAAGATATTGCGACCATTCGCGAAATTCATTTTCAGAAAAGGATTTCCCGACCCTTTTATATATGCTGTTATAAAGCGATTGCCCACGCCTTTCAACCGCTGTCGGAATGTCTCGCGGAGGATATTCCCGCTTGGGAGCAGAGTATTTGATATGCACAACCTCGCCCACTTCGGGGAAATATTCCACCTTATCAACAACCGTCTCGACAGTTTCGACCGTTTCGATTTCTTCTTTTTTATCTTCCGGCGGTATATTAGAAATAAACGGAACAAACTCTTTTTCGGGTGTGACAGTTTCTTCAATCACAGTGTCGGAATAGTTATCTTCAGTGGCAGGGGGTGCCGGTTCTGGGATATATCCGATGTAATCTCTGCAAGTTTTACCGGTCGAATTAACCCTGTCGCAGAAACGCTCAGCAAAGCCTGTGGAGGGTATAAGGAAGAATCTGCCGCATTTTTCGCATTTTTTCATCGCTATGCCGGTTTGCGAACAGACGTCAAATTCAAGGTCGATAATCCCTTTGAGCGAGCTTATGATATAAACCTTTTCGGGCAGATTTTCGAGTGCTTTCGCAAAAAGGTCCTCCTCCGCCTCGTGAGGGCGGGTGAAGCCGTTCATATACGAATAGCACTCCACGGCAAACTTGTCCTCTAAAACCGTGGTGTTATATCGGTCATAGTCGCGAAGATCGGGGACAGAGGCGAGATTTTCTTCCAGCCTTTTATATATATTCTTTGCGGCAGAGCTTGACACCGCAAACGCCGCAGAGGGTGCCAGACAGGGGTTATATACCCTGACAGCGGGGAGACAGACGGCAGGAATACTGCATTCATTAGCCGCGATTGAGTATGAAAGGTCGAAATATTCTTTGAGGGTGTGGCAGCGAAGCGAATTGAGCCGCTCCCCGCCGTAGATGAAATCGATCTTGTCACGGACATATTTTTGCAGTCCCGAAATGTTTGTCCAACCGTTTGAGGCTTTGAAAGTCTTATATTCCGAAATTCGCTTGAATATCGCGATTTCATAGGGGATTTTGCTTGCAATGCAACGCATCCATAGCTCGTCTTCGGTCATGCGTTCGGAGCGGCAGATATATTCGATAATGCAGTCGATAACGATATCGGCGTAATCGCCGGTCAGCCCCGCTTCGATGAAGGGGTGAGCACGCCCGATTGCCGCACGTGCGTTCGCGGCGGTAGCTTTGGGGATCTGCCCCGTCTTTTTTGCCTGCCTGCCGCAGTCGATTGCGGTTTCCCAGAAAAAGGAAAAGTCAAACTCGGAAAAGGTCAAGAGCGAACGCCCCGTCTCCAGTTTGTGGAAGGCATTCCCCGAATT
>JAISIC010000055.1 GCA_031262225.1 Ruminococcus sp. | reverse complement strand
AGAGAGAGTAGACAAGGCGTAAGGTGGATGTCGCTTGTCTCCCTCTTCAGTATCAAAAACGGTTATACACCCTCAAAAGCTAATAACGATTACTGGACTGATGGAAATATTCCGTGGTTCAGAATGGACGATATTAGAGAAAACGGACGTGTTTTGTCAGATTCTATACAACACATTTCAGAAACAGCCGTAAAAGGTGGATTATTCAAGGCGGATTCAATAATTATCGCCACTTCCGCAACTATCGGCGAACACGCATTAATTACCTCTCCATTCTTAGCAAATCAGCGTTTTACAATTCTTACTGTCAAGAAAGAGTATGAGAAAATCATAAATATTAAGTTTTTCTTTTATTACTGTTTTATTATTGACGAATGGTGCAAAGAGAATTTAACTATCGGGCACTTTGCCACAGTAGATATGAGCAGATTTAAGAAAATATCCGTTCCTATCCCCTCCCTCTCCGAGCAAGCCCGAATCGTCGAAATTCTTGACAAATTCGACACGCTCACGACCGATATTACAAAAGGCTTGCCTGCGGAAATCGCGGCGAGGCAGAAGCAGTATGAATATTATCGGGATAAACTTTTAACGTTTATGGAGCTTACCGCATGACCGATTTTAACATAATCTCCGCCGATAATGAATCAACCGTAGTTGCGGAATATATCCCCACCGAGCGAGGCGAAGACTCTTATCAGTCCGAAGCACAGCTTGAAGCGGATTTTATTAAGCGGCTTGAGGCACAAGGATACGAATACATAAACGTTAATAATGAGGCGGGTTTAACGGCGAATCTCCGTAAACAGATTGAACTTCTTAATAATTACGAGTTTTCAGACAGCGAATGGGAACGTTTTTTTCGCGACTGCATCAGCGGTGCGAATGACGGCATAAACGAGAAAACAAGGCGTATCCAAACCGACCACATTCAAAGTTTTAAACGCGATAACGGCATAACGAAAAATATCACTCTGATTGATAAAAAGAATATTCATAACAACCGCCTGCAGGTTCTGAACCAGTATGAAACTTCGGACGGAATCCACGCAAATCGCTATGATGTGACTGTTTTGGTGAATGGTCTGCCGACTGTGCATATTGAACTTAAGCGGCGGGGCGTGGCTATCCGCGAGGCTTTCAACCAGATTAACCGCTATCAGCGTGAGAGTTTTTGGGCTTCAAGCGGGCTTTTTGAATATGTCCAGATTTTCGTTATCAGCAACGGCACGCACACGAAATATTACAGCAACACAACCCGCTTTCAACATATAAAAGAAATGGGCGGCGACACGAGAAAATCGAAGAAGAAAACAAGCAACAGCTTTGAGTTCACGAGTTTTTGGGCTGACGGCGGAAATCGCGTTATAGCCGACCTTGTGGATTTTACGAAGACTTTTTTCGCAAAACATACCATTTTGAATATCCTCACAAAGTATTGTATCTTCACATCGGAAGACCTTTTGCTTGTAATGCGACCCTATCAAATCGCCGCGACCGAGCGGATTTTATCGCGAATTGAGATTGCGAATACATACAAAAAATACGGCTCAACAGACGGCGGCGGCTATATCTGGCACACCACCGGGAGCGGCAAAACCCTCACGAGTTTTAAGACTGCACAGCTTGCGAAAGACTTGCCCTATATTGATAAGGTGCTTTTTGTGGTTGACCGAAAAGACCTTGACTATCAGACGATGAAGGAATACGACCGCTTTGAAAAAGGTGCGGCGAACAGCAACACATCAACAGCGGTTCTTAAACGTCAGCTTGAAGATGATAATACACGGATTATAATAACGACCATTCAAAAACTCGGCGTATTTATCGGTAAAAACAAAACCCATTCGATTTACGGAAAGCATATTGTAATTATCTTTGACGAGTGCCACCGCTCACAGTTCGGTGAGATGCACAAGGCGATAACAAAATCGTTTAAGAATTATCATATTTTCGGCTTCACGGGTACGCCGATATTTTCGGTTAATGCCGGGCACGGCGGTAACCCGAACCTGCGGACAACTCCTCAGGCGTTCGGCGATAAACTCCATACCTATACGATTGTTGACGCGATAAATGACGGAAATGTTCTGCCGTTTCGGATTGATTACGTGAATACCGTGAAAATGTCGCCGAATGTTGTTGACACAAAGGTTCAGGCTATTGACATAGAAAAGGCAATGTCCGCACCGGAACGGATTTCGGAAGTGGTGACATATGTCCTTGAACATTTCGAGCAAAAAACCAAACGGCAGAGTTTTTACACCCACAAGGGAAAACGCTTAGCGGGATTTAACTCCATTTTCGCGGCTTCGTCAATCCCTGTCGCGTGCCTGTATTACAACGAGTTCAAACGGCAGCTTGAAGAAACAAGGAAAGATTTGCGAATCGCGACGATTTTCAGCTTTTCGGCTAATGAAGAAGAGCCGGATGAAGATTTCGCTAACGACAAGCTTGATAAAACGTCCCGCGAGTTTTTGGAATCGGCGATTGCGGACTATAACGCAGCATTTTCGACGAATTACGATACCTCAAGCGACAAATTCCAGAACTATTATAAAGACTTATCCCAGCGTGTAAAAAACCGCGAAGTAGATTTGCTGATTGTCGTGAATATGTTCCTCACAGGCTTTGACGCGACAACGCTCAACACTTTGTGGGTAGATAAAAACCTCAAACAGCACGGGCTTATTCAGGCGTTTTCGCGAACCAACCGCATACTCAACAGCGTGAAAACTTTCGGTAATATAATATGCTTCCGCGACCTCAAAAAGGCGACCGATGATGCGATTGCCCTTTTCGGAGACAAAGAAGCGGGCGGGATTGTTTTGCTTAAAACCTACGATGATTATTACAACGGCTACGAGCAGGACGGTAAGCACAAAGCGGGATATGTCGAGTTAATTACAAGGCTTAAGACGGAATTCCCCCTCGGTGTTGCTATTATCGGGGAGGTTTCGCGAAAGTCGTTTATACTGCTTTTCGGTGCGATTTTAAGGCTTCGCAATATCCTCACAGCGTTTGATGATTTCAAGGGCAATGAAATACTCACGCCGCGGGAACTACAAGATTATCAGAGCCTCTATATCGACCTTTACGAAGAGCTTCGCGGCAAGGAGAAGACTGACAAAGAAAACATCAACGACGATATTATTTTTGAAATTGAGCTTATCAAGCAGATTGAAGTCAATATCGACTATATCCTGATGCTTGTCGCGAAATATCACGAATCGAACTGCACCGATAAAGAAATTCTATCGGCGATTGACAAGGCAGTTAATTCGAGCCTTGAACTGCGGAGCAAGAAAGACCTTATCGAAGGCTTTATATCGCGTATTAACACTTCATCGGCGGTTGACGAGGACTGGATTAACTTTGTGGCAGAACAAAAAGAAAAGGACATCGCCGCCCTTATTGCCGATGAAAAACTCAAAGATAGCGAAACGCGTAAATTCCTTGATAACTCTTTCCGCGACGGAACGCTCAAAACAACAGGCACAGAGATAGACCGAATTTTACCGCCTGTATCTCGTTTCGGCGGCGGTAACAGAGCGGAGAAAAAGCTTAACATTATCGAGAAACTTCAAAAATTCTTTGAGAAGTATTTGGGGTTGGTATAAAACCCCCGCACCCATTGATAGATTAAAAAGCTCCTGTGAAGGGAGCTTTTTGTGAAAATCTCTTGACATTCGTGCAAGTTTTGTTTATAATATAAGCACAACTATCAAATGGAGGTAATAAGACTTTTGTATGTCAGCAGATTTTGAGTTATTAAAAGCACAAAAAGGCGGTACTTTCACGACATCCGAAGCAAACGAATACGGTATCTCTAACGAGAGATTAAGGTTGCTTGTAAAGTCAGGGCTGCTCGAGCGTGCTTCATATGGCGTGTATATTACACCCGAGGAATTTGAAGACAGAATGTTCATCGTGCAAAAACGCCGCCCGAAAATCATTTATTCCCACGAAACCGCCCTTTATTTTCACGACTTAACCGATCGTACTCCTCACAGATATACCGTTACTGTTCCGACCGGATATAATACCACAACTTTACGAAATGATAATTTTAAAGTCTTCACAATTAAGCCTGAACTATATGAAACAGGAATCACAGACGGAAAGACTATGTTCGGTCAT
>JAISIC010000034.1 GCA_031262225.1 Ruminococcus sp. | reverse complement strand
GCTTTAACACAGGGTGTGTCGTTGCAGTGGCGGCATTGTACCGCGAAATGAATTTCGCCTGAATCTTCAACATTAATTCTGGGCATTGCATCTCTGTCAAGCTTGAAAGCCTTCATAATTGAGTCTTCACCGCTGTTTGCGAATGCACACCAGTACTCGCAAAGGTGACAGCCAAGGCAACGGTTTTCGTTTACATATACTCTTTTCATATCCGTTCCCTCCTATTCTCCTGCGTGCATGATGCCGAGAATTTCAAGCTCTTTTTCGGTGAGCCCGATACCGCGAAGCATGAGGCGGTTGCCTTTGAGCGATTCGAGCGAGTTTATGCCCATGCCGCCCATCATCTCTTTTATCTCGTGATCCCAAGCGTGAACGAGGTTCACAAGCCTTTTGTATGCAACGTCGGGGTTAAGCCTCTTAACGAGGTCGGGGCGTTGTGTCGCGATACCCCAGTTGCATTTTGCACCATGGCAGCTTCTGCAAAGGTGACAGCCTATTGCAAGGAGTGCCGGGGTTGCGATATAGATTGCATCTGCTCCCAGAGCGATAGCCTTTACAGCATCGGAGCTTGAGCGGATTGAACCCGCGGCAACAATCGAAATTTCATTTCTGATATGCTCATCGCGAAGCCTTTGGTCAACGGAAGCGAGAGCAAGCTCAATGGGAATGCCTACATTGTCGCGTATACGTGTCGGAGCAGCACCTGTTCCGCCTCTGAAGCCGTCGATAACGAGGATATCGGCACCGGAACGTGCGATACCGGAAGCAATCGCCGCAACATTATGCACAGCCGCGATCTTAACGATAATCGGCTTACTGTAATGCGTTGCCTCTTTGAGCGAGAAGATAAGCTGACGAAGGTCTTCTATCGAATATATATCGTGGTGAGGAGCGGGGGAGATTGCATCGGTGCCTTTGGGAATCATACGCGTTTTTGAAACGTCGTCCGAAACCTTCTTGCCCGGGAGATGCCCGCCGATACCCGGCTTTGCACCCTGACCCATCTTTATTTCAATCGCCGCACCGGCATCAAGGTAGTCGGGGGAAACGCCGAAACGCCCCGAGGCAACCTGAACTATGGTGTTTGTTTTATATTGATAAAAATCCTGATGAAGTCCGCCTTCACCGGTGTTATAAAATGTCCCGAGTTCCGTTGCCGCACGAGCGAGTGATTCATGTGCGTTATATGAAATCGAACCGTATGACATAGCCGAAAACATGATAGGAACAGCAATTTCAAGCTGAGGGCTCTGCTCCGACATATCTATTGTGCCGTCAGCATTGCGGGTTATATGTGTATGCTTTTTGCCGAGGAATACTTTCGTCTCCATCGGTTCGCGAAGCGGGTCTATAGAAGGGTTTGTAACCTGTGAAGCATTGATGAGCATCTTATCCCAATACACGGGGAAATCCTGCGGGTTGCCCATTGAAGAGAGGAGCACAGCACCGGTCGAAGCCTGACGATAGTTTTCAAGGATCAGCTGTTGGGAATAGTTTGAAGCCTTGCGGAAGCTGTTGGGGTTTTCGGTTATCTTCAAAGCATTTGTGGGGCAGATTGTCACACAACGCTGACAGTCAACACACTGTTCTTCATGAACAAACATTTTGTCAAAGTCTGCGTCGTAAAAATGCACTTCGTTAGAGCATTGACGTTCACAGGCTCTGCATTTAATGCAACGGTCGGTGTCGCGAAGGACAGCAAAGGTTGCAGGGATATAGTTTACAGACATCTTTTTCTGCCCTCCTCGTTAAGTTCGGCAATCACAGCTTCGCCGCCAAGCGGAGCACGAACGCCGGTTGCATCGGGTGCGATTTCGCGTATAGCACATTCTTCGGACGCGATATAAAACATATCGTCACGCTCCGCAACAACCATAGAACGCAGTTTGAGACGGTCGTTAAGAGCCATAAGTCCGCCGGAATATCCGAGGATAATCGAGAAAGGACCGGTGATGAGGAGGCTTGCGAAGGTGTTGCGAAGATAATAAAGTTTTTCGCGTTCTGCCGCAGGCTTCGCATCAATTGTAGACCAGAAGGGCGAAGCGATAACGTCGGCAATCTCGGTGAGGGTGAGTTGACGGCGGCGGTGAAGAAAGTCGAAGATATATGTTATAACCTCTGTGTCGGTGAGGAGCGAGCATTTATAGCCGAACATTTCAATGTAGCGGCGGTTAGCGTCGTAGCTTGAAATTTCGCCGTTGTGGACGATGGTGTAGTCAAGCAGTGCAAAGGGGTGTGCACCGCCCCACCAGCCCGGGGTGTTTGTGGGGTAACGTCCGTGAGCAGTCCAAGAGTAGCCGGCATAATCATCAAGCCGATAAAACTTCCCGACATCTTCGGGGAAGCCGACAGCCTTGAATACGCCCATGTTCTTTCCGGAAGAGAAAACATAAGCCCCGTCTATGGTCGTGTTAATGTTGATAACGCATTTTGTCACAAACTCGGTTTCATCAAGTTGGGATGCTGCAAGTTTTGTGGGCAGAGGATTCACAAAATAACGCCAGATGAGCGGCTCGTTTGTGATGCTCTTGACCTGACGTGTCGGAATACGCGACAGGTTCACTATGTCAAAATGTTCGTTGAGGAAAGTTTCGGTGTCAACTCTTGCAGAATTATTCTCAAAGAACAGATGGAAAGCGTAAAGCTCTTTATATTCGGGATATATCCCGTATCCGGCGAAGCCGCCGCCAAGCCCGTTTGAGCGATCGTGCATAACCGCGATGGATGAAATTGCATCACGCCCCGAAATACGTCTGCCGTCACGGCTGATGAAGCCGGTTATGGCACAACCCGACGGAATACGTGTTGCCCCTTCTCTAAGTAACATTTTATAAACCCCTTCATAATAATCGAATCAATTAATTTTAACATACTTTTTCACCATTGTCAAGCCTTTTTTGCAATTTTTATTTCTAAACTTGCAAAATGTGACATATATACAACAAAATCGCCACGAAAATTCGGGAGTTTAGTTATAATGACAAGGAGGATTTGAAAGTCAAAATAAATTATGCAATTTTAAATCTAATATTTAACAAAAAAGAGAAGGGCTTTCGTCCTTCTCCGCGAAAAGTTTTAATCCCCCTTCGCCGTCATCATCTTTGCTGTCAGTCCGGGAAGTCTCCCGATTTTGCCTGCAAGGGTGTTTGCAATATCGGGCGGTGCATCGATTGCAACGCTTATGATATTGCGGTTTCGGGACTTGTACGGTATGCCCATTCGCCCGATAATGTAAAGTGCGTATTCATGCAAAACCGCGTTGAGGGCAGGTGTCGCATCCCAGTCGGTAACGATAATCCCGATTAAGGCAAGTTTTGATTCCATAAATATTATTCCTTCTTTAGGCAGTCTTAACAAGCCCTGCCCGTTTTTCCATATTTCCTATAGTCTTGACAAGCAAAGGCAAAATTATACAAGCGACAGCACCTCCGATTAAGGCGGTGAATGATTGAAGTATACCGAATGTAACTGCCATCTTTTCTACGCCGGCAGCCGGGAGTTTTAAGAGCAGCGGTGCGGCGATGAACACTATACCCACATATAACACACCATTTTTAACAAACGCTCCGACAATTGTCGCTAAAATATAATTGAGTATTTGATTTTTCATTTTTGCTTTGCATATGAAATGCCAAATAACAACCAGAGCAACGTTCCCGAGGGCAATAAATGGTATTAATGCGAACTGATTCGGACCTATACCGAGTAAAAATGCCATTAACGGCGATAAAATTGCTACGGTAAGTCCCGTACCAATACCGCCGAGAACAACTGCGGCAATTAACACCAAGTTTACTAAAGACCCTGTTATCAGTTGATTTCCGAGCGAGGCGGTCAGCCCTTGAAGTGCCACAAGCAGTGCGATAAACACCGCCGTTTTTGCAATCCAATAGATTTTTGTTTTCATGTTTATACCTCCAAAAAATAGCAGTCCGAGAATTTCCCGAACTGCTGACACTTTTATATAAAGCACTTTATGTGCAAGTGTTTCGCTTTCGGTTTAGGTAATTTTCATTAGCTTCACCGTTAGGGAATAATTTATTCTGTTTTATGCTTTATTTACGCTTCCGAACATCTCAAGTTTTTCCTTGACTGTTGCCTTGATTGCTTCATAGCCCGGAGCTAAGAGTTTCCGGGGATCGAAGCCTTTGCCCTGCTGGTCTTTCCCTGCTTCGATATAAGCTCTTGTAGCCTTTTGGAATGCCCATTGACATTCGGTGTTTACATTTATTTTCGCAACGCCCAAAGATATAGCGTGCTTGATCATGTCGTCGGGGATTCCCGTTCCGCCGTGGAGCACAAGCGGCATATTGCCGACCTTGTCTTTAACAGCCGCAAGGGTTTCAAAGGATAATCCCTTCCAATCTGCGGGATATGCACCGTGGATATTGCCGATTCCTGCCGCAAGCATCGTTACGCCGAGATCTGCAATACGTTTGCACTCGTCGGGGTCTGCACATTCGCCCGCACCCACAACGCCGTCTTCCTCGCCGCCGATAGAGCCGACCTCCGCTTCGATGGAGATTCCCTTAGCGTTGCAGATAGCAACGAGCTCGCGGGTTTTCTCAACATTCTCGTCGATAGGATAGTGTGAGCCGTCAAACATTATGCTTGAAAAGCCCGCTTCGATGCATTTTTTAGCACCTTCATATGTTCCGTGGTCAAGGTGGAGAGCAACGGGAACTGTGATATCCAGTTCGTCAAGCATAGC
>JAISIC010000007.1 GCA_031262225.1 Ruminococcus sp. | reverse complement strand
GTCCTCCTTCAAGCCGCGTTTTACGATTTTTCCTTCCGCTAAAAGCCGCTCAAAAGTTTGAGAATAACTCTCGACAGAACCGTCTGAATTAAAGTTTTGTCGATAATGGACGTTCAGATGATACCGTTCCAAAACACATCACCGTTTTGATAAACGTCATTCTCCCGCTCGTTATGACGGCTTCGCGTCTTGAAATCTCCCGCTCTGTACGCCGCGTTACGTACCACGGTAAAATGTGTTTTCACCGCTATTTTCACACTCCTTTACGATATGTTGCCGCCGCAATCGCACACTTACAAAAGTGTGCGACCCACTCTGACACTTTGGCTTCGCCGAAAGTGCCCGTGGGCTCTTGCAGAGGGCTCGGGCGGTTTTCACCGCCCATAACGATAGTTTGTTCACGCCTGCACCGCAAGCATTTGTTTTTCAGCTTTCTTCTTCTGCCAATCTCGTTTATGCCAATCGCTCTGATATTTCTTCCGTCGCCGCTCACGCTCGTAAGCATTTTTCTTAGCAAGACGCTCTTCCTCGGCGGTAACTTTCGCTCTCTCCTCCGGCGTGAGTTCGTCAAAATCTTCGGGCAGTTCAAACGACCCGATAAAGTTGAAATGGATAACGATTTTCTGGTTGACTTTCTCGCCGGATTTATCTTTCTCGTGTATGTCAACTCGCTCGATAAACTCATTAAGAAGAGTGGGAGTTAGCTCCGTAAAGTCGGTATATTTGTTCGCTAAAGAAAGAAATTTCTCCGCATTTTGCCCGTCCTCATCACAGCGAATTACTTCTTCCTGTAGAGCAGAATTTCTTGTTTCCAGTTCGTTTTGCTCCGAATCGTATTCCGCGAAAATTCTCTCAAAATGTTTGTCGGGTAATTTCCCGGTCGCATTGTCCTCATAAAGTTTTCGGATAAGGATATTTAACTCTTCGGTTCGGCGTTTGTATTTAGCGAGATTTTTCTTACTTTCCTTAATCGCGTTTTCGGATTTTATGAGCGATGTCTCACGGATTTTTTCTATGAAGATTTCACTGTTTTGCTTGGCGTAAAAGACGGTTTTTCGGATAGTCGAAAGCAAGATTTTATCGATACTTTTAACGGTGATATAGTGAGTAGTACAGTTCCGTTTTATCCCTTTCCGATAGGCAGAACAGATGTAACAATTATCATAACCGCTGTGTCTGTGAGTGAGCTTAGCCCCGCAGTCAGCACAGAATAAAAGCCCTGTAAGCGGATTCGGTGCGGCTTCCGACTTGGGAGAACGCCGTACCGTTTTCTTTAGCCGCTGTGCGTTTTCCCAATCGTCCACCGATACAATAGCAGGCAGAGCATTCTCAAATACATACCGCTCGTTCTCCGCTGTCTTAATCGCCTTATGCCCCTTGTAACTGCTGTTGTGGGTCTTGCCAAGAACGATTGTGCCTTTGTACTCTTCCTTAGAGAGAATGTAGCTGATTGTGGTAGCAGTCCACGCGTAAGGGTCTGTATACTTATTGCTCCTTGAGGGTTGACCTATCCGCTTGAAATGCTCCGACGGTATGGGTATCCGCTCGTTCATCAGAGTGCGGGCTATGTCGTTTACGCCGTGTCCGTCAATTATCATACGAAAAATACGGCGGACTACTATAGCTGCTTCCTCGTCGATTACAAGGTCGTTTACATCACCGTTATTAGGGATAAAGCCATAGGGAATAGCCCCTGAACAGCGTTTGCCGTTCTCCATACGATTCTTAAATACTTGACGGATTTTGCGACTGCAATCTCTGGCATACCACTCCGCAAACAGCGTTCTAATCGGCGTGAAATCGTCTTCACCCTTGCTTGTGTCTATGTTCTCGCTCACAGCGATGAGGCGAATACCCATATCCCGGAATTGCTCTAAGAGTAGTCCTACCCGCAAATGGTCACGTCCCATACGGTCGAGTGTTTTGAGTAGAATAGTGCCAACGTTCCCGGCTTCGACCTCTGCCATTAATTCCGTCCAGCCGGGGCGTGAAAATGTTGTGCCGCTCTGTCCGTCATCTGAGATATGCTTGCAGGGTAGTAAGCCGTTCTGCTCCGCGTAGCTTTGGAGAATATCACGCTGATTGGCGATACTCCCCGATTCGCCGCCGTCCTTGTAATCGTCACGACTTAACCGTTCGTAGCAGATAGTTAGTTTGTTATTCATAACGCTCCTTTCGGCTATCATTATTCGCGGCACAGTAAACGCTAAATGTCATTTTTGGAAATCTCCATTTCGATAATACGCAAGAGTTTGTCCTCAATCGTTTCCTTGCTTGTTTTAGAGAACATCACGGAAACATTGTAATCCGTCTTACCAATCCGGCAAGTCATCTTGCCGTACGGCTCACGCTCTGTCTTTTTGTTTACAAGCTCAGTCATTTCTAATCCTCCTTAAATTCGCTTTGTTCGCTGTGCCGCAACGTCTGAAAGCCTTTTTTCTATTTGACATTTGATATGTCCTCTTTATCATAATCCTTTCGGCTCCATGCTCATCGAGAGTGTATTTTTAATCTCGGTGACAACGCTTTCAGGAGCGTTTGAAAGCTTGACCTCTATCTCGGTTTTCACGCCGGTGATTATTTTCTCCGCCAAACCGGGAATATCTTCGTATATATTTGTTTTCTTTGCAAAAAAGCCGCCGTCTTCAATAAGCGGTGAGAAATCATATCCCCCCGCGATAAATTCCGCCATTTTCAGTCCTCGCTTTCAAGTGTTATTTCAAGGTGATGCAAGGCATCCTCCGCGTAAAGATAATCCACCTTTTTAATGACATATTCCCTGTCAAACGCCCTCACAGAAAGCCGCTTTATATTCCCGCCCGACACCGTGAAGTTCACATTCAAAGGTGTACTGTTTTGACAGTCATAAAACATCAAAGCGGTTTTATCCGATCGGTCGATCCTCACATGATTGAGTTCGGTTTCGGCTATTGCCGTGCTTCCCCAATGTGCGGAATCGGTCTCGGTTAAAAGTGTGCAGGAATGGGGCAAAAACCGCTTCGGTATTGCTGCTGCTCTCATAACCTATCCCCCTTTACACGACTGCGGCGACGCTTTTTAATAGCCCAGTGTTCACAAGATAGCATCGAGCCTTTTCACATAACCCTGTCTTCTTATTTTCAGTCTTTTGGGACACCGAAAACTGCCCGATTTTATATGAATAGTTCTCGGCGGGAATATCTTCCGATTCGTCTGCCTGAACGCAGATTGCCTTATAGACGTTATCCAAAAGATAATAGGGAACGGAGAAGATATCAAGATCATTAACGGAGCAGGATATAACATCGCAGGCTTCCCCCAGTTTGCGGTCAAGAGTTTCTTCGTCGCCGTCAAAGGCTGTGTTCCAACTGTTTATATAAAAATTATGAATTGATTCCATATTTACCTCCTTAGAAGGAAGGGGGACATCAGTCCCCCAACACGTCCTTATACTGCTTCTGCGTATACGCAGCGAACTGCCGCAGGTTTTGTCACCTTATGACCGTAAACGAGGCGGCCTTTAACCGCACTTGCACCGATATAGATTGCATCGCCGTCAAGGCTCACAACCTTGATGGGCACGGAAAAATCACGTGCACGAACAGCGTATGACGGATGCCCCGCAACATACAAGAGATTCTCTGTCGGGTCGTTCCATTCATAAACGTTAAACCCTGCAACCTTGCCGATGCAGCCGGTCTGACGGATATCGTCGCCCAGAGATGATGCACCGATAAAATTCGGGTCCTTTAAAAGCTTCGCATAAAAATCGGGAGTAACGAGAAGATAACGTCTGCCGTCGTTGGGAACGTTAATCTTTGAAAGTGTGGTGCGGGTGTCAACCAAAAGGTCATAAACGACGGTGTCTTCATCAAGCGTCACATAATCGGTCGTGCCTTCGGAAAGGAGCACCGCCGCACCGTCGGTATCAACGGTGTGTGCAAGGGAATATCCCGCCGAATCAAGGCGTTCTGCAAGGATATTGTCGGGAACTCCCGCCGCTTCAAAACCGTCGATGATTTCGTTGACAGCCTTGTCCTTGTCAACAGACATTGTGATATAGCTTGTGGATGTTCTGTTCGGGCTCATGCCTGAATTTTTGCTGTAATCTTCAACCTCTGCTTCGGTGTCGCGGACGGGGATTCTGACAGCACCTGAAACAGCGTTGCCCTCATAAGCATTGGAGAAAACCACGTTATCCTTGAGAACCTCCGCAGCACGGAGCTTTGCGGCTACAAGAGCCGTGTAACCTTTAGCCATTTTGCCTTCCTTTCTTCCGAAAACCTTTCGGAAACAAATCTATAATTTTATGCCGGGGTTACGTGCTAAAAATTCGGCTTCAACGCCGGATAGAGCGGGGGGAGTTGCACCGGTGTATGCTCCCGTTGTGATGGCTGTACCGGGTGCGGCTTCGGAGGCTGTCTCGCCGGAGACAGACCCTTTTATCCCCTTAAATTGAGGGTACCGCTCAACCACAGAGCCTATGGCATCTGCAAAGGGAACCTCTTCTGTCACCCTTGAGTTTGCAAGGGTTATTGCATCGTCGAGCATTTCGGGGTTCACTCCCGCAAGCAGTGCCTCATACTTTTCTTTATAGTTTTCTTCCATTATTTTTCCTTCCTTTCATCTGCCGTGATAACGTTATCGGCAAAGCTTATGTCAATTTCACTTTCTGTTTCGCTTATTTCCCCTGCCAGAATGCCGAGCTTTAATAATGATCGCACCATTGTTTTAAAGGTCTCGCTCAAATTGTTTTGATTGAGGCGTATTGTCCGAGCCGATTTGGCGTTCTGGCTCATAACCTCCGAAGCCGTCTTGACGTAGTAATGAAGCCCGTTTGACATTGAAAATGTTCCCGCCGAAACGCCTGTCTGGAAGCAGAGCATTTTGTAAAGCGCTTCGATTGCCGAGATATGCTCCTCAACACGAAGTGAAACGGTATTATCATTGATTTTAAGGGCTTCGGTGTCCTCGGTTTTCAGTGCGACAAACGCCTCGTCGTCTGCATCAAAATATCTTGTCAAATTTCCTGTCTCGGGGTCAACGATAGTCTGGATTGACGCGGCAGGAACGATAATCCGCTTTTTGCCCAAGATAAACTCCCGCATGAAACTGTCAAAGGCGATATCAAGAGCCTTGAGGGTGTCGATTGCGGAGGAGAAGACCGAAACTCCGAGCGGCGAAGATGTGTCAAAGTTATTCGCCGCGGCAGGGCGGAAGACCGCGAAAAGCCCGCAGGCATCACCCTTGATAAGCTCGGGGATTGAAGTTTCAAGCCGTCTGCCAAGGGTCGCCCTGTTGTCGGAGATGAAGGAAAGATTCTCGGTGAGAAGATTTCCGTAACGCTCCAATCGGGTGATATATTTGCCGCCTGTCATCTCGTTTGAAGCAAAGATCATTTCGGATATACGCCCGTTTCGCCATGAAAGCGGGTACATTTTTTCGGCGGAAATGAAGTCTATGCAGGGTTTGCCGCCCTCAAGGAAGAACTTCATGCAGCCGCCGCCAAGGGCGTAGGCGTTGGTGATAAACTGCCCGATCTGCTCCCAAAAGCCTGTTTTTTGTAAGGTTTTGTCGATGTATTTTTGAAGCTCGGGGTCGGAAAGGGTGATATTCACTTTTTCGGCGAAGGTGAGGGCTGTGAACTCCTCACAGATTGCCTTTGCGGCGTTCATCTGCCCGATAACGCGTTCGCCTCTGGAATGAAGCCCGGAACGTTTTGCTGTTCGCCAAGGCGGCTTTCCGCTGTAGATATCCGCCCAAAGGTTTATGCAGCTTTCATAGAAGCTGTCAAGGTCGGGAATATTTTCATTTGTGTAAGCTTCCCGCAATAATCTTGATATCATATTATTTCCTTTCATGATTAAGAAATATAAAGGGGTTTTTCCTGCTGCACCCTTACACTTATTAATCAATTAACTTCCGTTATGTGCATATTATAGCACATTTTATTCCGTTTGTCAAGCTTAACTTCCGATTATAAAGAATATTCTACCTATAGCACAAATGTTTCGGTAGTTATTTGTGAATTTTGGACAAAAAAGAATCTTGACAAAACGCCGAAGAGATATTATAATATAATTAAATCGAGGTGTTTACTTATGAAACTGAAAAAACTCTTATCCTATTTTCTTGCATTTGCAATTTGTGCGACAGTTCTGTCGATTTCACTTTATGCTTCGGTGACGCTGAAACCGACTGCACCGACGACGGCGACTGTCGATATTACCGGTGAATGGAACATTGACGTTTCAACACTTTTTGAATTTGAACGAGTATCACATACAATTTGGTATGATGAATATTTAGACCCCAGCGGATTTAGCGTAACGGTGAATGAAACACCCGAAGGTGCTTACGGTTATGATTCAGAAAATAAAAATATGTTTTCTTTTGAACCTGATTATGCTGATGCTGGGAATACTTTTAGTTTTACCTTTTATGTCAGAGGCAGCGGCGGCATGCTCGGCACCGAAAACAACCACACAATCACCGTAACCGTCACAGCAAACCAAGAAGACACGCCGAATGCGATTATTGATTTTGTCAATGACAGGCTTACAGGGCTTGTGCCCTTTGAAAACTATACACTAAGTGCACCGGACGGCACAACGTTATCCGATGCTGCCACTGAAAACGGCGAACTCACCACAATCGACGGATTTCTCGGTGAAACAACTTCAATTGTTAAAAACGGCGACGGCATTTCAACCGTTGACAGCGACCCGCAAATAATAGAGCTTCCCGATCGCCCTTCTGCACCCTCTTTAACAGGTGTCATGGCAAGTGCCGCCGGAAATGACGGGAAAATAATCGGGCTTGATACGGCAAAAACATATAAATGTTCAGACAACACCTATACAGACGTTACAGAAATAACAGGGCTTGCACCCGGAGAATACACTGTTTATATAGCGGCTGTGAAAGATGTAAGCTTTGCAAGCATGGAAGCGACTGTTGTTGTTCCCGAATATCCCACTACTGTCAATAATGCACTTATCTTACCTGCCGGTTTAAGCTCGTTGTGGTACGGCAATGACATTTATCAAATACCTCAAAACATATCGCACCCTCTTTTAGGCGGCGGCTCTTACAGCTATGACAGCGTTTCAAGCACTCTAACCTTCAACAATGTCAGTTTCACCACATCATCTTATCATGCGTTAAGATTACAAGGCGATCCCAAAACACTTAACATAAACGGAACTAATCTCATAAAATCAACGAGTATAAATATCGGTAACGCAGTGGTCGGAGCCGTTACCATAACCGGCACAGGTTCGCTGACTGCCGAACACGCTCGCGGTCCTGTATTTTCCCAACTTCCGACAGTTGAAATGACCGATTACACATGGGAAGAGATTGATGATAAAAAAGTAATAATTACCTATAAAGCCCCCAAGCCTGTAATAACTCCCGAGCCGAAACCCGAACCGCAGCCGGCGAACACTCCCCATTACAGCAACACCCCGCCGCCCTCACCGCCGATTGTCCCCAAAACATACACCATCGACGGCGGGACCATAACCCTGCCTTCAAATAATCCGAAAATCAAAACCGAAATTCGCTTTAATTCAAAACGAACCGCACAGACAATTGAATATGTTGCAGATAAATGGGGCATAGAAGCTTTGAGTTGCTTTGAAACCGCACAAAAAGGCGGTTGGGGCGATAAGGAGAACCTGCCGGTCTCCGCGACAATAACCATAAGCCTTGAAAAGCTCGGCTTAAAAGTCAGTGACGGAACGGAATTTATTGTTCTTATCTTCGATACAAAAACAAAAACATGGCATCAGGTTGAAGCAGTAGTTATAGACGGAAATATTGTGATAGAAACAGAATATTCGGGAATTTTTGTGATTGTAAAAGAAAAGGTTTTATAGTATGAAAAAGTTTTTATCGACTGTTTTATCTGTCATAATAATCTGCTTTGTTTTACCCCTTAATATTTCTGCCGAAAACGAGGCGGATAAGCAGTTTATTGAGCTTTTTAATGAGCGGCTTGCACTTGATGCCACCGTTTATTATCCGACCTATATGCAGCTTTATTTTTTCAAAGACCCCGTGAAATACGGCGTTGAAAACACCTTTGACGGTTTTTACGGAAACTATCCGAAAAGCCTTGATGAAATAGAAGTTATTGCTGATGAGCTTGATGCGAAGTTAAAATCGCTTGACAGCTCCGCTATGTCCGAACAGTACGCATATCTGCATAAAGCACTTATTGATATTTATAACGAAGAGGAAAATGACGAAGACACCGACGAAGGATATGAAGAAACTGTTGAATCGGTCATAAATATTCCACATTTTATGCTTGGAACCGATCTATCTTCCGACCTGCATTTTGAAGGCTACACAGCGATTTTAGAGGATTTCGGCTCATGGGCAGATGAATATGAAAAAGTGCTGTCCGAATCTTCCGAGGGCAGCGACACATACCTTTTTTATGCCGAGATTGCACGACAGGTTGCGGCTGATGAAAACAGACCGATATTAAAAATCATTACCGATAACATAGATAATTACGGCGGCGACAAAGAAGCTTTGATAGCCCGTGCAAATACCGCCTATGAAGAGGAGTTTATTCCTGCCTATGAAAGCGTTGCAGAGCTTCTTGAGGCGGCGGCGGAAGAAGCCGTCGAAGCTCCGCCGACTTTGGGCATCGGCGTTAACTATGAAGAGTTCTGGGCAGAAGAGTTAGAGCTTGAGGCTTCGCCCGATGAGGTTTTCGAGTTTTTGACTGAATATTACTTCTCCATTGCGGCAAGGGTTGAAGAAATAAGAAATGGCCCCGATTTTTGGGATAAGGTAGACAAAATGTCTGCAACCGATTACACCGGCGATGAGATTTTTGAAATGATATATGAAAAGTATGGTGATGTTTATCCGATATCCCCCGAAGACCTGCCCGAAACAGGCTTCATGCCTTCATATCTTGGCAGCGGTGCGTCAGGAAGGTGTTTTCCGCCGAGGATTGATGATCCGTTCACATCGAGATTTTTTCTGACAGAGGGGCTTTTTGAGAACAACTCGACAGGCTTTTTAACGATTGCACATGAAGGATATCCCGGGCATTATTATGATTCTTATCATTTGGGCAAGCTCTTCCCAAACACCGATCTGCCTTTCCATTTCCGCGATATGATGCTTGGGGAAGGATGGGCTGACTACACCGGACTACTGGCACTCGGTGCGATATATGAAGACAGCGAAATTGCGGAATATGCGGCACTCTCGAACATTTTAGCACAGATTGACAGTGCGGTTTTTGAACTCGGATTATACCACTGCAAATGGACATTCGATGAATTTAAGGCGTTTTATGAAACGCTTCCGGGTTTTGGCGAATTCACCGAAGAAGATTATCTTGGATTCAAAAGCTTTTATGAATCATCAATATATTCACAGGTGCCCTATACATACGCACCGTTAAAGCTGTTTGAAATGCGGCAAAAATTGATCGACAGAGGTGACTTTGACGAGCTCTCTTTCCACACCTTTATTTTAGACCACTCTTACATGACCTTTGAAGATGCCCAAGAGCTTTTCTATGAAACATATTTCCCCGAAAATGCAGAAGAAACGCCTAATCCGGAAACAGGAAACAGCAACGGCTATGCGGTATTGATTGTATTAACGACGGCGGCTATGATACTAAGCAGGAGGAGAAGATGAAAAAACTCTTCGCGGCGGTTTTGTCCGTAATAATGATATGTGTCGGAGTGCCTTTGACGGTCAGTGCGGACGAAATTTCCGAAGATGGGCTTTATGATTATACTGTTTTCCTCGGATTTGTCACTATAACCAAATACAACGGTGCGGGCGGAGCAGTAAGAATCCCCGATGAAATCGACGATTTGCCTGTTACCGCAATCGCCGATTATGCTTTCGAATCGATTAACATTCCCACGTTGACAATACCGGACAGCGTTTCAACTATTGGTAATTACGCTTTTTATAATTGTGATATATCAACCCTCACACTCGGCAACGGGCTTTCAAGCATTTCAGATGGTGCTTTTGCGTATAATAATTTCACAGAAGTTGTAATTCCTGAGGGTGTTACATCAATAGGCTATGGTGCCTTTGCGTATTGTTATTATTTGACAACGCTTACTATTCCGGCAAGCATTGAAAGCATTGCCGTCAACGCTTTCGCGGGATCATATATTACAGAAGTCAGTATACCTTATCATAAAACCGATATAATTTCGTTTTTTGAGGATGAAGGGATACCGGTAAATAAAAAATGTTTTATTGATTTTTCAGCAAACGGAAGACCCTACGGCACAATGCAAACGGTGGACTTCGGCGAGACTGCAACCGAACCGGCTCCGCCGACAAAAAACGGTTATACTTTTGCCGGTTGGTATTCAGATTACACATTAGAAAACAAATTTGACTTTAGGACACCGATTACACAGCATCGCAATCTTTATGCAAAGTTTACAAAGAACGCCAAACCCAAAAACACAACAGACACACCCGCCCCGTCCGTGACTTCCGCTCCTTCATATGCCCCTTCAAACGATCCCCCCGCAATTCCGGAGTTTTCGCTGATAACCCAAGAAGCAAAAAATATCGACGTAATCGCGATATTAAATAAAGCCGGAAGCGTTGACAGTTCCAAAACAAGGCTTGAAGTTTTAAGAGCTGCGAGGACAAAAGGCGTAACGCAGATAACCCTCATTCTCCCCGAAAACTGCAAAGGGATTTCGGCAAAAGCTATACAAAAATGCCTCAAAGCGGCAGGAGATAAGAAGTTATATCTTTCTTATGGTGATGTAAAAATAAGGCTGACAGACAAGTCTAAGCAAATTTTAACGGGGGTTTGATGTGAAGAGAATTTTATCGGCGGTAATATCTTTAGTTATGCTTTGCTTGGTTATGCCGGCGGCGGTGTTTGCATATGATCCGACGCCTGCATATATCCTTTCGGGCGGACTGTCATATACAACGATAGGGTGTGACCCGGGCACAGCCGCTTTGCTCGGATTAAACCCATACGGCGATGCTATCACCCTTGACGATAACGGAACGCTTTTTATACCGTCATCGATTACGATAGACGACGGCGATTTACCTCCGGTTACACTTTTGGTAACAACTATTGCATCTACCGATTATGCTTATGCTGATCCGCTTTCCGCTTTGCCTGCGGAGTGCACACAGATTTCCTTGCCCGCCACAATCACGTCTATCGAAAGCGAAGCTTTTGCATACAACAACAATTTGCAGATGGTTGAGATTTTGTCAAATGATTGCAACATTAATCAGTATGCGTTTACCGCTTCGGATAACGTTGATCTGTATATTGATATGCCCGATCCCGCCGGCATCACAACCCCTACCTTCGATACCGGACTCGCTGCAGTCAGTGCTGATCGTTTGGTGAATATCGGCACTCCGGGCGACATTATCGAAGGTTTTGTATTTGAATACATTGTTTTAACCGCCGGAACTCTTGCAAGCCCGGGCACCGCCGCAATATGCCAATTTAACAGTTTGCTATCATCAACGACGTCGCTTGCCGTTCCGGCAACCGTTTATGACGACGGCGATTGGCATTACAGATATCTCTATAATGTTATAGAAGTTGCGGAGGATGCATTTTACGGTCATGACATCGGTTATGTCGTGTGTGAAAACGACATAAAGATTGCCGACACAGCCTTTAACTCCGGCTCTAAAGTCTATGTTACACCCGACAGCGACGCAATGGAGAACTACGAATCTACAAAAGGGGCGGTCAAATACACATATTACGGCGATGAGGGTGATGAATTTACCATCGGTGATTATACCTTTGTCATTGACAGCATAAATTTTTCTTCCGGCTCAGCTTCTCTGACACTGAAAGCGTGCAACCTTGCAGGCGTTTCGACCGGTGATATCGCGGAAGATATTTCCGACTATGACGGTCTTGCTTCAAGCGAATATTTGAAGATTGATAATATCAGCGACGATGCATTTTCACATAATAATCGCCCCAAACCCAAAAACACAACAGACACACCCGCCCCGCCCGTGACTTCCGCTCCTTCATATGTCCCTTCAAACGATCCCCCCGCAATTCCGGAGTTTTCGCTGATAACCCAAGAAGCAAAAAACATCGACGTTATCGCGATATTAAATAAAGCCGGCAGCGTTGACAGCAACAAAACAAGGCTTGAAGTTTTAAGAGCGGCGAGGACAAAAGGGGTAACGCAGATAACCTTGATTCTCCCCGAAAACTGCAAAGGGATTTCGGCAAAAGCGATACAAAAATGCTTCAAAGCGGCAGGGGATAAGAAATTATATCTTTCTTATGGTGATGTGACGATAAGGTTGACAGACAAGTCTAAGCAAGTTTTAACGGGGGTTTGATGTGAAGAGAATTTTATCGGCGGTAATTTCGGTTTTAATGGTCTGTTTGGCAATGCCTGTTGCCGTTTCGGCGATATCGTATCCGATTCCGAGTATTGGCAACGTGAACGACCTGATAATTGATAGTAACGGAGATTTATATCTCGGGTTCGAACAGCTTACAGATACTGTAACTATCGGCGATTCGGGAATAATGTCGTTTGAAGTGATCGATAGCGTTCCAACTCTCACCCTTGAAAATGTTCATTTTTCAACAGAGGGACGATATGCACTGGACATACAATGCCAAAGTGACTTAACGATAAATCTTATCGGCACAAACAGCATCACAAGTACATATAACGAAGCTTCAAGCTACGGTATCGCTTTTGATTACGGTCTGAATTTTACCGGAACGGGTTCTCTGACTGTAACAGGCGGAAGTACTGATAATTCATACGGATTAGCATCCGAATATAATTACCCTGTGACCGTTTCGGGTTGTACAGTAACGGTTAGAGGCGGTGATGCACGCGTTATATCACTTGGATTATCTACAGACGGCGATATTACCGTCAGTGACGGGGGCAGTCTTGTTGTTTCTTCCGGCAGCGGTATAGGAAGTAACGCTGTACAGTTTCATGGCGGCAAAAAAAACATAACGGTCGATAACGGCTATTTTTCAGCGGTCGCAGGAAACGGGACGACGAGTTCGTACGGAATAAGCAATACAGATGTAACGGTGAGAAACGGCGGAAGGGTTGAAATTTCCGGCGAAACTGCAGCAGGCTATAACTCAACGCTTACCGACGGTGAGGGCAATACCTATGATCTTTCCGGGACAAGCGTGACTTTAACCACAGACCCCGAACCCGAACCCGATGACCCCGAACCCAACCCCAAAAACACAACAGACACCGCCGCTCCGCCCGTGACTTCCGCTCCTACATATGCACCTTCAAACGATCCCCCCGCCATTCCGGAGTTTTCGCTGATAACCCAAGAAGCAAAAAACATCGACGTTATCGCGATATTAAATAAATCGGGGAGTGTTGACAGTGCGAAAACAAGGCTTGAAGTTTTAAGAGCGGCAAGGACAAAAGGCGTAACGCAGATAACCCTCATTCTCCCCGAAAACTGCAAAGGGATTTCGGCAAAGGCGATACAAAAATGCCTCAAAGCCGCAGGGGATAAGAAGTTATATCTTTCTTATGGTGATGTGACAATAAGGCTGACAGACAAGTCTAAGCAAATTTTAACGGGGGTTTGATGTGAAGAGAATTTTGTCGGCGGTAATTATTGTCATAATCACATTTTTGGCGGTTCCTTTGGGCGTCTCGGCGGAGGTTCAGGTCGGTATGTTCGGCGACGGCGGCAATTCCTTTATCTGGGCATTTGACACCGTAACAAAAACTCTCACCATTTCGGGCAACGGTCGGGATATGGATGGTGTACAACCCTCTTTAGGATTCCCGTTTTACGAAGTACAAGAGATTGTCTTTGACACCACACAGTTAAGAAGTATAAAAAATGCAGGTTTTTTATCGGTGACATCTGCAATTGAAATTGAAATCCCGAACACCGTGAAAGTTTTAGACCACCTCTCTTTCAACACTCCGGATTCGCCCCTCCGACGCATCACCTTTGAAGAAGATTCTGTCATAACATCAATTCCCGATAATTTTTGCACTAATATTGCCCTTGAATATATTAAGATTCCCGCAAGCGTGACAACTCTCGGGACAGCTTTTACGCCCCCTGATACTATCGCACCGAACTTGACGGTTGAATTTGAAGAAAATTCAAA
The DNA here is from genome assembly GCA_031262225.1 of Ruminococcus sp. GTDB lineage: Bacteria > Bacillota > Clostridia > Oscillospirales > Ruminococcaceae > JAISGY01. Next base: position 30,026 of record JAISIC010000007.1, on the reverse strand, counting down.
GCTGCGAACCATACAGCAGAATGCCTTTAATCAAACAAGTATCAAAGAAATAACTATCCCCGCTTCTGTTGAAACAATCGAAATGGATGCGTTTAGTAATTGCTCGTCTTTAGAAACGGTGACGTTTGAAGACAATTCTCTTTTCACAGGCGAAGCACCGAGCGAACCCGGCATTTTTCGATATTGCCGCAAATTAACTACTGTAGATTTCGGCGACAAATCTGCGTTGACTGAAATACAAGCGGTTACATTTACCGAATGTTCTAAGTTGACGACGGTTATTTTCGGTGATTCATCTGCCTTGACGACGGTTGGGAGCTATGCGTTTTCACATTGCGATTTGTCGCTGACAACCTTCCCCGACACTATTACTTCTTTAGGCTCAAACGCATTCAGCAACACAAATCTTCGCTCCTTCACCGCAAATGGGAATTTAAGCGACATTAATGATGTATTTTTGACCGTGCCGGATCTTGAAGAACTGACAATAAAGCAGGATTTTTCAAATTTCGATTCTATGATCGGCGGAATATACGGTGCAGTTTCTCTGCAAACGATATACTGTTATTATTACGATTCTGACGGCAGTGTCAGCGGAGCATATGCAATGCTCATTGATGAAAAAGAACGAATGATGACCGAAGTCACCGGCGGAAATAACTATAATGTTGTTTGGCTTGATGAAACGGTTGAAATCAAAACTTCTTATAACGGAGCGTTGATAATTGAGGCTCAAAAAAGGGACGGAAGCAAAGAGATTATAAACTTAGAAGACCCGCGAATTTCGGAATATAAGGTGAAAAAAGATGAAGCGAAGAAGGCATTTGTTGTAACCGGAAACTATACCGATTTTTTCGGCACCTTTGCAATTTCGCTTGAAATTCCGATAACCTATCCCGAACAGCCCGAGCCTGTCTCCTCAAATATGCCTGCACCGCCCTCGCCAAGCTTCGCTCTCACCGATTTTGACGACGGTGAAAATGTCGGAAGCATTAAGGCTTCAAAAAAGGTTAAAACCGTTCTTCGCTTTAACTCAAAACGCTTGGCACAGACCGAAAGCTATGTTTATGAAAAATGGGGTACAGAAGTTTTAGGCTCCTTTGAAACAGCACAAAAAGGCGGTTGGGGAAATATCGCGACTATCACGATAAGCCTTGAGAAATTAGGTTTTGAAGCAGATGAAGGAACAAAACTAAAAATTCTTATCTTCGATACCAAAACGAAAAAGTGGTATGAAGCAGAAGCGATAATAGAAAACGGAAAGATTGTAATAGAGACGGAATATTCGGGGATTTTTGCGATTGTCAGTGAGGATGTATTATGAAAAAGATAATTTCTGCGTTTGTAATAACAATTATCGCTTGTTTTGCAGTGCCTTTGACGGCTTCGGCGGTGATGTATGAAGAAAGCCTTATTCTGGATGATAGCGGTAAGCTTACGTATATAGGCACCGAAGTGGATGTGAATGTTTTAGGCGGCGGTTCGTATGAATTTAACCCAATCGCAAGCAAACTAACGCTCACTGACGTGCATTTCATAACCGACGCGATGTATGCTCTTGATTTGACTTATTATGAAAGCCCTTTAACCTTGGAGATAGTCGGCTCAAATTCCTTTGAGTCAGCATATGAAGACATGGGCGAATCAGCAGGTATATACACAGAGGCAAATCTCACCATCACAGGCGGCGGAAGCTTAACGGCAATAGGCGGTACATCAACATACAGCAACAGTTACGGCTTATTCACTTACGGTGATGTTATTATCTCCGACGTCTCTGTTACTGCAACAGGCGGCACGGCAAAATACTGGAGTGACGGCATATCTTCATATAATATTGAAATTACCGACAGCAATGTTACCGCGACAGGCGGTGCGGGAAGCAATAGTAACGGCATAAACGCGGCATTGGATATGGAAATTTCAGACAGCATCATTACCGCAATAGGCAGTGAAGCAACTACCACAAGTTGCGGCATAAACGCAGTAAGAAAACTTGATATTTCCGGCGGCGCTGTAACCGCGACAGGTGAAAGTTACGGCATAGGCGCAGATCATAATCTTGCGATTTCCGGCGGAACTGTAACCGCGACAGGCGGTATTGGCATATCAGCAGCGAATAGGTTTGATATCTCCGGCGGTAACATTACCGCGACAGGTGACGGTTGCGGCGTAGAAACACTCTATATTTATATCTCCGACGGTAACATTACCGCAACAGGCGGCGGCGAGGCTTACAAGAGTTACGGCATATTTGTACACGTGAATTTTGAAAGTTCGGGCGGCTCTGTGACTGCGACAGGCGGCAAAGCAACTAACGAAAGTCACGGCATATATACAGGCAATCTTTTGGAAATTTCCGGCGGAACTGTAAAAGCAACAGGCGGCGAGGCAGATTCCGACAGTTACGGCATATTCGCTTACGGTGCTGTTGATATCTTCGGCGGTGTATTAACCCTTCGCGGAGAGACTTCTGCGGCAAACATGGGAACCGTCAAACCCACTGTCGCTTTTGTTTCTGACAGCTTAATAAGAGAACGCTTAATTAATGACGAGATTGAATTAAATGCTATAAAATATTTTGAAGGCTATGCGACTTTGGCGGATTATAAAAAAGCATATCCGGATACTTTGGATCTTGACCTTGATATAGAAGACACGACCGTGTATAACTCCCCGGCGCCCCCCTCACCTCCGGCTGTCACCGTTCCCCTCACCGATTTTGACGACGGTGAAAATGTCGGGAGCATTACCCTCTCAAAAAAGGTTAAAACTGTGATTCGCTTTAACTCAAAACGCTTGTCACAAACCGAGGAATATGTTTATGAAAAATGGGGCACAGAAGTTTTAGGCTCCTTTGAAACAGCACAAAAAGGCGGTTGGGGAAATATCGCGTCGATTACCATATCCCTTGAGGAATTAGGTTTTGAAGTCAGTGACAAAACATTGCTAAAAGTTTTGATTTTCGATACCAAAACGAAAAAGTGGCACGAAGCTGAGACGATAATAGAAAACGGAAAGATTGTAATAGAGACGGAATATTCGGGGATATTTGCGGTAATAACAGAATAACAAAAGAGCTTCCGCAATTAAGTTTTGCGGAAGCTTTTTATTAATAATTATCAAATAAATCCTGATGTGTTCCTGTTCCGACCGCCGAAAGTATAAGTTCATCTTCAAAAATTTGATACATAAGCACCCAATCGCCCTCACCCTCAACGTGGCATTCTCGGAAATCGGAAAGCTTGCCTTGAAGCTGATGGTCGCGATATTCGGGCGGCAAAGGCTTTTGCTCAAGCAGCAGGTCGAGTGTCCTTGTAAGCTTTCCCATGTCGCACTTGCGTTTTTTTAGCCGCTTGATATCTCGTTTCATCTTTGAAGTATATTTTACAGTCAGCACTTCAGTCCTCCAGCATTGAGCGAACGGCTTCTTCGGCTGTTTTATAAGGACCCGATAGGTTTCTGCGAAGACGGGTATCTTCAATTGCTTCGAGCAATTCTGCATTTGGTTTACGGTGCTTCACAGTAAAGGGAATCCCTTCATAGTCGAGAGCGGCGTTAAGAAACATTCTGACTGCGGTTGATGTGTCAAGCCCAAGCGAACCGAAAAGATTGTCAACCGCCGTTTTTGTATTATCATCAACACGAACCTGTATAGAAGCCATAAATTACCTCCGGTAAAATCTTTGCACTGTACTACTATTGTACCGCAAAATCAATGACTTGTCAAGCTTTTTTATTAATTTTTTCTTTTTTTCATTTTATCGGATCGGTCACGATTGTAACTATCCCGCTTCGTGTGGTTCTGATTATAATATTTCCGCTTACGACTTCCGCTTCCGCCTGATACCACTTTTTATTTTTAGTATCATAAATCAAAGCGTAAAGCTTCGTGCTTGCATCGGCTTTAATATCGAGCTTCGCAAGGCTCACAGACAGGGTTGCTATCGCCCCCCAGCCGCCTTTTTGGGCGGTTTCAAAGGAACCCAAAACGTCGATGTTCCATCTGTCTGCAACATAGCTTTCGGTCTGTGCCAAGCGTTTTGTATCGAAAGCAAGCTCTGTTAAAATCTGCCCTGTCCCCGCCGAGAGCGGCAGTGTCACACCGCCGACCGTTTCGCCGTCTGCAACCGACGTGAGCTCAAGCGTTATCTCCATTCCGTCTGCCGCTTCAACAAGTCTTTGTATGGTGTTTTCCGAAATGCCTCTCGTGCCCTCGGGAATTTGCAGCGTTAAGGAATTATCGCCGTTTCCTCGTGCGATTTCCGCCGCTTGAATAATCGCTATAACCGTTGATTCGCTATTCACGCTGCCCGAATCATTAATGCCCGCTTCAACAATAACGCCCTCTTCGGTTTCTTCAACGGTCGAAATTGCTCCGTTCGGTCCCGTGATTTCATAGCCGTAATCTGTTTCCTGTATATCCACCTGCGGGTTTACATTAGGATTGGGAAGTGTCGGAGGAAGGGGAGGTGCGGGGGGAGGTGTGTTAGGGAAGGTCGGTATATAAGGCGTGTAAGGTTCGGGTGCAGGAGTAGGTGTCGGTGTCGGTGTCGGTCTGGGATTGTCGGGTGTCGGAACTCTGAAATTCGCTGATATCGTCACATCCGACCCCGGCAGGAAAAATGCCGCAGATTCTGTATTGAGGAGGAGCACGCTCGTCGGAGTAACAGTCCAGTAATCAAACTCCATGCCCTCGGGAACGTCCGCCGTAATCGTTATTAACGTGCCGAGACTGCCCGATTCGGGCGAAGCCGTGCCGTCCGTGACGGTTACATTATAGCTGACGAGCTGATAGCTTGTTGTGAGTGAAACAGCTGCCGGAGGCATATAGAAGGTAATTTCGGCTTGTGTCGCATCTGTCAGCATTATATCGGTCGTTGTCCAGCCTGTGAAATTATATCCCGCGCGCTCTGAGGCTGTAAGATTTACCGTGTCGCCCACTGCATAACTGTTGGGTAAAATGGTGCCGTCAATCGTCACAGGATATGTTGGAAGCACTTCGGGATCTCCTTCAGTAACTCTCACTATCGCCGTGCCGGAGATTGATCTGTCACCCTCCGCTGTCGCGGTTATTGTAAGAGTTGTTGCTGTTTCATCATCATCGATTTCAAGTGTGCCGTCTGTAATTCCTGTAAAGAAAGAATGTGCACCCGAAACGCCCCAAGTCACGGTTTGAATCGGGTCGTTATAGCCGTTCACAACCGCCTGAAACTCATACGTACCGCCTTTTTTAACCGAAACCGTTGACGGAGAAACGGTAACGCTTGTGTATCTCGGGTTGGTGTCTGTCACCGTAATTTCAAGTGAATCGGAGTGTCCGCCGTCAATAGCAGTAACGGTTATCGTGACCGTTCCGGCACTCACGCCGGTAACAACACCGTCAGAAACGCTTGCAATCGAGGGAGCACTTGAGCTCCAGTATATATATGGAATATCTGCATCCTCGGGTGAAACTGTTGCCGTAAGGGTTATGGTTTCTTCGACTTCAACAGTCTGCTCTCCTGTTAATTCAACCCCTGTAACCGAGATGCGTTCCGGTTCCGGATCGGGGTCGTCGGGGTCATCGGGATCATCGGGATCATCGGGGTCATCGGGATCGTCGGGATCGGTACCGGGATTCAACGGGTCTTCAACCGTAACTTCGGCAACCGGGATAAATCCGCTTAAACTGCCATCGTTACTATAACTGATTCCCGATACTCCGTTAACCAGATTCCAGTAAGCCGCTATATCTTGTGAGGTATATATATCGGTTGTGCTGTTGATTTCATAAGTTGAATTATCTTCACCGCCCCACGCGATAATCGCAGCGTTATTAAGAACAACGCTGTTTGCATCAACAATACCGGTTGCACCCGTTGTTAATGTGTTTCGTGAATATATCACAGTGTTTTTGATTTCAACATCGCCGGCAGACTTAATCGCCGTCCCGGACGGAACACTGATTACAGCTCCGTCAACGGTGATTTTCCCCGTCCCGTCATTATTGATAGCTATTCCGTTTTTTGAACCGACCTCGCCGCCGGTAATATCCACAGTAACCGTGCTCGTATCCTTAATATTAATACCGTATTCGTCGTTATTACTTATGTTTTTTATATAGCCGCCTGACATAACAAATGCACCATCACCGCTGATTTCTAAAACGGAACGCTGGGTAGATCGGCTCGTTTCACCCTGGGCAGTCCATTCCAGAGTTTTGCCTTCCGGAATACCTATTATTATTTCATCACCGATACCGGGCTTTTTTCCGATGATTTTAACAGTATCATAAAACCCATAAAGACGTTCTATATCCGTGACAACGTCTATGGATTCTGTACTGTATGTAAGTATTACTTCATTTGTTTGTGCTGTGAGCGTTATGCCTTCAATCTCATAAAAGGTATCTTGAGCCAACGAACCCGTACCTTTATACATTATCCCGTATTTAGTGTTGTCAATTCTCCATTCTGCTGTCACTTCATCCGGCAAAATGGTAATATCAGCCGAGGTGTGTTCGGGATATACAATAATATCGGCGTTTCTGTTAAACCCTAACACCACGCCGTTGTTATCGAAAGTCGGCTCGACACCGTCAGTAACATCATCTGTTTCGGCGAAGACAAAACCGCCGTTGACAGAAATTGAACTTGTTCCCTTTAACGCATATGCTTTCCCGACAATAACCCTGCCGCCTGTTGTGACGGAAACATTTGTTGCGGATATGCCTCCGCCGTTGCTGCCGGTTGATTTAACCAAAGCATTATACACGGTGACGTTGCCGTCAACAACCATTTGATAACCCGATTCGATATTACTTAAAACCTGTCCGCCGGTTATATTTATTCTTTTGAATTTTCCGTTAAATGTTCCGCCGTAGCCGGTGTGCGAAACGGTGCCGCCGTAAATTTCGAAGAAGCAGCCGTCTTTGCCGTATGGAGCAGTCGACATAACCGTTTCATACTGTGCCCCGGAAGCTGTCACCAAGCCGCCTCTTATTTCAATATTAGCACCTGTATCCGCCTTAATCGCATAGGTGTATCGCCCGTCAACTGTTCCGCTGAATACGAGAAAGGTGCTGTTTTCCCTAACGTCTGCAGTACCGATAACCGTGCCGCCTTCAACAATAACGCTGGACCCGGACATACAGCGAATCGCATTACCCTCATTGGAATATCCGGGTAACGCTCTGGCAGCAGTATTATTCTCAACCGTTCCGCCCCTAATATATGCTGTGGTCCCCTTTGCTGCATTCAAAGCGGCAATCGTTCCGTGTGACAGTATTCGTCCGCCCGTCTGAGTAAGTGTCGCGTCGCCCTTAAGCGAAACGGCATTATGATCATGCGATTCTATTATTCCGCCGGTAACATCAATATCACCGACGGTCTCGATTGCGGGGACTTGCCATGAGCTTGAAGCCACAACACCGCCCGCGACAATAATTTTTACATTGGGCGAGTTGTTTATAATTCCGCCGCGATCATCAAATATATAAGCACCGTCTTCGATTATAAGCGTTCCGGAAGCATTTGAGGGTATTTCAAGATAACCGTAATCAAGGGTTGCCCGCCATTTTATTGTGAAATTATCCCTTAGCAGTATTTCAACAGGGGTTGCAGCTCTTGATTCGTCTAAGCCGGGGACGGAAGCAACCTTCCCGGTCACAATAATAGGATACATCGGATTTATGATTTTCATTGCGTTATATAAACTCGCCCGTACACCGCCATAATCAAGATTGCCTGCGGTAACATCCAATACAGTGCCTTCATCTTCCGGATAAACAGGCACAGCCGCAACAGGCAAAGCCGAAAACGGCACAGCTGTAATAAGCATCGCAGATGATATTATAAATGATAAAACGCGTTTAAGTAATTTTTTCATAACAGTTCTCCTTGGCAGAGCAGGGTGCTCCTACTTTGATTATATCAGAAAAGAAGGGGTTTTTCAAATCCTTCTGCGACAACAAAAACAGGCTCGAAAGCCTGTTTTTTCTTGTTTTTCGGTTTATTTTGTGCGTTTCGCGACAACCGCAAAGGGGAAACGAACTCGTCCGCCGGAAGCCTTTTTTTACTCTTTAGGCTTAATCACAGCAACAACGCCGTCTTCTTCGGTTGAAATTATGTATCATCATAATGCCCCTTTAGACTGTAAAGCAACACTTCTTCGTCGGTGACTTTGTATATAATTCTGTTTTTTTCGTCAATATGTCTGCTCCAAAGCCCCGATTTATCGCCCGTGAGAGGTTCGGGGTGTCCGATGCCGATATTTCCGTTTCGCTGTATATCGCTAATAAGCAGATCGGCTTTTTTCATTTGATGCTTTTCTAAACTTTTGTAATCGCTCCACGACGAAGCACAAAATGTTAAATTACGCATTGTCACGCCTCGTTTTATAGTCTTCCCACTCGTCGGCTGAAAAGCGAACAACATCGTCGTTTTTCATTTCATCAATGCGTCTGTTCAGCTCGGCTTTAGTAATCACATCAGCTTTATCGGTCTTGATTTCAAAAGGTATCCTTTGCTCGCGTACAACTGCTTTCGCAAATAAACTAACTGCTGTAGAAACGCTTATACCCATCTCTGCACAGGTTTTGGCAAAATCTTCTTTAATTTTCGGATTAAGTCTTATAGTAGTTTGATTAATTGATTTTTCCATTAATAACACCGCCTTAATGTTATTATTATATCATATTTATATCATATTGTCAAGAACTTTTATGCCACTGCATAAATTAAATCAAACTGTTCATAACCGCTTCAATCGAATATTCAAACGCATCAAGCGAGTCTATGTTCGTGCTCCCGTTGTCAAGCCGTCTGCCGTTATCATCCCAAACAGCGGATGAAAAAGCATCTGAAAGGTGAACGCAGTTTCGCGATATTTTAAGGCGGTCGGTCGAAAAAAGCATATTTTCGCATGAAATCCGATTTTGAATGCTCCCCTTTCGGGCGTTCTTAACCTCAATCGGCAAACGTTCGCGAGCAAAAGCCGCACGAATCCCCTTTATTAAAACCTGCTCTGCACTGTCGCAATAAGCTTCCCGCACTATATATTTTTCTCTCGCCCGCTTTGCAAAGGCTATGACCGCCGCCTCAAGTCGTGCCGGCGTTATCAGCTCTTTTATGTATAGTTCATCTAAAACATGAACTTCTTTATATCCCCGCGTAAACCCTGTTAAGACCGCCGCGTGTGCACTGCCGTTCCCCCCGAAATCTATTCCTATTGTCGCAAAGATAATTTCATCGTCTTCATCATCAAGTGCATACCGCTCGGGGTCGTCGGCATATTCTCTGTATATAACCCCCTCGGCATTCACCCATCGCCCATATATATAGCGTTCGCGGAAAACACCGGAATACATTCGCTCCGCTTCGGAGATTTGTTCGGGAGTTAAAATCGGGTTATCGGGGAGCAGTAAAGTGACACGCAAAAGCTTCTTCTCCTCCGCCTTTTGGATCCAGTTTTTATAAAAATAAGAGTGCTTTGATTCGGGATTGCAATTAAACCAAAGCTTTGAAGCCGCCTCTGAAATGGTTCGGGCGGTCGCCTGTTCGATAAAGCTTTCGGGCATCAAAGCCGCCTCGTCAAATAAAACCCCCGAAAGGGTTATCCCCTGAATGAGCATGAAGCTTGAATCATCACGCCCGCCGAAGATATAAAAATTATTGCTTTTTTTCGTCTTCCTGTCGGTGATGATAAGCAGACTGTCGGAACGGCGGTAGTTTAAGCGAAAATATTTCGTGATGTCGCTGATATCTTCAAGCGGTCTTATAATATTCCGCTCGGTCGAACGAATCGTCTTTCCACATATTCCGAAGTTTTTGCCCGAGTTTTTGTTGCTGAAATTTTTCATCGCCCAGATTATGAAAGATGCGGTCATGCAGACTGTCTTTCCGGTACGAACAGCACCGTCGGCGATTATCCCGCGATAGCCCTCATATTCTTTGCTGTGTGCCCATCGGAAGATAAGCTTTTGTTTGTCTGAAAGCTTACGAAACGTCATCTGAACCCTCCAAGGCTTTATAGAGTTCCGCAGGGTCGGAATCGTCATTAACAGCCCCCGCCTTGCCCCAGATTTCCGGGCGATATGCTTTAAGCCAGCATAGGCAGGCTTGAATCGAGGGTGCAACATCCTTTTCCACGATTTTGGTTATCTTCTCGCCCGAATCGGAATCCGGATCGCCATCCGGAATTATGGTCATTTCGCGGACTTTATAGCCGAGAGCTCGCCGCAAAATTGCGGTCTCAACCGCATCTGTAGCTTTTTTCTTCATATTCGCTCTCTTCCACGCAGTCTTCGCAGTATATAAGCCTGTCGATTGTATAGACGGTGTCGCCGATGTATATCTTTGAGCCGCAGCCGTCACAGATTGTAAAATTAACTTCACTCATGATATTAACCTCCTGTTGTGTCCACATTATAGCACATTTTCTTCCGATTGTCAAGAGATATTTAATATTAACAAGAATATTCTACATATAGAACAAACGTTTCGGTATATATTTGTGAAATTTAGACAAAAAGAAACAGGCGTTTCTGCCTGCTTCTTGATTTCAAATTTCAATCCGTTTCGGATATGTGGGCTTAACGCCGGCGGCACGCTTTTCAGCAATTATACGTTCAATATCTTCAACCGCTTTTTTTCGGCGTTCTTGAATCTCTTCCGGGGTTAATATTTTACTTAATTCGTAATGATAATCCCTGATTTTACGAATATCCTTAAGTGTGAAATCCGGGCTTAGCTTCGGCGGCGGCGGTAATTTTTTTTTCATATTATTATTCTCCCTTCAAAAAGAACTGATGGTTTTATAATTGCTAACTCCTGTTTGTAATCCTCAATAACAAGATATCGTATTTTTTGATTTGTCTTTGAATTTGCGAGATGTTTTAAATTCCAAGAAAGCAAATAGTCTGATTTCGTAAAAATCGCTGCTGCAATATGTTGGCTGTCTTCAACACACCTTGGCGGCAGTATTTTTCTCTCAATAATATTTTCCGCGAAAAGCCTCGCCTCATCTGTAAGAGTATAATTTTTATATTCTATATCCTTGAGATATTCCGTTAATCTTTCAACCTTTTCCGGCTTGCAACCTTTTATTTCGTCAAACACCACATCCGACAACCAAACCTCATATTCCCCACGGATTATAGCATCCCACAATCGCAAAGAATATTCCTGTTCAATCGGCTTTTTCGGCTGGTCAAGGTGACTTATCACCGATGTATCAAGATAAACTCTCGGTGTTCGCATGGTTTCACGTCCTCTTTCTATTATACCCTGTTTTTAAGCTTTTGTCAAGCCCTTTCACATTACCCCTTAATCACAGCAACAACGCCGTCTTCTTCGGTTGAAATAATGATATCGTTGCCGTACATTTCAACCTTTGCGTTTTCCCAGTCAATCGCGTCGGCATCGTAAAGTAAAACATAGCCGCCTGTGTTGCCGTCAGCCGAAATGCTTGCCGGAGCAGGATTCGGTATAGCGATCGATCCGGGCAGGATTGCAAAAATTCCGCTGTGTTCTGTGTTTATTATCACGTTCCCGTCTTTAATCGTTGCCGGTTCTTCAAACCATTTTTTGGCGTTGGTGTCATATATAACAGCGTAAATCTTATCGCCGCTTTTCGCCGTGAAACCGAGTTTCTCAAGGCTTATCGAAATGGTTGCGATTGATTCCTTGCCCCAACCGCCCTTTTGTGCAGTTTCAAAACATCCTAAAACCTTCGTGTTCTTGTTATCTGCAACGTAATCGGCAACCTGTGCGGTGCGGTTTGTGTTAATGCCTATCCCCATTGTTATCTGTCCGGTTTTGTCTGTGAGAGGAAGCGAGATGCTCCCGACCTTTTTGCCGTCCTGCGAAAAGGTGATTGAAGAGACTATCTCGGTGCCTTTTGCAGCATATACAAGTTTATGGATAGTGGAAGCCGATATGCCTGCCGCACGGGACGGGACGGAAAGTGTAATCCCCTCGGCGTCGTTCGCTTTAACAATCTGTGCCGCTTTTTTAACCGCCGCCGCCGTCGATTCGCTGTTTACACTTTTGTCATTGTTAATCCCCGCATACACCATAACACCAAAGTCTGTGACGGTTAATGCCGCCGTAACGCCTGAACTTGCTCTGAAACTTTCTGTGTCACCGGGAAGATAGGGAGGGGTTAAAGCCGTTGAAACCGGAGCCGGGGTTGGTTTCGGAGCAGGAGGAGGGGGCGGGGTGGATGTCGTGTTGTAAGTCGTAATGTAACTCGAAATATAGGTCAGGCTCGGAGCGGGATTATTATCGCCGTCACCGTCTCCGTTTCCATCGCCGTCACCCGGGTCGGGGTCCGGTTCGGGGATATCAGTGAGAATGATATCACTATAGTTAGTTTGAAAATACTCTTCCGCATCACTTCCGCTTTCGACATAAGCGGTCGTTAAAGCATCGCAATACATGAATAAACCATTGCCTATAGTCGTTACGCTTGCAGGGATAGTTATGCTTGTAAGACCGCTGCAACTCACAAAAGCATATCTGCCGATTGAAGTAACGCTGTCGGGGATAGTTATGCTTGTAAGACTGCTGCAATCCCTAAAAGCATATTGACCGATTGAAATAACGCTGTCGGGGATAGTTATGCTTGTAAGACCGTCAAAACCCCAAAAAGCATCACTACCGATTGATGTAACACCGCTTTCAATAACCACAGTACTAATACCGCTTTTAATGTCATTCCATGGAGTATACTCAGCAGTTGCGAACGAAAAATCCGGCATATTTCCGGTGCCGCTGATTGTCAAAATGTCGGTGGTGTCGTTAAACGCCCAATTTACACCCGAACTGCCGATTGGCGTTTCGGGAACATCCTCCGCACTCACCATAACCGGCATAACCAAACAAATCATCAAAGCGGACAAAACCGCCGCGAAAAATTTTTTCATATTTCTCCCCTAAAGCGTAATAAGCTCTTCCTTCATCCTCTTTATCGCCTTAATAATATCCGAATATTTGAACCCGTATCTGGTCATAGCCGTGATAATCTTCTGCTCGCCCGCCGGGGTTTCAAGGTTCCCCGAATATTTTTTCTTGATCCTCGCTATGATATTATCCACATCGTCGGTTTCGATATCTGCCATAACCTCCTCAATAAGGTCCTTTGCAATACCCTTGACAAAAAGCTCTTTTTTTATCCGATATGCCCCGAACTTCTTCACCTCTGCCATATATTCGGCGGCGTGGCGGGCAAACTTTCGGTCGTTAAGATAGCCCTCTGTGATAAGGCGGTTTATAACCTCATCGGCGGCATCACTTGAATATCGCGACAAAATCTTGTCGCGAAGCTTCGCAACAGAATAGCTTTTTATCTCAAGCAGATTTGTCGCATAGGTATATGCCTTTTTTATTTCCTCGTGCATGATATATTCCTTTATTTAAGAGGCGATTTTTTTATCAAAGCATTTGAACGCGGATATTTTCGCGGTGTTTTTGATATCTTCTCGATTATAAAAAGTCTTCTCATATCGCCATTAGGCAAAGTGTACTCAACAAAATCTTCAAGGTCGCCGCCGAGTGCTTCAACAGCCGAAGCCCCGTCTTCATAGGTCTCGGAAGAGCCCTTCATCACAAGCAGATTTCCGCCGGGCGAAACAAAGGGCATGGTGTATTCGACAAGCTGAGAGAAGGGGGCAAATGCCCTTGCAGTCACGATTTCAAAAGATTCGCGAAGCGGACCCGCCGCAAGGTCTTCCGCCCGCCCCGAAAGCACCGTGACATTCGGGAGCGACAGCCTTGAAACAAGTTCGTTAAGAAAGGCTATCTTCTTGCCGTTTGCTTCAAGAAGCGTCACCCTCGTTTTCGGGTTCATAATCGCCATCGGAACGCCCGGAAAGCCCGCTCCCGTGCCTATGTCAAGAAGATTTTCCGCATCTTCTGCAATAAATGTCAAAGGCAAAACGCTGTCCAAAAAGTGCTTGACTGCAATCTCTTCCGGGTCGGTTATCGCCGTCAGGTTCACCTTTTCATTGTATTCACGCAGAAATGTCGAATATGTCGAAAACTGCTTAAGCTCGGTTTTCGACAAAATTATTTTTTGCGTTTTAAAAACTTCATCAATATTCATATGGCGTTGTCGGCGCTCCTTCGTCGCCCCTCTCCTTGTTCCGTGACTTTATGTGTAACGCCAAAACAGTTATATCAGCCGGACTGACCCCCGAAACCCTCGAAGCCTCACCCAAAGTTGCCGGCATAAGTTTTGAAAGCTTATCGGAAGCTTCAAGCGAAAGCCCGCGAATATTTCCATATTCTATTCCCTCGGGAATTTTATTTTCCTCAAGCCGCCGCATACGCTCTGCCTGTTCGTTTTGCAAAGCTATGTAGCCTTCATATTCAATGCGGATTTCCGCCTCGTTTGTAACAGCTTTCGGAAGGTCGGGGCGGGTTATATCAACAGCCTTAAGGTCTTCATAACAAATCTGCGGGCGTTTAATCAGGTCGGAAAGCTTCACGCCGGTTGAAACCTCCGAAGTCCCCTTTGAAATGAGAATATCATTGAGCTCCCCGCTCGGCGGAATTGTTGTAGATTTAAGCCTTTTAACCTCGGCTTTGATAAGCTCGTATTTTTGCAGAAATTTTTGATAACGCTCATCCGAAATTAAGCCTATTTCGTGCCCCAACGGCGTTAGGCGTTCGTCCGCGTTATCTTGCCTTAAAAGCAACCGATATTCGGAGCGGCTGGTCATCATGCGATAGGGGTCGGAAGTGCCTTTAATAACAAGGTCGTCGATTAAAGTCCCTATATATGAGCTGTCGCGGGTTAAAGTTATCTGGTTTTTCCCCAAAATCTTCAAAGCCGCATTAATCCCGGCTATAAGCCCTTGTGCCGCCGCCTCTTCATATCCCGAAGTGCCGTTTGCCTGCCCTGCCCCATATAAGCCCTTTACAGCCTTAAATTCAAGGGTGTGCAGGAGCTCGGTTGAATCAAGGCAGTCATATTCAATCGCATAGGCAGGACGCATTATCTCGGCATTTTCTAAGCCTTTAATGCTGTGAATGAAAGCTTCCTGAACATCAACAGGCAGCGACGAGCTCATGCCTTGAAGATAGTATTCCTCGGTATTAATGCCCATCGGCTCTAAGAAAATCTGGTGACGGCTCTTGTCGGCGAACCGAACGATTTTATCTTCAATGGAGGGGCAATATCTCGGTCCGACACCCTCAATTATCCCTGCAAAAAGCGGCGAGCGGTGCAGATTCTCCCTGATTATTTCATGCGTTCGCTCGTTAGTGTATGTAATGAAACACGAAACCTTGTTGGAGAGGACACGTTCTTCTTCTTCAAACGAAAAGGGGATTATAGAGCTATCGCCGTCCTGCCTTTCTAAGCCGGAAAAGTCAATCGACCGCTTGTGAACACGTGCAGGGGTGCCTGTCTTGAAGCGTTTAAGGGTTATCCCCGCTTTTTTCAGACTATCAGACAGCATTGTCGCCGGAAGCACCGAATCGGGACCGCTTTTCACATGATATGTCCCCATGTGGCACAGCCCGTTCAGAAACGTCCCTGTCGCGATTATCGCCGCTTGACACTGGTAATAAACGCCGTTTGAAGTGATAACGCCTTTGACTTCACCATTTTGAATATCAATATCGGCAACCTCGCCCTGAATTACACGGAGATTCGGCGTGTTTTCAACCAGGTGTTTCATATATATATGATAAGCAGCCCTGTCGGCTTGCACTCGTAACGAGTGGACAGCCGCACCCTTTGAAAGATTGAGCATCCGCGATTGCAGGGTGTTGTCGTCTGCGGCTTTGCCCATAACGCCGCCGAGAGCATCAATTTCACGCACCAAATGCCCCTTGGCAGTCCCGCCTATTGACGGATTGCAGGGCATATTCGCGATATTGTCAAGGGTTATTGTAAAGAGCAGACTTTCCACACCCAAGCGCGCGGCAGCTACCGCTGCCTCAACCCCGGCGTGTCCTGCCCCGACTATTGCTATTTTGGCTATTCTATTTGACATCTGCAAGTTTTTTCTTTCTCTTATAGAAATAATAATAGATCGCCGAGCCGAGAGCAAAGGCGACTTCGACCGAAATCGAGATGATAAACTGGGGTGAGAGAGGCTCTGTCACAGCCGCCCCGGCAATGGTCGTGACAATCATTCCGGGAAGAATCCCCGCCATTGAGCCGAAATAATAATTCCGGGTGCTGGCACGCCGCGAGGGCGTGTAGTGATTTGTCGCGTCGTGCTCTCGCGGCGTGCTTGCCCCGAAATACATACTCACCACATCACAGGGGAGGATGTTTATAACCCGCAGAAAATAGCATAAAAACAGCTCGTTTTCGTTCTTGAAATCTTCAACCCGACGCAGATTTTTATGTTTATTGAGTAGCTTTTCAACAAAGCCCCGCTCCGCATAACGCCCGATGGCGTAAGGAATGGTTATCTGCAAAGTCACGCCCAAAAAGTTTGTGATAAGGGCGATAAAAAGATTATCGAAAATAATCCCCGAAGCCGCGACCAAAACGACCATCGGGAAGACCATCGAGAGCGATTTAAGCCCGAAAAGCGTGATTATGACTATCATGCCGACGATTATCGACGGCGGTTCATAACGTGTGACCGCTTCGATAAGCTCCAAGGGCGAAAGGTGTGCGAAGTTGACAAGATAAAAAATCGTGAATACCGCGATAATCAAAAGCGGTGCGATGGCAATTGTTGCTTTAAGGAGTTTCATTCGGTGTTTGCGTTGAGGTTTTGTATATCTTCAACGGACAACCCCGTTGCTTTCATGATGAGCTCAAGAGATACCCCGAGGCTTGCCAGATTTTTGGCAATCTCAAAATTACGATTTGCTTCGCCTATCTCAATGCCCGCCTGCTTTGCACTGCCCAACTGCCACCATTCGTTAAAGTGTGCCTCTTCTCTTGCACGGGCAATTTCCTTTAATCTGCCGAAATTATTCATCATCTCAACAACCTCCAATGCCTTGTGAACCGTTCTGTTTTCGGAATATTCTTTCATAAGTGTGAGTTCGCTTTTTGTTTCAAGGGTAAAGAATGTCAGCCATTCAATTAAACTGCTCGACTTATCCTTCGGAAGAAAGGGTGTTTGAAAATATATTATCTCCCATTTCGGTGTCACAACCTCGCCCGTCTCCTCAATAATCGGGTAAACAGTGCAACGCCATCTGTCGTTTTTAAAAAGTTTGAATTGCAAAATGTTAATACATATTGTTTTCGGGATGGCTTTATATTCGTCGCCCGCCTTCACGTCCCTTGTAAACAGTTTTGAACAGTTAAATACCGAACGCTCTTTATAGTTATGTTCATCTCTGTTTTGAAGTTCAACATTAAACTTCTTTCCGTCGGGCTGTGTAACGATAATGTCAAGTCGGGCATATTTTTCGCCCCTGTTTATATTATATCCTATTTTTACGGCGTTAGCCCGTATTCGTTTTCCACATACCCCAAAAAGTCGTTATAGCAGCTTTGATAGGTGTCTTCACTGTCTATATAGTCGTACATGGCGTATGCGAACTCTGCCGAAATGTCTTCGGTGTTGGGGGAAACAACGCCCAGATCAAGCTTCTGACCGGCTCTGTTGAACACTTCAAAGGGGTTTTGACCGCCAAGGAGACCGTATTCGCCGTCGGAAGATGCCGAAAGCCTGTTCATCGCGGTAATCGAGTTGGCGTAAACAATGCCGTTAGCGGAAAGGTCGTAAGCGACGTCGGGGTCGAGAGTGAGACACTTCATTATCTCTGCCGCAAGTGCTTCGTTGTCTGTCCCCGCC
The DNA here is from genome assembly GCA_031262225.1 of Ruminococcus sp. Taxonomy (GTDB): domain Bacteria; phylum Bacillota; class Clostridia; order Oscillospirales; family Ruminococcaceae; genus JAISGY01. The sequence continues at coordinate 12,265 of JAISIC010000007.1, read as the reverse complement.
GCCGCCGATATCATCGAGCCGCCCCAATATGACGGTGCAGGTCCTTCGCAGATTGCCCAGTCGGCGTAAAAATCGGTGTTATCCGCTAAAACATAGTCGGCAAACCAGAGCGGACCTATGAAGCCGAAGGCAAGCGATTCGGTCTTCATATTTCCATACCAGTTCTCGCTCCAAGGCTCTGCATAGTGTGCCAAGATATTGTCCCGATATTTTTTGGCGTGGTCTGCCCAGTCTCTCCACGACTGCGGAACTTCTAAATTGCCGTCTGCATTAATAACGGGGGTGGTCGAGGAGTCGCGGAACGGTCGGAAAGTCTCGGAATATGAGGCGGTTATGTAGTAGCCGAAGCTGTCAAGTGCCCAAGCAGAGGCGTCAAATCTTGCCCAAGAGGAGAGCTCTTTTTGTATTTCATCCGGCTCATCTGTACCGAAAACCTCTTTGGCAAAGGAACGGCGATAGTAAAACGCGGAGGGTGCGGCGTGATATGCAAGCCCCTTTATGTTGCCGTCCCCGTCAGAGGCAAGCTGATGGGTAAATTTATACTGATCGGAAAGGTCGGATTCTGTGAAGCCCAAATCCGCGACGTTCATGAGGTAATCGCCGTAGATATAATCCCCCGCGAAGGAGTTTTCAAGTATAATAAGGTCGATTCTTTCATCGGCGGGAAGATTATCGTTTTCGGGGAGATTTTCATCAAGGAGAGCTTGATACGCACCATCAACAGAGGCGATAATTTCCCAGTTGACCTCAACGTCTTCGGGAAGCTCATAACCGTAATCGGAATTGAAATATGTTTCAAAGATTTCCCGCGGCTCGGTGGTGTAGGCATAGATGTTTAAGACCTTGCCTTCGTCAGGTAAAGAGGGCTTTGTTGTAGTTGTAGCTTCTGTTGTAGTCGTAGTCCCGACCGCTTCTGTGGTTGTAATCGTCTCTGAGGTTGTCGCTTCTGTGGTAGTTTCGGGTTCGTCTTCTGTCTCTTCTTTGTCTATATCTTCAAAAACGGGGATGCTCTCAAGCTCTCCCGCAAGCTCGACAAGCTTTATGGCACCGAAACCTATTCCTACACAAAGAAGCAAAGCCCCCGCGATTCCTGCAATAATGACGGCAGGATTGGATTTCTTTTTTGCGGCAATAGGCGTGGGGATAACAGGCGTTTCAACAAACGGGGACGGCGGCGGCGTTGTAGGCTTAATTACAGCCGCTTTAACAGAAGCGAGCTGCTCTCCGCACTGCATACAAAATTTATTTTTAATATCATTTTTGAAACCGCATTTCGGGCAGAATATATGATCCATTATGTAAGCTCCTAAATAAACGTTTATAGTACTATTATCCCATAAAATTTAGGCAATGTCAACAATAAATTCAAAAAAACTTAATTTGCGTTTTTCTTGACAACAGGCAAAATAAGTGGTATAATTATTAGGTTAGAAGTACCCTTTTATTTGAGGATTATATATGAGTAAAAAAATCGCAGTTATCATGGGTTCCGATTCAGATCTGCCTGTTTTGGAGCCTGCTTTCGACCTTTTTCGCGAGTTCGGGGTAGAATTTGAGGCACATATCTTCTCCGCCCACCGAACCCCCCGACAGGCGGCGGCGTTTGCAAAAACGGCGAGAGATTCGGGCTTCGGGGTTATCATCTGTGCGGCGGGAATGGCAGCACACTTGGCAGGGGCAATCGCGGCACAGACCACCTTGCCTGTCATCGGCATACCGATAAAATCGACCCTCGACGGGCTTGATGCACTGCTTTCAACCGTCATGATGCCGCCGGGAGTGCCGGTTGCAACCGTCGGGATTAACGGTGCAAAAAATGCGGCGATCTTAGCGATTCAGATTTTAGCCGTGTCTGACACAGATCTGGGCTACTACCTTGACAGCTATAAGGACAAGATGGAATCGGATGTTTTAATTAAGGACCAAAATCTTCAGGAGGTTTTATAAATGAACATAACAAAAGAAACACAGCTCTATGAGGGCAAGGCTAAAAGGGTTTACGCGACTTCCGACCCCGACCTTGTGATTGTCGATTACAAAGACGACGCAACCGCTTTCAACGGCGAGAAGAAGGGTACCATCACCGGCAAGGGCGTTATCAATAATAAGCTGACAAACCACCTGATGAAGATGCTCGAAGAAAAGGGCATTCCGACACACTTTATTGAAGAAATCTCCGACAGAGAGGCGATTGTCAAGAAGGTGACGATAATCCCCCTCGAAGTTATCATCAGAAATATCGCCGCAGGCTCTTTCTCAAAGCGTTTCGGCGTTGAGGAAGGGAAAGAACTGCTTTCCCCGACCCTCGAATTTTCATATAAAGACGATGCTCTCGGCGACCCTATGATAAACACCTACCACATTAAGGCTTTGGGGATTGCAACCACAGAAGAGCTTAAGACCTTAGCCGATATGAGCTTTAAGATAAACGAAATTCTCAAAGACTATCTCATAAAAGACGGCATAATTTTAGTTGACTTCAAGTTAGAGTTCGGGAAAACTTCAAGCGGACAGATAGTCTTAGCAGATGAAATATCCCCCGACACCTGTCGGTTCTGGGACAGCGTTACTAAAGAGAAGCTTGATAAAGACCGTTTCCGCCGGAGTTTGGGCGGTGAAGTTGAAGCATACGAAGAAATATCTAAGAGAGTTTTGGGTTAAATATGAATAGCTTGCATGAAGAATGCGGTGTTTTCGGCATATATTCGGATGTCACAAGTGATGTTGCGGTGCAGACCTATCTGGGGCTATATGCTCTCCAGCACAGAGGACAGGAAGCCTGCGGCATTGTGGTCAACGACAAGGGTGTCTTTTCGTACCACAAGGACGAGGGGCTTGTTCACGACGTCTTCACCAAGGAAAAGCTTTCTAAAATCGGCAACGGGAATATCGCGGTGGGGCACTGCAGATATTCCACAACCGGCACGGCTTCAAGGGCGAATATCCAGCCGATGGTTGTCCGCCACATGAAAGGACCTCTGGCAATTGCACATAACGGAAACCTTGTCAATGCCGGGGCGCTGCGGCGTGAATATGAATCGAGAGGCGGGATATTTCATTCCACCAACGATTCAGAGGTCATAAGCTACGCCATAACCGAAATGCGCCTTGTCGAACCGTCGATTGAAGAGGCGGTCGAAAAGGCTATGGAAAAGCTCTCGGGAGCATATTCCCTCGTGATAATGTCGCCCAAAAAGCTGATAGCGTGCAGAGATCCGAACGGTTTCAGACCGCTTTCCTTAGGGAAACTCGGCGATTCGGCATTTGTTGTAGCATCCGAAACCTGTGCTTTCGACACAATCGGAGCGAAGTTCATCCGCGACATAACCCCGGGCGAGATTGTTATTATCGACGAGGGCGGCGTGCGGAGTATCACTACCCATGTGGGCAAGGTGAAGCCGTCGCTCTGTGTCTTTGAATATGTTTATTTTGCACGCCCCGATTCGGTTATTTCGGGTGCTTCGGTGCATAATGCAAGGCTTCGTGCGGGAGAATATCTATGGAAGGAATACCCGGTTGAAGCCGACGTAGTTTTCGGCGTTCCCGATTCCGGGCTTGATGCGGCACTCGGATTATCACGTGCTTCCGGCATACCCTATGGCGTAGGCTTCATCAAAAACCGCTATGTGGGAAGAACCTTTATTCAGCCGCAGCAGACAGACCGCACCGACTCGGTGAGGATAAAACTTAATGTTTTGTCCGACACCGTCAGAGACAAAAGGGTTATCTTAGTTGACGATTCGATTGTTCGCGGTACGACTTCAAGAAGGATTATAAACCTTGTCCGCGAAGCGGGAGCGAAAGAAATCCATGTAAGGATTTCAAGCCCGCCCTTCAAAAACCCCTGCTTTTTCGGGACTGATATAGACAGCAGAGATAATCTTATCGCCTGCAAGATGGATGTCAACGGAATAAGGGCACAAATCGGAGCGGACACGCTCGGATTTCTGTCCATTGAGGGCGTGAACAGCCTCGTGCCGAACCCCTGCGGGTTGTGTGACGCCTGCTTCTCCGGCAACTATACAGTCCCCGTACCCGATGAACTGCCGAAGGATAAGTTTGAATATAAGCTTTCGTAAAATTATGATCTACACTATAGAAGAAATAAAAGAAAAAATTCGCCCCATCGCCGAAAAGTATAATCTTCCGGCTGTGTATCTTTTTGGGTCTTATGCCAGAGGAGAGGCGGATGAGAAGTCTGATATTGATATAATGGTGAATCTTGACGGTACTGCTGTTAAGGGGCTGTTTGATTATGCCGGGGTGTATCTTGATATAACCGACCGGTTTGAAAAGGAAATTGACATGATTGAAGAAGCGGCTCTCCGCGAGACAAGAGACAAAATGTTCGTTGCCAATATAAAAAAAGACATGGTGAATATTTATGCCGGATAAAAAAGATGCACAAATTTTATCAAGGATAGTTTTTTACTGCGAAGAAGCCATAAAATGTGTCACTGAAATTGAAGGAGACATTGATAAATTCAAATCGGGGCAAACAAAATATTCTGTATCATTTCTGATTCAAAATATCGGCGAACTTACGAAACTTCTCTCCGATAGTTTCGTGGACGAAACAAAAGAAAAAATTCCCTGGCGGCAGATCAGGGTTATGAGAAATATGTTTGCACATACCTATGAAAAAATGAGCCTTGACAAGATTTTTGAAACCGCAGTCAACGACATTCCTGTTTTGAAAAGTTTCTGCGAAAAATACCTAAAGGAAAACTCATGATCTACACCATCGAAGAAATAAAAGAAAAAATCCGTCCCATCGCCGAAAAGTATAATCTTCCGGCTGTCTATCTCTTTGGCTCTTATGCGAGGGGAGAGGCGGACGAGAAATCTGATATTGATATAATGATTGACAGGACGGGGACGAAGGTTTATGGGGTTTTTACTCTTGCCGGTGTTTTCGGCGAAATGAGAGAAAAACTTAACATGGAAATTGACATGATTACAACAGATGTTTTCAAACATGATGATGACCCTTGGTTCACCGATAGTTTGAAAAAGGATATGGTGAGGATTATATGAGACGATATCCTGTTAAAGAACAAATCTTAACGAAACTTCTTAAATACTGTAAGATTATCGAAACGATTTTAAGTGAAACAGATGGTACATTTGAATCATTTGAAAATGATCTAAAAGGAAACCTTGCTATTTCATTTTCAATGCAACAGATAGGTGAACTTGCAAAGTATCTTGAACCGGAATTTATGATGGAAACAAGAGAACAGGTTCCGTGGAATCATCTTCGAGATATGCGTAATATGTATGCTCACGAATATGAAGTGATGGAACTTGAGGATATTTACAATGCAGCAGTAACCGATATTCCGAAACTTCAAACCTTCTGCGAAAACTACCTAAAAGAAAATAACGATACAGCGTAATTGCACGCAAAGTTCTACACGAAAAGGAAAGAGTGGCACCGGCATAAAAGCCGAGTGCCCTCGGCGAGGAAACCAAATGAACATCTACAGCGATTCTTACAAACAAGCCGGCGTTGACGTGACTGCCGGGTACAGGTCAAACGAGCTTATCAAGGCGCACGTTCGCCGCACAAAAACTGCGGGGGTAATGTCCGATATCGGCGGGTTCGGCGGGCTTTTTGCCCCGAATTTGAAGGATTATCGCGACCCTGTCTTAGTTTCGGGCACCGACGGTGTCGGCACGAAATTAAAACTTGCTTTCCTCACCGACAGGCATAACACCGTCGGGATTGATGCCGTCGCTATGTGCGTCAACGACATTATCTGCGTAGGTGCGAAGCCGCTTTTCTTCCTTGATTATATCGCCTGCGGAAAAAATATCCCCGAAAAGATTGAGCAGATCGTCTCCGGCATTGCCGACGGCTGTGTGCAGTCCGAGTGTGCCCTCATCGGCGGCGAAACGGCTGAAATGCCCGGCTTTTATCCTGAGGATGAATATGACATTGCGGGCTTCGCTGTCGGAATCGTCGAACGCGACAAGATGATTACTTCCGATAATCAAAAATCGGGCGATATCCTCATCGCTCTGCCCTCATCGGGATTACATTCCAACGGGTTCTCCCTTGTCCGCAAGGTTTTTGCCCTGAACGAGCAGAATGTCGCCCGCCACTATTCCGAGATAGGCGCAAGTCTGGGCGACGAGCTCTTAACCCCCACAAAAATCTACGTTAAGCCTATTTTGGCACTGCTTGAAAAGGTGAAGGTCAAGGGTATTGCCAATATCACCGGCGGCGGTTTTTATGAAAATATCCCCCGAATGATTAAGGACGGTCTCTCTGCCGTTATCGAAAAAGGCGAGGTTGAAAAGCGGCTCCCCTCTGTATTCAAGCTGCTTCGCAAGACGGGGAATATCCCCGAAAACGATATGTATTCGACCTTCAACATGGGTGTGGGCATGGTTATTGCCCTGTCAAAAGAGTATGCTGCGACTGCTTTAGACTATCTTCGTTCGCAGGGCGAAGAGGCATATATCTTAGGCAAGCTTGCCGAAATAACCGATACGGATGAAAAAATAAAGTTAATATGAAAAAAATAGCGGTTTTGGTCTCCGGCGGCGGAACGAATTTGCAGGCGATTATCGATGCAAAAGCTCGCGGCGAGATATCGGGGGAGATAGCCCTTGTTGTCTCCTCAAAAGCAGAAGCTTACGCTCTTGAACGTGCGAAAAAAGCAGGGATAGCAACCGAAATTCTGCCTCGAAAATCATATAACGATGTTCACGAATATTCGACAGCAATGCGTAACCTCTTAATTGCGGCAGGCATTGACATTGTCGTTTATGCGGGCTTCATGACCATCCTTGACGAAAGCGTTTGCGAAGCTTTTGAAGGGCGTATGATCAATGTCCATCCGTCCCTGATTCCGAGCTTTTGCGGCGTTGGCTATTATGGGCTTCGTGTTCATGAAGAAGCCTTAAAACGCGGCGTGAAGGTGACAGGAGCGACTGTCCATATCGTCACCCCCGAATGTGACGGCGGTCCGATTCTTTTACAAAAGGCTGTTGAAGTTCATGAAGATGACACACCCGAAACGCTTCAAAAGCGTGTTATGGAAGAAGCAGAATGGGTATTGTTACCACGTGCTGTTGAAATTTTATGCAGAGGAGAATAAAAATGCAAGACTTAAATAAACTTTTACAGACTAATGCCTATCCGGGACGTGGAATCGTTATCGGGGCTACTCCGGACGGCAAACACGCCGCTATAGCATATTTTATCATGGGGCGTTCCGAAAACAGCCGTAATAGGGTGTTTACAGCGACTTCCGACGGCGTTCGCACCGAGGCTTTCGATGCATCTAAAATGTCCGACCCGAGCCTTGTTATCTATAACTGCGTTCGCGTTTTGGGCAATAAAACAATCGTTTCAAACGGCGACCAGACCGACACCATCTACGAGGGCTTAGATAAGCAGAAGACCTTTGAGGAAAGCCTGCAATGCAGAGAGTTTGAGCCCGACCCCCCGATATATACACCGCGAATTTCGGGCATTGTGAGACCTTGCGGCGATGGTTTCAACTATGCTTTGTCAATCCTTAAAAGTGCGGACGGCAATCCTGATTCCTGCAACCGCTTCCTCTTTACATATAAACCTGCTGTGAAGGGTGTCGGGCATTTCATCCATACCTATAACTGCGACGGCAACCCCCCCGAGGTTTTCTCCGGCGAGCCGACTGCCGTGACGATTGTTAATGATATTAACGAGTTTACACAGGGTATCTGGCAAAGCCTCAACGAGGCGAATAAAATATCGCTCTTCACAAGGTTCATAGACCTTAAAACAGGCGAATATTCCGACAAGATTATTAATAAGAATGTGAGATAAAAATGGAATTAAAATACGGCTGTAATCCCAATCAAAAACCGTCCTCTGTCTATGTTAAGGGGTCTGATACGCTCCCGATAGAAGTGCTAAGCGGCAAGCCCGGCTATATCAACCTTCTTGATGCTTTCAACGGCTGGCAGTTGGTGAAAGAACTGAGGGCTGAAACCGGCTTACCTGCGGCAACAAGCTTCAAACACGTCTCCCCGGCAGGTGCGGCGGTGGGGCTCCCCCTCACAGACACTTTACGCAAGATTTATTTTACAGATGAGATCATATCGGGGGATATCTCTCCCTTAGCCTGTGCATATGCAAGGGCTCGCGGTGCCGACAGAATGAGCTCATACGGCGATTTCATAGCCCTTTCCGATATCTGCGACGAAGATACCGCGAATCTCATCAAGCCCGAGGTTTCCGACGGCATCATCGCCCCGGGATACACCGAAAAAGCCCTTGAGATATTAAAATCAAAACGCAAAGGGACATATTGCATTATCAAGATTGATAAGGATTATATCCCGGCTCCGATTGAGACCAAGGACGTGTTCGGCGTGACCTTCGAGCAGGGCAGGAATGAACTTAAAATCAATGCCGATATGCTTTCAAAGGTTGTCACAAAGAATACGAAAATCCCCGACGAAAAGCTTCGCGATTTGATTATTTCGCTCATCACCCTTAAATATACGCAAAGCAACAGCGTTTGCTATGTCAAGGACGGTCAGGCAATCGGAATAGGTGCAGGACAGCAAAGCCGTATTCATTGTACCCGCCTTGCAGGGCAGAAGGCTGATAACTGGTATCTTCGCCAAGCCCCCGAGGTGCTGGCTTTGCAGTTTGTTGACGGTATCCGCCGCCCCGACAGAGATAACGCGATTGATGTTTATATTTCCGACGACAGCGAAGAGGTGTTAGCAGACGGCGTTTGGCAGAATATATTTAAGGTAAAGCCGAATGAGTTCACAAGAGAAGCAAAAAAAGCGTGGCTCGCAACCAACACGGACGTCAGCCTCGGCTCGGATGCATTCTTCCCGTTCGGCGACAACATCGAGCGTGCCCATCGCTCGGGAGTATGCTATATAGCAGAGCCCGGCGGCTCAATCCGCGACGACAACGTAATAGAAACATGCGATAAATACGGTATCGCAATGGCGTTTACAGGGATAAGGTTATTCCATCATTGATGTTCCATGTGGAACAATCAACCTCTTGACACTCTATAACGAAAAAGTCTTTGGAAGGGGGTTTGGGGGAGAACCTTTCTTCAGAAAGGTTTCCCCCAGTGAAAGGTGTCCTTAAATGAAATCCATATCCCAAAAAATAACACTAATAGCCGGCGTTGCAATCATTTTAACTTCCCTCATTTTGATAATAATAATGTCGGCGGCTACATATCAAAGCCAGGTTGACGGCGTAGGGAAAGACGCCATGATGGCGGCTGTGTCGATATCGGCGTTCCTTGACGGCGACATGGCAGAGGCGATTATCGAGGCAGGGGAAGTTCTTCCCGAATATACAGAGGAATATGAAAAGCAAAAGCTTTTGCTTGATGACGCCCTTGCAAAGCTGATGGACCATGACGCCGCCTATCTTTATGTCATGTCACCGGTGGATGAAGACGGCATTTCCTACTACTATATGTCTGCGGAAGACGGCGAGGAGTCGGTCGAGTTCTTTTCACCCGAAGACGCCTATGAAGTCTTTGACGCGGAGCTTTTTGATAATGTAATCGCCAAGGGCGAAACCTTTTCGGGCGGGGTCTACGAGTCGGAGGGCTATGGTCTTTGCCTGTCGGGCTATGCACCGCTTTATAACAGCAAGGGTGACGTCGTGGCAGGGGTCGGGCTGGACTTTTCCGCCGAGCATATCGCAAACGAGGTTATTTCCTTTATAATCGTCTGCGGTGTCGGTGCCATCATACTTATTATAATTGAGCTTATAGCCATTGCAGGGCTGATAAGGTCTATTGTCGCAAAGCCGATTAAAGAAGTTACCGACTATGCTAAGGCTGTGTCGATGGGCGATACGACCGTTGATATCGTGGTTTCGGGCAACGATGAAATCGGAGCCCTCAAAAAGAGCTTCTCTGAACTCGTGTCAGGAACACGTTTGCAGGCGGCAGAGATTGAGGAGATTGCGGCAGGCAACCTCGTTACAACGATAACCAAGCGTTCCGACAAAGACACCATCGGCAACAGTATGCAGAAGATGGAGAAAAGTTTGCGAGAGCTTATTGCCAAAATCCGCGATAACGCTGTCAGCGTTACAAGTCATTCGGGTGAGCTTGACAACAGCTGTGAGGACCTGTCGGGCAATGCCGCAAGGGGTATTGAAGCGGTTTCAAATCTGCGGGCAACTGCGGATAGGTTTTTGACCGAGATTGACGGTATTGCCGAGAAGACTAATACCGCTGCAAAAAAAGAGCTTTCCACCAAAACCCTCACCGAGCAGGGCTATGCGAAGATGACTGAACTACAGACTGCTGTCGAGGATATAAGGGACAGCGGCGTTAAGATCGAATCGGTAATAAAGCTGATTGACGATATCGCGTTCCAGACCAATATCTTGGCACTCAACGCATCGGTCGAGGCGGCGAGGGCAGGCGAACACGGAAAAGGCTTTGCTGTTGTTGCAGGAGAGGTTAGGAATCTTGCCTCGAAGTCTGCACAGGCGGCGAAGGATACCCAAAACCTAATTACGGTGACGGTGAATAAGGCTGTCGAGGGTGTGTCTGTCTGCAATGAAACGAGCGAGTTTTTTGACAAGATATCCGAGAACGTCACCACCAGCAACGAGGAGATATCAAAGCTTGCGACGGAGATAAGAGCACTTGACGAAAACATCACCGACATAGAGAGTAACATCGGCAGCATTTCGGATATAATGAATGCAAATAACAGTCAGATCCACGCGATAACTGAAATGAGCACTGAGCTCAAACATATTTCGGAGGATCTTAACGAACAGACGAACTCGTTTAGGGTATAGAATTAATACATAACAAAACCTCCGCTTTATCATAAGCGGAGGTTTTTTGTCAGAACAATAAATTTTGTATTATCGACAAAAACTGATTTATATCTATAAAATAGTTCGGGTACGCTTGGCGTAAGGTTTCTGTCGAGTTTGTGGAGACCAAAACAGCGTTTTCGCCGATTTCTTTCTCCGCATCCGTATACGCTTCATACGCCTTTTCAAAGTCCGCAAATCCTGTTGCTCTCGATTTCTCCTTATCATTTATGCAAAGCAGGTAGTAGGGTTCCATCGTAAGACTGTTGGTAACCTTCTCGCGAAATTCCGTATACCTTATAAGGCTGTTCAAAGCTTCAAGCTGTTTTAGGATTCCATGCTCGCGGTTTATATCCCTAATCACTTCTGTAATTTCTTTTTTGGTCAAGGGCGTGTCCGGGGCAAGCGGCTTACGTTCTTGAATAGCAAAGTATGATGAAACAAGCCGGAAGAAATCAAGCCAATACTGTGATCCTCTGCTCGCTTTGAGCGGAGCTTTCGCTATAATGCTTGCCGATTCAACCGACGTCGCCCATATGTGTTGCAGGTGAGTTCGCACCTGTATCTCAATCTTCACGTTCTCAGCGGTGGTGCCGCCGCCCCGATATTCAAATATCAGATGGTAACCCCGATATCCCGATGCTCGCGGCGATTCAATATAATCGGTTTTTCGCTTTAATATATGTTTACTTTCCATCGACAGTAATGCGTTGACCATTTCATATACATCTTCAATTCGCGAGAAAATAAGCCTGCATCCGCCGATGTCCTGCATCTTTGAAAGCTGCATATTTTCTTCTCGACGCAGTTTATCTTTGATTGAATCGATCTTTTTAAGACGAGACGCGAAGACGAAATTTATATCAATAGCACGTGCTTGCTCCATCAAAAGTTCTCTAAACTGTTCAAGAGCAAATCGGTGCTCGGAACGCCATGCATTCACCGTTTCAAGGGCTTTCTCGTATTCCTCGCTTTTAATATCCTCAAATGCAAGGGCTTTTCCGGCTTTGTTTATTTGTTTATTAGAAAAAACCATATTTTAAGCCTCTTATTTTGAAAACAAGGGGCGATAGTTTCCTACAGCCCCCGGGCTTTACGCCCTTTCTTTCTACTTCACCAGTTCAATTATCGCCATCTCAGCTGCGTCGCCGCGTCTGGGACCGATTTTATATATACGTGTATATCCGCCGTTTCTGTCTTTATATTCGGGTGCGATTTCGTCGAAGAGCTTTTTAACAACATCTTCCTTTGTGACATATGAAAGCACCTGACGGCGGTTGTGCAATCCGCCCGCCTTCGCCTTTGTAATCATGATCTCTGCCATGGAGCGGACTTCTTTTGCTCTGGTCACGGTGGTTTCAATCTTGCCGTTTTCAAGCAGATATGTCACCATAGCCCTGAGCATTGCCTTTCTGGCATCGGTCGCTCTTCCGAGTTTAC
>JAISIC010000064.1 GCA_031262225.1 Ruminococcus sp. | reverse complement strand
ACCAATGCTATTCCCGCAAGAATCCAAATCCACATTAGTTACACCCTATTCGGAAGCTATGATAGCTTCTTCAATCACAGTCTGTTCGCCCGCTTCGGACGGAATCGGCGGAAGGTCGGAAAGCGATTCAAGGTCGAAGGTACGCAGGAAAACGTCGGTAGTGGCATATGCGATCGGCTTTCCCGGTACATCAAGCCGCCCTGCCTCCTGCAACAGCCCTTTATCAACAAGGGTATTGACAAGAGAGGCACTGTCAACGCCGCGGACGTGTTCCACAAAGCTTTTGGTGACAGGTTGGTTATATGCAATAATTGTCAGTACTTCAAGCGCCGCTTGAGAGAGAGGCTGTGCTCTGCGTTGGTCAAAAGCCCTGCGGATATAATCGTAGTATTCACGCCGTGCGGCAAGCTGATATGAATCGTTGAGGCGAAGCACCGTCAAGGCAGAGCCGGTATCTTCGTATCGATCCTCAAGCTCGAGGATAAGCTTGTCCGCAAGTGTTGTTTCGATTTTAGCTGCTGCGGCAATACGCTCCGAGCTTATCGGTTCACCCGACGCAAAGAGTATTGCTTCAACTATAGCTATTCCTTCAAAGGCAGTCATATTTCCCCTATCTGTTAAAGCAAATTGCCGTGTTATCATCATTAAGTAAAATTCTGCCCGATTTTGAGAGTTCCAAAACCGCTAAAAATGTCGCAACGCGTTCTGACTTGTCCTCGATCTCCGAAAACATCGCCGACAGCACGCATATTCCTGTTTTATAAAGGATTTTGAGAATATAAACAATCTTCTTGCTTACCGAATGAATCGTTGTTGTGACAATACCTTCAAAGGGGTCAAGTTTCGGCATTTCGTGTGAGACGGTGAACTTTATAACGGAAAGGGTGTCAAGAAGCAATTCTTTGCTGTGCTCAAGGGTGTATGTGTTGTCAAAAGAGACGGATAAAGGTTTTCTTACTGTAAAGGTATCTCCCTTGCAAACACATTTGAGCCGCTCTGCCAAGCCCTTTATTATCGCATATTCGATAAGCCGCCCCTCAAGCTCGCGTTTCAAAATATCCGCCGCATGCGGTTTCGGAAGCAGGCTTGCCGTCTTGATATATAGGAGTTTCGCCGCCATCTCCAAAAACTCTGCCGCAATTTCGGTGTGTTCTTCGGCGTAGGCATTAATGAACTCCATATACTGGTCAAGAAGATCTGTTATCGGGATATCGTTAATGTTAAGCTTGTGCTTTTGAATTAAGAAAAGCAGTAAATCAAGAGGTCCTTCAAAGTTATCAAGCTTGAATTTGAGTATGTCTGAATATTCGTTTTCCATATATTATAATCCAAAAACCTTAAGCCAGCCGGTTAAAAAGAGCAGTATTTCCCATGTCTTCTCGCGGAAGAAATTGATAAATGTCCCGAAGAAGGGGATATATGAAAGTACTATTAAAATGATAAAGAAAAATCTTTCAAACCTCATCACGGTGTAGTAAGTTTTTTCGGGGAGGATAAGTCCGAATATCCGAGAGCCGTCAAGCGGCGGGAAGGGGATTAGGTTGAATACCGCAAGAGAGATGTTGATGATAACGGCATAGTAGAATATCAAGAGAATGATATTATCGCTGCTGACATTAGGATAGGCGATAACAACACCGATCCGAAACATAATCATAAAAAGATATGCAAGGATCAGATTTGAAACAGGACCCGCAAGGGCAGAAAGTGCAAACCCGACACGCGGATTCTTGAAATTTTGAATGTTTATCGGAACAGGTTTTGCCCAACCGAATCCCGCAACAAGCATAAGAAGCGAACCCATTAAATCAAGGTGCTTGATCGGATTAAGCGTGAGCCGCCCCATCTTTTCGGCGGTATCGTCGCCCAATTTATATGCAACATATGCGTGTGAAAACTCATGAACAGGAAAGCAGATGAGCATTATTATCGCATATATAAGCGTTTGTTCAAATATTGACACCCATCCTGCACTTCCTTTCTATTTTAACATACAAACCTTCATTTTGCAAGCGTTAATGTAAATTTTACACAACAGTTTTAACAAAAATGTCGTAAACGGCCTTCACAGCAGCTTCAAAGTCATCCTCCGAAACGCCGATAATGACGTTTATTTCGCTTGAACCTTGGTCAATCATCTTTACATTAACGTTCGCATGAGCAAGTGCAGAGAATATCCGCCCTGCCGTGCCGCGTGTCCGTTTCATGCCGCGACCCACAACTGCAATAAGTGCAAGATTATCTTCAACACTCAAAATATCGGGGTTGACACGTTCACGAATCTCATCCAAAACTTCCGGTTCTTTCGGTTTTAGTGCATCGGTTGAGATTATCACCGACATGGTGTCAACTCCGGAAGGCATATGCTCAAAGCTTAGGTTGTTTTTTTCAAGAGCACGTAAAACATTTCGCCCGAAACCGATTTCAGCATTCATGAGGTCCTTTTCGATATTTATTACCGAGAAGCCCTTTTTCCCGGCGATTCCTGTGATAGTAAAGCGGCTGCCGTCGGGAGCATCTTCAACAATCATCGTTCCTTTGTCGGAAGGCTTGTTTGTGTTTCGGATATTTATCGGTATACCTGCCGTACGAACGGGGAAAATAGCCTCTTCATGAAGCACCGTCGCTCCCATATATGAAAGCTCGCGAAGCTCTTTATATGTGATAACCTCAATCGGTTCGGGGTTATCTATAATCCGAGGGTCTGCAACTAAAAATCCCGAAACGTCGGTCCAGTTTTCATAGATTGATGATCCGCTTGCCCTTGCAACAATAGAACCGGTGATATCGGAACCGCCTCTGCTGAAAGTTTTGATAGTATCGTTCGGCATAGCCCCATAGAAGCCGGGTATAACAGCCTTGCATGCCGCTTTCAGCCTTTCGGATAGAATCTCGTAGGTAGTTTTCGGGTCAAAAAGCCCGTTATCAGTGAAGAATATACATGAAGCAGGGTCGATAAATTCAAATCCTATAAATTTTGCAAAGAGTATCCCGTTTAGATATTCGCCTCTGCTTGCTGCATAATCACGTCCTGCACGATGGGCAAAAGCATCTTTAATATTTTCAAATTCATCATCAAGGGAGATTTCAAGCCCGAGGTCACGGATAATGAGGTTATACCTTTCTTCGATAGCCGCAAACTTATCTGTAAAGGGAATACCTCTTGCCGCATCAGCATAACAGGCATAGAGCATATCGGTAACTTTTTCGTCGTTTTTGTCACGCTTTCCGGGTGCTGAAACAACGACAAAACACCTGTCGGAGTCCGCTAAAACTATGTCTCTTACCTTGCAGAATTGTACAGCGTCCGCCATTGAAGAGCCGCCGAATTTTACTGTTTTCATTAATATACACTCACCGATTATTGATTTTAATTATAAGCTCTTTTGAATATATGCAGGAAAGAGAGGCATCATCCCTGTTACCCGATTCCGAAACATCGGGTAAGAGTTTATCAACAACGCGTTTTCCATTGAATTTGCTCTGCGAAGCTAAAACCCTTGATAGCTGATCAAATATTCTGCAAAGGTCGGAACGTTCGCGATATGACTCGCTCACGCCGTCTGTACATAAAAATATTGCTGCCGGAAGTCTGTCGGAATAAAAATGTCTGAACTCTTCCGCGGCATCGGTATCGCACATCGAAGTTGTCGCATTGAGAAAGCATCTTTCATCCCATGGAACAGGTTCAGACCACTCACCGTCAGTTGACAGCACCATCGTTCTGCCGTCACCGATCTGAAGCCCGAACCAGTAGTGCTCGGTCACCGCCGCAACAAGGAGTGTCGAGCCGTAAACGCTGTAGATATAGTCTTCCATTGCCCAGTCAGACGGCAGTTTTGCTATTTCATCGTTGCTGTAGGGGCGTTGTTTGAAATCTTCAAAAACCTCGTCTCCCCATCTTGATATTATACATTTTTCAAGCTGTGAAAGCTGTCGGTTTATGTCATCAGGATTTTTGAAATCAGATTCGCTGAAATCTTTAATAAATTCTTCCGCCGCCATAATCCCGATAGTCACTGCAAGCTCTGAGCCTCTGCCGCTGCGAAAATAAGGTTCTGCACCATGCCCGTCGGCAACCGCAGCAATAACGAAGCCGTCCCTTTGCAGACAAGCGGAATAATCCTGACAGGGGAGCCCGCTTTTTTTATGTGAAGATCCGATTGTTGTTGAATTGACTGCATTATAGATATAATCACCCCAAACCGAGGACAAAATCAGTATTAATTAATCCCATTCGTCGTCTGAAACGGTAACTTCATTATTCATCTCTTCAACGGCAGTTTTAAGTTCATCTAAAAACTCTTCCTGTTTTGACGGCAGAACGCCGTTTTCGGCAACCGCAGCAGCAGATCGGCTTGCAACCTGACTTGAACGTACCGACACGAATTTAATCATCTTCTTGAGAAGCTCGCTGTTTGTAGCTTTGACAACAGAAGCTTCGTTTGCTGTGAATTTTTTTAAAACCTCTTCATTAGCATCGTCGCCCACTGCAAGAGCAATCTTTATCGCGTGGGTAAACCATTTGTTTTCGGTTAGTTCTTCGAGCGGCTTTTGCCATTCGTCGGTGGGTTCACCGTCGGTCATGAGGAATATTACGGGCGCATATGAGCCTGCCGCCTCTTTCATGAAGGAGTTTTTGGAAAGCTTTTCGCGAAGCTCTGTGAAAGCCGCACCGAGATCTGTTACTCCCATTGCTTCGATGGGTTCCCATCTGAAAACATCGGCGGGGACAGGACCTTCGGGGGTTACCCATTTAACACCGTTTGAAAATTCCATTGCGGCAATCTTTATTTCCGCATCGGGGTTTGATTCCGACATCTTCTTAAGGTCGGGGATAATCTCTTCAATTGCGTTATTGACAGAACCTATCTTTGTTCCGAACATAGAGCCGCTGGTGTCTATGAGGAAGAATAAAACCATGGTTTTGCGAGGAACCGGTACATTTTCAAGAATGCTGTTTTGTGTATCCGACATTTTATCTGCCTTTCTGATTATTAATAGTTAAAATTAAATAGATTTGCCGTGTCAACTATTTCACCTTCACAGTCTCCGAAGTTTATTAAAACACCGGGACGTATACGGGTTACTTCATTTTTTATCCGAACTGTAACATTCCCTTCGGGGTCGGTAGTGGTCCAAGATTCTTCCGACAGATTGCGAAGCCCCCACAGATTCGGATTCTTGCTTCCCTTTGTCACAACACCGATTAGCTTTGAAACGGAGCCTTCTTCCGAGATTTCATATTCATATATATATTTACCCGGGTAGACAGGAATTTCACAGATAGGCGTCTTAAGCGACACGGGAAGCATAAGCGGAGTTTTGCAGTTTATGCAGCGGTTTCCTCTGTCTTCGACATCATAAAATGTCTCATATCCGCAGCTCCCGCAGGGGATTATCATCGTCTTAACCTTTTTATATATTTCCTGCCACTGCTTTTCAAGAAGCCTCGGGAGTTCATTTTTCATCACTGCCGGTGAAAATGCATACTCGAAATTGTCATGTAATATCGCAGGGAACAGGGGATATCTTTGAAGGACATTTTGGTGTACTCCGCGAACAGGGCGGTTTGAATCGTTATGTTTATCGAATATGAATATAGGTTTTTCGGCAAAAAATCTCTGCTCAAGCTCTTCTGTCATGCAGGGCGGCATCGTAACCTTGCCCTCAAGCGGATGATTCATATAGGTAAGCATGAAAAGGATTACCGAGAGGGAGTATTTGTCGGTCTGAACGTCGGGGAGTTTTTGCCCCATAACCACTTCCGGTGCCATATACCGGCATTTCCCGGCTATGCCTAAGTTTTCACCGTACGGTGCAATGTTATCGTTGTCGCAGATAAGCACATCACCGTTTTCGGGGTTTATGAAGAAGTTTCCGTCGTTGATGTCTTGATAAGAATAACCCTTCTTGTGAAGCTCGCGAAAGCCTGAGATTATGTTAAGAGCGGCGTCTATCATCGCCGTAAGGGTGGCGAAGCGTGTTTTTGCAAGTAAGAATGATGAAAAGCTTTTATATTGAATCGGTATAAGCGGCATGATATAGCCGAAAACGCCGTTATAATCGTTTGTTATATCAACCGGCCATAAAAAGCGATTATCGGGTGCACCGCTTTCGACATTCGCCTTGAGATTTTCAAGGAATGCTTCGGGATTTTTAAGAATATTTTTGTGATACCACTTGAGTGCCATGACCTGTCCGTCATATTCGCAGTTATAGACAGCTCCCTGACCGCCCTCGCCGATTTTCGATATAACTGTGACAGTTTTGCTTTTGACGGTGGTTAAAACTCTGCCTGCGGCAAGCTCCATATATGCTCCTTGAACTGATATATCTAATTGATTTTAATTTGTAGGGGAGAGTTTCGGTTTATATCCGTCCCGTCACCAAGCTGATATGATTCGTTGAGCCCCCATGCCCATATACTTCCGTCATCTTTTTTACACATTGAATATCGTACGCCCGCTGTAACTTCTTCGACGTTTTCCATAATCTGAACTGGGATTTTTCGGTTTACATCGGTTTTATCACCGAGCTGTCCGTAAAAATTTTTACCCCACGCCCAGAGTGTTCCGTCGGTCTTTACGGCGAGCGAGTGAAGTTCTCCTGCCGCCGCAGTTTTAACGTCCGACATAAAAAGAACAGGGGTCGGTACGGAGATTTCGGATTGTGATGAGCCGTTATCGTGGTGAAGATCGGGGATAAGTCCCCATGTCCAAAGGGTTTTGTCTGACTTTATTGCGATTGAATGATATGTTCCCGCAGCGGCGAAAACTACATCATTCATTATAAATACAGGCGTCTTTCGAGTTAGCTTTGTGCCGTCGCCGAGCTGTCCGAATCGGTTTTCGCCCCATCCCCATAACGTCCCGTCCGATTTTACGGCAAGGGAGTGAAGCATCCCGGCTGAAACGCTGACGGTATCGGTTAATATTGTTTCTGTGCCGACTTTAAGTCCGCGTATATTGATGAGCGAACCGTCAAATTTCACGGCGTATGAATGCATACGTCCGCCGCAATCTGTAAAAGCTATTCCGTGCATTATCGGAACAGGGGCGAAACATTCTTCGTGTGCATCCGGTCCCAATCCGCCGAACCGATTTTCGCCGAACCCCAAAAGCGTGCCGTCAAACTTCAAAGCAAGCGAGTGGCTCCAGCCCATTGAGACGGATTTTATTCCTACCGCGATCTGTGTGGGGAACCTCACCGGTGCATCGTCGCCGACCCCTGTCGAGCCGAACTCGTTCATCCCCCAAGTATAAAGCTTCCCCACAGGATCTGCAAAAGCTGATTGCGAAAACTTCCCCGAAAGGGTGGTGTCAAAGCGTTTCGGACTTTGTGCCGTGACCGATTTAATAACCTTAATCTGCGGCGTGGAAATGTCGATGTCAAAGGCATAGGCAAGAGCAACATAAAGTTTTGAAGCCGTATCTTCATTTACGATGGTTTCAGCAACAAGGCGGTCTGTAACAAGCTTCAAGCTGTTTCTATCCGACTTCGAGATATTGTCAAGCAAATCACTTTTACAGATATATCTAATGCCGGCACGTTCGCTTCGTAACCTCGGGCAGAGGTCGTCAAAGGCGGCGAGGAGACGATCGCCGTCATGAAGGATATTATCACCGAATCTGTCGCGTATGTAGGCAAAACAGTCGAGAGGGTCGGTAAAAAACTTTGATCTAACCATAATACCCATCACAAACAAACATATAGACTATTATACACTGTTTTGCGACAAAAGTCAAGCAAAAAAATTATCTTTTTCGCTTCGCCTGAAAATATGCTTCGGTGATTTCGAGCAGAGCGGCTTCTTTATCGGCTTCGGACAGTTCGCCGCCCGCAAAGAGGGCTTTAACCTGTCCCACAAGGCGTTCCATCGTCATACTGTCATCTTTTGGCGAGGAAGTTTCACCCGTGAGTTCGGATGTGGATATCCCGAAAACGCCGGCAAGGGCATGAACGTGCTCAAAACGGGCAGTATTTTTTACACCTCGTTCATAATTTTGAATCGTCCTGTCGGTAACACCGATCTTTTCGGCAAGCTGTTTTTGAGTCAGCTTCAAGCGGATACGCTCCGACTTTAATCTGTCTTTAAATTCCATATTTACTCCTATTATTGTGTGGGGCGGCATGGTATTTTACGGTGCGAAAAAAATTTTCTGCCGCCCCCTGCGGTCGGATTATGTTTGTGCGGGGGCGGCATGGTATTTTACGGTGCGAAAAAAATTTCTGCCGCCCCCTCTTGACAAGAAATATATTTCGTGTTACAATGGTATCATAACATGAAATAAATTTCATATATTAATTATACAACACGAAAATTATTTTGTCAAGCGCTTTTTTAGGGCGGTGTGAATATGTTTATGAATCAATCTTTCGAGAATGATATAAATATAAATAGTACAGGCAGCTATCGAAAGATACTGCACTGTGATATAAATAATTTTTACGCAAGTGTCGAGATTCTTCATCACCCCAAGCTTCGCGGAAAGCCGGTTGCGGTCGGGGGGAGTGCGGAGGAGCGGCACGGCATTATCCTTGCCAAAAATTATGTAGCAAAGCCGTTCGGGATTCAGGTCGGGATGGCTCTTTGGCAGGCAAAAAAGCTCTGCCCGAATCTTATAATTTTGCCGCCCGACTATCCGAAATATCAAAAATTTTCCTATCTCTTCCGAAAAATTTTGCTTGAATATACCGACCTTGTCGAGCCGTTCGGGCTTGATGAGAGTTGGTGCGATGTCACCGCGATATGCGGAAAGCCCGACGCAGCAAGGCTTTTATCCGACGAAATCCGCGAGCGTGTCAAGGAAGAATTGGGGCTTACCATCTCGGTCGGCGTTTCATATAACAAAATCTTCGCGAAGCTCGGCTCAGACATAAAAAAGCCGGACGCAACAACGGTCATATCCCCGACAAACTATAAAAAAATTGTCTGGGGGCTTCCTGCATCAGACCTTTTGGGCGTAGGGCGTTCGGTCGGGAAACTCCTCACAGGTATCGGAATCCTCACAATCGGGGATATAGCCGAATCAGACCCGTCATATCTTGAAAAGCTCTTCGGAAAATGGGGGCTTCATCTTCACGCATATGCTAACGGCTTAGATATTTCGCCTGTAAAGCCTTGTGACTTCACACCCGACATAAAGTCAGTAGGGAACTCGACTACCTGCCCGCGTGACCTTGTAAACGATGCCGATGCGAAGATTGTACTATATAATCTGTCCGAATCTGTCGCCGAGCGTATGCGGGATATCGGGATGATGGCAAAAACAGTCCAGCTAAGCCTTCGCACCAACGATTTGAAATGGTTTGAGCGACAGATGCCGCTTAAAAAGCCGTCTATGATTGCTTCGGAGATTGCGGATGCCGGAATGGCACTGCTTCGCAAAAACTATGATTGGCGGTTGCCGCTTCGGAGTATCGGTATCAGGGGTTGCAAGCTTGTACCATACGCACCGTCGGAACAGTTGTCGCTTTTTGAGGACGAGACCAAGCGAAACAGAGCAGAGAGCCTTGAATATGCTTTAGACGACATAAGGCGGCGTTTCGGATATCACTCCACCGGCAGGCTGTTCCTCAAAGGCGGCGGAGAATTAGGTCAGCTTGATGCGAAATCATCAAACACTATCCACCCTGTCGGCTTTCTTTAAGCCGTTTTCTACAGCACATTTGAGAGTGTTCATGTATGTGTCGCGGAGAAGCTTTTCTTCTCCATGCCCGCCGCCGCGATAAATCAGACTGGCGGCGTGGATTATTTTGAATGGCATTATATCAGTCCTTTACGTTTATAATTTTGCTTTTTCTATCCTTTCAATTTTTACTATATAAATAGGAATATAGATGATAGTTATATCAACCAAGCCGGAACATACCACGTATTCCGGTCAAGCGGCAAGAGGTCGTTCGCCATACAGATAACCGCACCCGTTCCGATTTTGAGTTTATGAGCGGCAAGTTCGCCGTACTGTTCAGGCTCTGTAACAGGCGTTAAGACGGAGAAATTCTTTATTGCATCTTTCCCGGGCGAACCAGACTTCTTAATCTCAATCGGGAACAGCGTTCCATCATAGTGAAGAAGCAAGTCAATCTCTTTTTTGTCCTTATCGCGGTAGTAATAAATAGGCGGCTCTTTCGCGGCGTTCAGGTAACTTTTATAAATCTCCGAGAAAACATAGCTCTCGAAAAACTGCCCTGACATTGCACCACGCTCTAAGGCTTCGGGGTTGTTCCATTTGAGAAGATACGCACATAAGCCGGTATCAACAAAGTGCAAAAGCGGCATTTTAGTAACTCGCTTCAAGATGTTATTATAATACGGTTGAACGAGTGCGACAATGTTTGAAGAAACGAGAAGCGAAAGCCATTTTTTCGCGGTAGGTGATGAAATGCCGGCTTCTTTTGCGATTTCTTCATAAACAACCGGCTTACCTGTTCTCGCCGCGACACTTATCATAAAGTTATAAAACTGCATTTCGTCGGCAACCTGTGTAAGGTCGCGAATGTCGCGTTGCAGATAAGTCGCGACGTATGAGGCATAGAAATTTTCAACGTCGATTTTCGGATTGGTACAAACTGCGGGCATACTGCCGCGTTGTATTCTTTCAAACACTTCGTTTAATTCAAGTTGAGGTGTTATTTTAATTCGTTTTGTAAGCCGCTTTGTATCTGTCGTAAACGGTTCGGATTTCGCCTTGTTTATTTCGGCGTTTGATAAGCCAAGTAATGTGATTATCCCGACACGCCCTGCAAGTGATTCGCTCACACCCTTCATTGTATGGAACGTTTGCGAACCCGTCAGCCAAAAATCACCGTTGTTATGTGACTTGTCCACGTTAATTTTAATGTAAGGTAATAATTCCGGTGCATATTGAATTTCGTCAATCGTAAGCGGCGGGGTATACCTTTGTAAAAAGAGTCCCGGATCGGTTTTCGCAAGAAGTCTTACGTCAGGGTCATCAAGAGTAACGTAATTTCTGTCGCTTCCGCCCAAGTGCCCAAGCAGGGTAGTTTTTCCGACTTGCCTTGCACCTGTTATCAATAAAATAGGGAAACTCCTTGATATTCTAAGAACGGATTCTTCAATTGCACGTTTAATATACATAACGCAAAACCTCGACTTTTCTAAAGTGTACTTTTATTATAGACGATA
>JAISIC010000004.1 GCA_031262225.1 Ruminococcus sp. | reverse complement strand
CCGCAAACGTTGCCGATATCCGCGAAGCGAACGATCTCGGCGTTATCTGCGGCGTAACCACGAACCCGTCCCTCATCGCCAAAGAGGGCAGAGACTTCAAGGAAGTCGTTACAGAGATTACATCTATCGTTGACGGTCCTATCTCTGCAGAGGTTATCTCGCTCGAATGGGCAAAAATGGTTGAAGAAGCTCTCCCCCTCGCTGCTATCCACAAGAACATCGTTATCAAGCTGCCGATGACCGCTGACGGCCTCAAAGCCTGCAAAATCCTCACCGCAAAGGGTATCCACACCAATGTTACCCTCATCTTCTCCGCCGCACAGGCACTCCTTGCCGCAAAAGCCGGTGCAACTTATGTTTCGCCTTTTCTGGGTCGTCTCGACGACGTAGGCATGGAGGGTATGAACCTTATTATGGAAATCGTCGAGATCTTCCGTGTTCAGGGTCTTTCAACTGAAATCATCGCGGCTTCTATCAGAAACCCCATTCACGTCACCACCGCCGCTCGCCTCGGCTGTCATATCGCGACAATTCCCATGTCGGTTATCAAGCAAATGTTAAAGCACCCGCTCACCGATTCCGGCATTGAACGCTTCCTCAAGGACTGGGAAGGTTTTACAACGAAATAAGGAGTAAAACATGATTGATTTTGAAAATGCCAAGCTTTTCAAGCTCACCAAACATAACGACGAAACCGGTGCGGCAAAGAAACTCATGCCCGTTTTAATCGACGGTGAACATATTATCGAAGCTTATCAGACCATCCGCGACGGCGTTATTTTCACCAACAAACGTGTTATCGCCATAAATGTTGAGGGTTTGACGGGCAAAAAACGCGACATAACGACCCTGCCGTATAAAAGGATTCAAGCTTTTTCGGTGGAAACTTCCGGCGTTATCGACCTCGACTCCGAATTACAGCTTTACTATTCGGGGCTGGGGCGTGTGTCGTTTGAATTTTCCGGCGGCTCAAAAATTCTTGAGATATGCAAATGTATATCCGAGCATATTTTGTAAGTTGTGAAATTTTTGTGAATTTTTCGCAAAACCTCTTGACATAAAAGCTATTCAAATATATAATGCTAAACATAAACTGTTGAAGCGGGAGTAAAACTAATCACGAGCATTACAGAGAACGCAGTTGCTGAGAATGCGTATGAAATTCGGGTTAGAATAATGGTCCGCTGAGGGCACACCGAAAGTCGGCAAGAGTGGGAAAATGGGATTTACACCTTGTTGATAAGTAGGCTGTGACGTGTACGTATACGTTAGTTACGAGGGATATGCCTGTATTAATTTACAAAGTATCCTGTTAAGGGCGAAAAGAGGCGACTCTTTTTCGTATCAAGGTGGCACCGCGGAATAACTATTCCGTCCTTGAGTTATTATAACTTAGGGACGGTTTTTGTTTTATGGAAAAATATAGTGTAAACGAGGGGCATTCCCTCTTTCCGATTTATAAAAAGCTTACGGATTTTGACAGATCGCCTTCCGAAGTTTTTCTGATTCTTCGCGGTATGTCTTCGCATTGTTTCATTTTGGAATCAGCCGAAATAGCGGAAAACGGGCGGTATACATTTATCGGCTTTGACCCGGATATGGAAATAACGGTGAAAAACCATGTTATGACCATCAACGGCAGTGTTGAGATTAATGACAGCGACCCGAAAAGAGCGATAGCAAAGATACTTGAAAAGAATCGTTCGCCTAAAATAGCGGAGCTTCCTCCGTTTTCGGGCGGGCTTGTAGGATTTTTTTCATACGAATATATCGCATATGAAGAGCCGACACTGCCTCTTTTGTCTGATGACGGCGAGTTTAACGATATCGACCTGATGATGTTCAAAAAAGTTATCGCCTTCGACCGCGACACCTGTTATATTATCATTAACACCGACAGGGCACCGGAAGCTATCAACAAAGCGGAATCGGAACTTCGTTATCTTGAAAATATCCTCAAAACAGGCAAGCCGATAACGCCCGAAAAGCTCTGCCTAAAGTCTGAATTTACCCCCGACATGAACGAAAAAGAGTTTACAGACATGGTCGAGAAGGCTCGACACCACATCAAAGAGGGCGATATCTTCCAGATTGTGCTTTCAAACAGATATGCGGCGGAGGCGGAAGGATCGCTGTTTGAAGCCTTCGAGTATCAGAAAAAGGCGAACCCATCGCCCTATATGCTTTATTTTTCGAGCGATAAGGTTGAGATTGCAGGCTCTGCTCCGGAGACTTTAATTTCCGTTCATGACGGCATTGTAAGCACATTTCCTCTTGCCGGAACACGAAAACGAGGAGATACCCCCGAAGAAGACAAACGCCTTGAAGAGGAACTTCTCTCTGATGAGAAGGAGCGAGCGGAACACAATATGCTTGTTGACCTCGGCAGAAACGACATCGGCAAGGTTTCCGAAATCGGAAGCGTGAAGGTTTCAAAGTATATGGATATTCTCCGTTTTTCACACGTCATGCATATTGGAAGCGAGGTTTGCGGACGGCTTAAAAAGGGTTTGACAGCTATTGATGCAGTCGGAGCGGTGATTCCGGCAGGCACACTTTCGGGAGCACCTAAAATTCGAGCTTGTGAAATTATAAACGAGCTTGAAAAATCACCGCGAGGCATATACGGCGGAGCGTTAGGATATCTTGCCTTCAACGGCGATGCCGACCTCTGCATAGCGATTCGCCTTGCTTATAAAAAAGGCGATAAGGTCTATGCCCGATCGGGTGCCGGGATAGTCATAGACAGCGTTCCCGAGAATGAATATCAAGAATGTAATAATAAATTAGCGGCGGCTATTAATTCATTAAAAGCGGTAGGTGAAAAAAATGATACTTCTGATTGATAACTACGACTCCTTCACCTATAATCTATATCAGGCTTTGGGGGCTGTCAACCCCGATATTATGACGGTGCGAAACGATAAAATAACCCTTGATGAAATTGAAAAGCTTGCTCCTTCGCATATTGTCATCTCCCCCGGTCCGGGCAGACCAAAGGAAGCCGGGATTATCGAAGATGTTATAAAAACTTTTCGAGGTAAAATACCGATACTGGGCGTATGTTTAGGACTTCAAGCGATTGTCGAAAGTTATGGCGGCGAGATTGATTATGCAAAGTCAATAATGCACGGCAAGCAGTCTGAGATTGAAATAATCGCTGACAGTACTATATTTAAAGGTATAGATAACCATTTCAAAGCGGCACGATATCATTCCCTTTCTGCAAGAAAAGATAAACTTCCTGCAAATTTAGAGATAACGGCTATGTCTTCTGACGGCGAAATTATGGCGATTGAAGATAAGAAAAACAGGGTTTACGGTTTACAGTTTCATCCCGAATCGGTCTTGACACCGACGGGCGAAATCACGATAAAAAATTTTCTGGAGGTAATTTGACATGGCAGACTTAATTATTAAAGAAGCAATTAAAATGGCGGCGGCGAAGGAGAACCTGTCGTATGAGATGGCGGAAGCCGTTATGGATGAAATCATGAGCGGCAAAGCGAGCGAAATTCAGATGGCGGCGTATCTCACTGCGATGAGCGTTAAGGGCGAGACCATAGAGGAGATCACGGCTTCCGCCTCGGGCATGAGAAAGCATTGTGTGAGGCTTCTGCATTTCATGAACGTTCTTGAGATTGTCGGGACGGGCGGCGACAAATCCAATTCCTTCAACATATCGACTACATCGGCGTTTGTGATTTCTGCGGCGGGAATCCCCGTTGCAAAGCACGGCAACAGAGCGGCTTCAAGCAAAAGCGGTGCCGCCGATTGCCTCGAAGCTTTGGGTGCGGATATAACCATATCGCCCGAACGCAGTCTGGAACTGCTCCGAAGCCTTAATATGTGCTTTTTGTTCGCACAAAACTACCATATCGCGATGAAGTATGTTGCACCTGTCCGCAAAGAGCTCGGAATCCGCACCATCTTCAATATCTTAGGTCCTCTCGTCAATCCGGCAGGTGCTAATATGGAACTCTTGGGCGTTTATTCGGAGGAGCTTGTTGAGCCGCTCGCGAAGGTGCTTTCAAACTTGGGAGTAAAGCACGCTCTCGTCGTTTACGGTCACGATGGTCTGGATGAACTCTCTGTCAGCTCGGCGACTACTGTTTGCGAGGTGAGGGACGGCTTCTTAAAAACGACCGTTGTCACCCCCGAAGATTTCGGCTTTCCGCGTTGTGACAAATCGGAACTTATCGGTGGTTCGCCGGCTGAAAATGCGGAAATAACAAAGAATATCTTATCGGGAGTTGACAAAACGGCGAAGCGAAACGCGGTTGTGCTCAATTCCGCCGCCGCAATCCATATCGCCAAACCCGAAATTGCAATTGCAGACGGAATTAAAATCGCCTCTGACCTCATTGATTCGGGTGCCGCATACAGGCAGATGGAGAATTTCGTCAGCGGAACAAAAGGAATATAAAATGAAGGATATTTTATCTGAACTTGCAAAACTATCCCGACAACGGCTTGATGAAGATATGAAAAAAGTATCGTTTTCGGATATGAGACGGCAGGCGGAAATCGCTCCTGATATGCCGTCATTTTATGAAGCTATCTCCAAGCCCGGTCTGTCCTTCATATGCGAGGTGAAGAAAGCTTCGCCGTCAAAAGGGATTATTGCAGAAGATTTCGACTATGAAAAAATCGCCTCGGATTACGAAAAAGCGGGTGCTGATGCCGTTTCGGTGCTCACCGAACCGTATAAATTCTTGGGCAGTGATGAATATCTTAAAACTATCGCGAAAAATATAAGCAAACCCTGTTTGAGAAAGGATTTCACAGTCTCGGATTATCAAATATATCAGGCGAAAACATTGGGAGCGGCGGCGGTGCTCTTGATTGTGAGAATCCTTGACAGAGAAGAGCTTCGCGAATATATAGAAATCGCAGAGGGTATCGGCTTAGACGCACTTGTCGAGTGCCACGACGAAATCGAGATACAGACGGCTTTAAGGGCGGGTGCGAAGATAATCGGGGTTAATAACAGAAATTTGAGAACTTTCGATGTTGATATTCATAATTCAAAAAGGCTCCGAAAGCTTGTGCCAAACGATTTGCTGTTCGTTTCCGAAAGCGGCATAAAGAACAATGATGATATAATTGATGCCGTGAATTTGGGTGCCGATGCGGTGCTTGTGGGCGAAGCCTTAATGCGTTCAAAGGACAAGGCAAAGACCCTGTCCGACTGGAGAAATGCTATATGCCAAAATATATGAAGATTAAAATTTGCGGCATAAAAAATGAAGCCGATGCTAAGGCTGTTAATGCTTGCAAGCCCGATTACTGCGGCTTCATATTCGCACCGTCAAAGCGGCGAATTTCCATTCAAGAAGCAGAGAAACTTCGCAGGTTGATTGATGATAATATCAAGGCTGTAGGCGTTTTCACCGATACCTCGCCTATTGATATAGCAAAGCTTTATGGGCAGGGTATAATACAGCTTGCCCAACTTCACGGCGGTCAAAATAACGGATTTTTAACGGAACTAAAGCTGCTCTGCAATATTCCTATAATACAGGCAATTCGAGACAAAAGCGAAGATATGCCGCACAAAAACGCCGACTTTCTTTTATATGACGGAGCTAAGGCGGGTTCAGGTATAGCCTTTGATTGGAACACTATTCCCGACACTTCAAAGCCATTTTTCCTTGCGGGCGGAATTAACATAACAAACATAGACGAAGCGAAAAGGCAAAACCCGTACTGTATTGACATTGCAAGCGGTGCGGAGGACGACCGGGGCAATAAAGATACTGAAAAAATGAAGATACTTATCGACAGAGTCAGGAGTGTGTAAAATGCTGATTAAAAACGGATATTTCGGCGATTTCGGCGGCAGATTTATCCCCGAAACGCTGATGAATGCGGTGATAGAGCTTGAAAAGGCTTATAATCACTATAAAAACGACCCCGAATTTGTGAGCGAATTAAATTCGTTGCTTGCAAACTATGCCGGCAGACCCTCTATTCTTTACTATGCAGAGAAGATGACCCGTGATCTGGGCGGAGCGAAGATATACCTTAAACGCGAGGACCTCAACCACACCGGTTCGCACAAGATTAATAATGTTTTGGGGCAGGTTTTGCTTGCAAAGAAGATGGGTAAAACACGCGTCATAGCCGAAACGGGGGCAGGTCAGCACGGCGTTGCAACTGCAACCGCCGCCGCTTTGATGGGAATGGAGTGTGTCGTCTTCATGGGCAGAGAAGATACTGTCAGACAGGCTCTCAACGTATACCGCATGGAGCTTTTGGGAGCGAAGGTCATCGCCGTTGATTCCGGCACTGCAACCCTTAAAGATGCCGTAAATGCCGCAATGCGTGAATGGGCGGCAAGAATTGACGATACCCATTATTGCCTCGGCTCGGTCATGGGACCGCACCCCTTCCCGACCATTGTCCGCGATTTTCAGGCTGTAATCGGGCGTGAAATCAAGGAAGAGCTTCAAGCTATCGAAGGCAGGCTTCCCGATACTGTCATAGCCTGTGTGGGCGGCGGTTCAAACGCAATCGGCAGCTTCTATGAATTTATCGGCGACAAAGAGGTTTCGCTAATCGGCTGTGAGGCGGCTGGGAAAGGGATAGACACTCCCCAAAACGCGGCGACGATAGCAAATGGGCGTACAGGCGTTTTCCACGGTATGAAGTCGATTTTCTGTCAGGACGCATACGGGCAGATTGCCCCTGTATATTCAATCTCGGCAGGGCTTGACTACCCCGGGATAGGTCCGGAGCACGCGGATTTATTCAAACAGGGCAGGGCTGAATATGTTCCTGTCACCGACGAACAGGCGGTAGATGCCTTTGAATACCTCTCACGTACCGAGGGGATTATTCCGGCTATTGAATCCGCTCACGCTATAGCCTATGCCATGGAATATGCGAAAACATTAGCGAAAGAAAAGATAATCGTCGTTACTGTTTCGGGGCGAGGCGATAAGGACGTTGCGGCGATTGCAAGATATAGGGGGCTTGATATTCATGAATAGCATTGAAAGAATTAAAAACGCTTTTTGTAAAAAAGCTTTTATTCCGTTTATAACCGGCTCTGATCCCGACATAGAAACCACCGAGCGGCTTATCTTCACCCTTGCGGAAGCAGGAGCAGATATAATCGAAATCGGGATACCTTTTTCCGACCCTGTTGCGGAGGGTCCCGTTATCGAAGCGGCGGATGAAAGGGCTCTCAAGGCGGGCTGTACAGTCGATAAGCTCTTTGACATGGTGAAAAAAATCCGCAAAGATATAAAAATTCCGCTCCTTTTCATGACCTATTATAATCCGATTTTCGGATATGGTGCGGAAAGGTTTGTGAGCCGCTGTGTTGATTCGGGCATTGACGGGCTTATTGTCCCCGACCTGCCTTTTGACGAACGCGATGAGCTGAAAATATTCACCGACAAAGCAGAAATCGCACTCATATCGCTTATCGCACCGACGTCGGGAGACAGGACCCCGACCATCGCGGCGGCTTCGGAAGGGTTTTTATACTGCGTTTCGTCCCTTGGAGTGACAGGCACAAGGGATAGTTTGGGAAACCATGCAAAAGCAATGATAGACAGGGTTAAATGCGTTTCAGATATCCCATGTGCTGTGGGTTTCGGCGTTTCAACCCCCGAAGCGGCGGTTGCGGCTGTTTCCTATGCTGACGGGGTTATTATCGGTTCTGCTATCGTTAAAATTGTTGCAAAGTATGGCAAAGAATCAATATCTCATGTGAAAGATTTCGCGGAAAGTATAGTAAAAATAATAAATTAAAAATGATAACACTATTGACAAAATCAAAAAATAGTAGTAGAATGGCAGTAGCAGAAATTTTTTAAGAAAGCGTTCTTATGAAAAACAAGTTACTTACCGCCATAAGATACATTCCGTTTGTGTTTGTTATCCTTCTTTTTATCGGAGTAGGATTCTTTTCGGTCAACTATATTCTTGAAATGAGCGGAAATGCACGAATTGTAAACTATGCCGGGATTGTTCGCGGCGGTTCGCAAAAGCTTTTCAAGATGGAGACTTTCGCATATTATACCGACCCGGAACTTGACCGGGAAAAGCGCGACAAGCTCACGGCAAGGCTTGATAATATCATCGACTGCCTTATGCACGGCGGTCTTGTCGTTGCCGACAACAAAGAATTAATCAAGATGCACGACGAAGCCTTCCAAGAGGATATGGCGAAGATCCGCACATCTTTTGATATCATCAAAACCGAGATTACCGCTGTGCGAAACGGTAAATCGCCGGCAGATCTTTATGTTCTGACCGAAAGTTATTTTGAGCTTTGTGACAGAACTGTGGGCGACAGCGAAATTTATTCTCAAGCACAGGTGAACAGAAGCATCAACGTCCTCATCGCCATGAATGTGCTTATACTCGTTATTTTAATTGTCATGGGAATTGTCATATCGGCGGCAAGGAGAAATCGTCAGAAACTGGAATCGCTTGAGAAGGCGGCACTTGATGCCGAACGCGAAAACAGAGCGAAATCGTCCTTCCTTGCGAATATGTCGCATGAAATAAGAACGCCGCTTAATTCGATTATCGGCATGGCTTCTGTTGCCGACAGATCCGACGACGGGGTACAGATAAAAAAATCGGTGCGTGAAATTCTTACCGCTTCCGACCATCTTTTAGGTGTTGTCAACGATATCCTCGATATATCAAAGATCGAATCGGGGAAGCTTGAGCTTGCATCCGAACCGTTTAACCTTAAGATGGCTATTGATGAAGTCGGAAGCATGATTCATGAACGATGCAGACAAAAAGATCAAGAGTTTATCGAGATTTCCACCGAAAATATTGATGTTTGGGTTTTAGGTGATAAAACAAGATTTAAGCAGGTGCTCATTAATCTTTTGGGCAACGCCGTTAAATTTACTCCCCCGGAAGGGAAGATAACCCTTGATGTGAATGCCATACATTCCGACGACAAGCTTTATTGCCGGTTTAAGATCTCTGACACCGGTATCGGCATGACAGAGGAGCAGACAGACAAGCTCTTTCACTCTTTTTCGCAGGTCTCTGCACAGGTTTCGACCCGTTTCGGCGGAACAGGGCTCGGGCTTGCGATAAGCAGAAATGTCGTCAGACTTATGGGCGGTGAAATTCATGTGAGCAGCGAGCCGGATAAGGGATCATGCTTTGATTTTGATTTGATTCTGACCGTAACCGAGCCGAAAGAAATCAAAATAGGCTGTGACTTCCCCGACTTAACGGGAAAGCATCTGCTTTTGGTGGATGATATCGAAGTAAACCGCATGGTTGTTGCAGGTATTCTTGAAGAAACCGGAATTAAAATCACCGAAGCAGAAGACGGAGTTGTCGCAGTTGAGAAATTCAAAATGAGCAAAGCGGGAACCTTTGATATTATCTTCATGGATACGCGTATGCCGATCATGGACGGATATGAAGCGGCAAGGCGAATCAGAGTACTCCCGAAGATTGATGCGGCGACAGTCCCGATAATCTCTATGTCCGCAAATGCTTTCCGCGAAGATATCGAAGCCGCCCTGAACGCGGGAATGAACGACTATATTGTCAAACCCGTTGCGATTGACCGGCTTGCGGAGGTTTTGCATAAATATTTCGGATAAAAAAATGCCCGCAACAAAAAATTGCGGGCATGAGTTTTTTTAGTTTTCCTTCTTCTCTGCCGAAAGCCCCATAGCGGTCAAAGCCTTTATGAGTTTATCGACATCCTCTTCCGGGACGTTATGACGATATGCAGTGATGGTGAACATAACCTTTGCGGTAACCTCCGGAGCTTGTGTTGTCGGCGATTCCTCTGCCTTTTTGCAGTTATTAAGGCCGCTTTCACAGATAATCGATTTGAAATCCTTGTATGCGATATCCATATCCACATTACCGTAGACACCGTCAACGGTGCCCTTCCATGAATACTGCCACATATCATATTTTTTGACCGAAGTCGGTTTGCTGTTTTCGACCCTTGCAACCCAGACGGTATACTTTTCCTGAACGCTTTCATCAAGATTGGTTGCGAAGAAGCTGTCGAAACTGTAGACCCCGAAAAAATATCCCGCCTTTTCCATTATATCGCCGAAAGCGGTTACAATATCGGTGCAAACCTCTCTTGAAAGCTTAACCTGACATTTATCCTCAATGTCAAGATAAACAGGGAGATTAAAGCTTTTATCCCCGAGAGCTTCAAGGAAGGTTTCTGCCTCTGCGGTCCCTGCCGCCGCCGATGTCGCATAGCTGTACCAATATGCACCGACCAGAAGCCCTGCTGCGACAGCTCCTTTGTAGTTTTTCTCAAAACAGGGGTCCTTTTGTTTTATAAGCCTACCGTATCCGGCACGGATTATAACCCCGTCGATACCGTCGGCTTTAACCTTCGCCCAGTCTATATCGCCGTTGTGTTTTGAAACGTCTATAATCTTTTTTTCCATAGTTTTCTCCTTTCGCAAAATGACATAATATTACATCTTGTGACATTATATGATAAAAATCCCGTTATGATAATAAGCCTGTTTTTCTGTAATTATGAACATTTTATATATTTTTGCATAATACTATTGAAATTCAAAAACAGGCGTGTTATAATTAAATGTGGCTTATTTTAATTTCAGAAATTAAAGACCGTGGAGTGCCGTTTATGATTATCAGAGAAAATTACATGGGTAAAATCGGCTTTTCGGAGAAATATATCCGCTCGCTTGTCGGACGTATTTTATGTGAATGTATCGGTGTTTCGGGGCTGTTGCCTGCCCGACTTCGA
Source organism: Ruminococcus sp. (assembly GCA_031262225.1). GTDB lineage: Bacteria > Bacillota > Clostridia > Oscillospirales > Ruminococcaceae > JAISGY01. Next base: position 5,910 of record JAISIC010000004.1, on the reverse strand, counting down.
ATCGGGCGTTGGTTTTTGGGGACAGGCGGAAACGCCGCTCATTCCGACCGTGCTGTAACCGCCAAGGTTATCGACGGAAAGCTTATAATCGGCGTTCACATCGCGGTTGTTTACGGAAGCAGGGTTTCTGCCGTTTCCGAAAGCATAGTCGGGAAGATTAAGCGTGCCGTTGAGGAACGTACAGGTGTTCCCGTTCAAAAAGTTACCGTTTATGTTGACGGTATGACAGATTAATTTTAATTCGAGGTTAATTTATGATTACCGGAAAACTTTTACGCGATGCTTTTGTTTCGAGTGCATATGTTATCGCCGAAAAAAAGCGCAGTGTCGATGAACTGAATGTATATCCCGTGCCGGACGGCGACACGGGTACAAATATGTCGATGACCATGGGCAACGCGATCGCAGAGCTTTTGCGGATGCCCGATTCATGTACCGTTTCCGAAGTTGCGGAAACAACTGCCGCCTGTCTTTTACGCGGTGCAAGAGGCAACTCGGGTGTAATTTTATCGCTCCTTTTCAGAGGCTTTTCAAAAGGATTTGCAGGGCTTGAAGAAGCGGATTCATCAGACCTTATCAGGGCTCTTGAAATCGGCGTAAAAGCCGCATATAAAGCGGTTATGAAGCCTACAGAGGGCACGATCTTAACTGTTGCAAGGCTTTCTTATGAAGCGGTTGAAAAATCTTCGGACGAGCCGATAACCCTTTGGAACATCGTTGTTTCTGCTTCAAAAGTCGCTCTTGAAGATACCCCGAATCAACTTGATGTCCTCAAGCGTGCAGGTGTCGTTGATGCGGGCGGAATGGGGCTTGTGATTATCTTTGAAGAGATGCTTCGTGTTTTCTCGGGCGGCGAACCGAGGAAAAAGATTGAAGCGACCGACGGATGGACGGCAGATGGTGATAAGAGCGGCAATGCAACCTTTGTCGGAGCCGTTTCGGTACAGGATTTTTCATCTGTTGTAGGTGAGTTTGACGAGGTTATAAACTTCACATACTGCACAGAGTTTATAGTTCGCAAGAATGCCGACTGCCCCGATGAAACAAGACTGCGAGCTTTCCTTGAAACGATTGGTGACTGTGTTGTTGCCGTGTCCGACGATGATATTATTAAAGTTCATGTCCATACCGATCACCCCGGAAAGGCAATCGAAGAAGGACTTCTCTTCGGTTCGCTTATTAATTTGAAGATTGACAATATGCGTTTTCAGCACGAAAACAAGGCTCGCGAAGCAGCACTTGTCAAGGAGACAGATTTTGTCCCCGCGACGCCCGAAAAGGATTTCGGCTTTGCGGTTGTGTCTTCGGGACGCGGCATAGAGGAGCTTTTCAAAAACTTGGGTGCAGATACCGTCATCACTGGCGGTCAGACCATGAATCCTTCTACCGATGATATTTTGAAGGCTATCCTTGCAACGCCGGCTCACACAGTATTTGTGCTTCCGAATAATAAAAATATAATCATGGCGGCGGAACAGGCAGGGAAGCTTGCGGATCGCGAAGTCTGCGTTATCCCCACCCGCTTTATCCCGCAGGGCATCACCGCTATGATGAACTTTGACCCCGATGCCGACTTTGAAACGAATCGCATGAACATGATAAAAGCTCTTGACAACGTCCGCACAGGGCAGGTTACATTCGCGGCTCGAAACTCCGATATCGACGGCAAGGAAATAAAACAGGGCGAGATTTTAGCCCTCGATAACGGCAAGATGCTCCTTTCCGACACCGACATAAACAAGGCGGCAGGCAAGCTCATAAAGCATATGAGCAAGAAGGACACCGCGTTCATCACCATTATCTACGGTTCGGATATTGACGATGAGAAGGCTTCCGCTCTTGAAACCTATGTGAAAAACCGTTATTCCGATGCGGATGTTATGCTCGTTTCCGGCGGTCAACCTGTTTATTACTACATCATCTCGGTTGAATAGAATATGACATATATTATCATCGGGCATTACGGCTCGGGCAAAACAAACTTTGCCTGTAACCTTGCGTTGAAACTATCGCAGGAAGGTAGTACTGCGATTGCCGACCTTGATATTGTCAATCCCTATTTTCGCACGGCTGATCAGTCTGAAATTTTAGAGGCGGCGGGCGTTAAGCTTGTTGTGAGCAAGTTTTTCACCTCAACGCTTGACATACCGTCCCTTACCTTTGACCTTGGCAGTGCCGCGGCAGAGTATGATAACCTTATTATTGATGTGGGCGGCGACGACGAGGGTGCAAAAACCTTGGGGCGTTATAGAGAAGCTCTTTCGGACAAGCCTGTCACAGTCCTTTATGTTGTCAATTTCAGAAGATATCTGTCTAAAACGGCAAGTGACGCGGCTGAAATCCTGCGTGAAATTGAAGCTGCAAGCGGTTTTCGTGCTGATGTTATCGTCAATAACACCAACCTTGCGGAGGAAACGACCGCAGAAACAATTAAAGATTCTGAAAAAGAGTGTCAAAAACTTTCAAAATTGACGGGAATTAAGGAAATAATAACCGTTATACCCGAAATGATAGACTATTCTTCAGATAATAGATTTACAGTAAAGATTATTGTAAAGAAACCATGGAATTAACATATGGAGGCAGAATGGCGAAAATTGAAATTAACTTCGGCAGATGTAAGGGCTGCGGGCTGTGTGCGAACGCCTGCCCGAAGGCTTGTATTGAGCTGTCAAAAAGCACCCGCAATAACAAGGGCTATCTTGTTGCGGAATTTGTGAAACCGGATGCTTGCATCGGTTGTGCGATGTGTGCGACGATGTGCCCGGATTGCTGTATAACGGTTGAAAGGTAGTAATAATTTGGAAAAAAGTTTAATGAAGGGTAACGAGGCACTTGCCGAAGCGGCTATCAGAGCCGGCTGTAAATGCTTTTTCGGTTACCCGATAACCCCTCAGACAGAGGTTGCGGCATACCTTGCCAAGAAACTCCCGAAAACGGGGGGACAGTTTGTTCAGGCGGAGTCTGAAGTTGCGGCAATAAACATGGTTTACGGCGCTTCTGCAGCGGGCGTGAGGTGTATGACCAGCTCCTCTTCTCCCGGAATATCCCTTAAAACAGAGGGTATATCCTACCTTTGCGGTGCGGATTTGCCCTGTGTTATCATCAACGTTCAGCGCGGCGGTCCGGGTCTGGGCGGTATCCAACCCTCACAGGCGGATTATTTCCAAGCCACACGTGCTTTGGGGCACGGCGATTCAAGGGTTATAGTCTATGCTCCCAACTCCGTTCAGGAGATGGTTAATGTTGTGAATAACGCCTTTAACCTTGCCGACGAATATCGTATGCCCGCTATGATTTTGGCGGACGGACTGCTCGGTCAGATGATGGAGCCTGTTGAGTTCCCCGAAACCGAGACAGCGGAGGTTAAAAAACCTTGGGCGACAAACGGGCACGGCGGCTCGAGAGAGCATAATATAGTAAACTCTCTCTATCTCAAACCGGATGTGCTTGAAAAATCGATTTTAGAGCGTGACAAACGCTATAAAGATATTGAAGCAAAGCACACCACCGCAGAAAGCTTCCTTTGCGACGATGCAGAGCTTGTTATCGTTGCATACGGTGCGACTGCAAGGGTATGCAAATCCGCCGTTAATGCGTCAAGAGCTAAGGGGATTAAGGCAGGACTTTTCCGCCCCGTAACCCTTTGGCCCTATCCGAAAAAAGAGCTTGTTGCGGCTTCGTCAAACGCGAAAACTCTGCTCACCGTTGAGATGTCAACAGGGCAGATGATTGAAGATGTGAAGCTTGCCATAGAGTGCAAAAAGCCGGTTGAGTTCTATGGACGCACAGGCGGCATTATTCCCACACCGGCGGAAGTACTTGCACAAATAGAAAAAATAACAAAAACATTAGATATGGAGGGCGTGTAAGATGTCAGTAGTATTTGAGAAACCGCACGCACTCACCGATGCGGTGCTCCATTATTGTCCCGGCTGTACGCACGGGATTATCCACCGCCTTGTTGCAGAGGTTATCGACGAGATGGGCATTGAGGGCGACACAATCGGCGTTTGCCCTGTCGGATGTTCGGTTATGGCATATGATTATTTTAACTGCGATATGATCGAAGCCGCTCACGGACGTGCTCCGGCGGTTGCAACAGGCGTGAAAAGATCGCTCCCCGATAAGTTCGTATTTACCTATCAGGGCGACGGCGACGTTGCAGCGATCGGCACGGCAGAAACTGTTCATGCGGCGGCAAGGGGCGAAAATATAGTAATAGTTTTCGTCAACAACACCACCTACGGCATGACGGGCGGTCAGATGGCACCCACAACCCTTCCCGGTCAGGTAACCCAGACAACGCCGTTTGGACGTGATACAGCTGTCAACGGCTATCCGATTCGTGTTGTGGAGATGCTCTCAACCCTTTCGGGAACTGCACTTGCGGCAAGAGTAGCTGTAGACACAGTACCCCACGTTCGCGAAGCAAAGAAGATGATTCGCAAAGCCTTTGAAAATCAGAAAAACAAAGCCGGTTTCTCGGTAGTAGAGGTGCTCTCCACCTGCCCCACAAACTGGGGAATGTCGCCTGTTGCGGCACTTAAGAGACTTCAGGACGAGATGATGCCATACTATCCTCTCGGCGTATATAAAGACGAGGATATTCACAACAAGAAGGAGGGAAACTCGTGAACACGAATATTTTAATTGCCGGATTCGGCGGTCAGGGTATCCTTTTTGCAGGGAAAATCCTTGTTTATGCAGGGCTGATGGCAGGGAAGGAAGTTTCATGGCTTCCTTCATACGGTCCCGAAATGCGCGGCGGCACCTGTAACTGTTCGGTTGTTATTGCAGATGACCCCATCGGTTCACCGCTTGTGACAAACCCCGATGTGCTTATGGCTCTTAACACCCCGTCACTTGAAAAGTTTATAGACTTTGTTCCGGCGGGCGGTTTAGTAATCGTTGACAGCACCATGATTGATGCTTCCGCGATTGAAGCGGCGAAGGCTGCACATACCGATTTGAAGATATTTGCAATCCCCGCGACAGAGCTTGCCGACGGCAACGACCTTGCAGGCGGTGCGAATATAATCCTGCTCGGAAAGCTTATCGGCGAAACAGGCTTGATATCAGATGAACACTTCAAGGCGGCTGTAGAAAAGGTCGTTCCCGCATCAAAGCAAAAGCTTCGCGACAACGACATGAGAGCAATGAAGATGGGCGCTTCCTACGCGTGACCGAATAAAAAAGGTAAATCCCCCGATTATTATCGGGGGACTTTTGCGGTTAATGCTATTTTAGTATAGTGCTTCAAACGGAACGTATGCCGCATCTTCAAGCACTATCTGGGGGAGTGCCGTTGCTGTGGTGGTCTCAATCGTTATAGTTGGTTGCACGGCGGAAACTGTTGTAACTATCGTTTCTGAAACTTCTGCTTCTTCTGCCGCATCATAAGGGTCTATATAGCTCTGTGTCAGAAGCGGGATTATAAATCCGTTTTCGGCGTCCTGTCTGATCTCGCCGCCTATGAGCCTGTCGTTTGCGACAATCATGTTAGCCTGAATGCCTTCGGGGTAGTCGGGGAAATTTAATATGTCATAAACATATATAGTCACATTCTCGCCCGCATATTTTTTCAGGTCAAAGCCCTGCGATTCCTGTAATTTTAGGTATTCAGTGTATGTATCGTTAAATTCTGTCGGGAGTGTGACAGCCTCTTCGCGAACGGGATCGGGCTTGACTATCCAACCTTGACCGTTTAAAAATCCGATACGCTCCGAATTTGAAGCCATAGCGAAGATTTCATCCAAAGCCTTTTCCTGTCCCGCCTTCACAAAAAAGAAGACCGTCCCGCCGATTACGGCTAAAAGTATCACAAAGAGTATCAGCCACGTTTTTTTACTTTTCTTTTCTCTCGCCATATAAAAATGCTCCTTCGCAGTCGATGTTAATTTTATAATA
>JAISIC010000027.1 GCA_031262225.1 Ruminococcus sp. | reverse complement strand
GAAATCAAAGGTTTACACCCTATGGCAGATACACTTCTGTATATCGAGCAGAACGATATTCGTTCGCTTAATGATATGCCGTCGGCTGTTGCTAAAATGAAAGACAATCTTAACGAAATTAGACACCAATATTTCAAGGATTCAAAACGACTTAAATCGCTTGGAGAACACATCAGGCAAGCTGATATTTACTTTAAGACTCGTGACTGTTATCAGAAATGGAGTAAAATGAAGGAGGGTTCGCCTAAGGAAAATGATTTTCACAAAAAACACCGTGATGAACTTGATTCATTCAAGACGGCGTATAGGTATATTTCGGACGTTATGAATGGGAAGAAGGATATTCCGCTTGAAAAATGGCGTAAGGAGTATGCAGAACTTCGTGAGCGGTATGAGCTTGAAGCCGTTCGGATTAATAAGCTTTCTGATGAATTGAAGGCGGCGGAGAGAATTATGAGGGGTGAGCGAAAACGGAATACGGATAGAGGTGGTAGATGAAAAGAGGGACTGCGTTATGCAATCCCTCTATTCCTTGAATTTAATCACCCTCAAAAAAGAATAAAATAGACGTTGGTGTATCGCTTGGACTGCCGAATTTAACATCTTTATCAAAATTCGTATATCTAATCACCAAAACTGTACTCTTGTCTTTTTCCGGGTCAATAGTCCAAACATCGGCAGGCATATCGTCATATTCGGTATCGGTTACAAATGTGCCTTTATTCTTGAAAGGATAGAGACCTGCGATTTCGGCTTTGGTTTTACCGAAAGTTAATCCACCCGGGAAAACTATCTGTGATTTTGTCGGATCAAAGGCATCTTCATAGTCATTAACGCCCATTAAGTAAACGTGAATGTCCCGCACGTAATTATCCTTAACACCGACGAAAAATGTGCTGTAACCGTCCGTAACATCAACGCCGTATTTTGAAAATTCTCCGTGCTGCCGAAGCCCTGTTACCGCTAAAAATTCATCATATTTTATCGGTATTGTGACTTGTTTACCGTTAATAATTATGCTGTAAAGATCGGTGTCCCTTTGCGTTGCAGTTGAAGCGGCAGGCGTATTGCCGCCAAATAAGTTTTTGACATCTGACAGGTTGCTGTTTCCTATGACTTGAGATACACCTGTTCTAACAGCTGAGTTTAACAAGCTTGAGAAAAGTCCCATATTTTCCTCCGATAATTTTAATAGCAATTTCATTCAACCGAAAACCAAATAGTAGATGGTTTTTCAGCCGCAGAGTTCGCAAAATAGAATTGCAGTGATGAAGACTCGTATGACTCGACATACGGAAGCCACATATCGGTTATAGCTTCACCCGACATCATATTATCCATAAATGTACCGGTGTCTTTATACGGATATATCCCGCTTAGTTCTGTTCTCAGTGTATCAAGCGTTGTCCCGCCGGGGAAGATTATTTCTGTTTTTGATGGATCTATTGAAAAATCCTCGTCTGAATCAGCAGAAGCCGCCATTATGCTTACGACTTTTTCTTCCGAAACACCGATTTCAAACGTGCCGTTTCCGTCGGTAACAGTGTAATTTCGTGCGTTTGTTTGCTCAACAGTTTCAATTCCTGTTTTTTCGAGAAATTCATCAAAATTCATCGGAAGCAAAACATCTGTGCCGTTGATTTTTATGGCTAAAAGCTCGGCAATGTCGTTTTTATCTGTTGTTGCCTGTTCACTTTCTGATACTTCTGTTGATTGATTTTCGTAGCTAAAAGTATTTATTACCGATGTCGTTGATTTAGTGACGTTTTCGTTATTATCGTTTTCCGCTCCGCAAGCCGTCAGACTTACGAGCATAACAAACGACATTAAAAGTGGAGTAAATCTCTTCATTTCGCCCTCCGTTAATATTTATGGGGTAAGGATTATCACGGCAATTTAACCCCCGTCACAACAATAATCCCGCTATCAACAAAAGCAACTGTTCCGTCAGAAGTAATGCCGTATTTCGGCTTGCCTTCATTCTGCCCTGATTTTTCGGGAATTATGTAAGCAAAAGTTGTTTCAAAACCGTCGTTCTGCCAAGGATCGTCGTCTGTCGGAACTGTATCAAATTCAGTCAGGTATTGCCCGTCTGCATAAACTTTGATAACATTTTTTGCGATTTCAATCGACGTTGTATAATCAGTAACGCCGTCTGTATGCAGGTTATTGAATCTCCAAAGCGTTTTGTCTGTCTTTATTATGTAAACTTCGTCAGAAAACTCATAGATTTCCGCAACATCATCCATTAGCTTAACGGCGTTTTCACGCGTAATATAACCCGCTTCTGTATTTATTGCACCGAGTTCACTCCCGCCGAAACGTCCGTCCGAATTATCACCGAAACCCCAAAGCGAATCGTCACTTTTTATGTAAAACTGTGCATAGCTGTTGATTTCACAGCCGTATACCGAACGGACATCTACCTCAGCTAAAATCTCCTCGCCGTCAGGCTTTGTAAAATCCCACGATTTGAAGTGTTGATAATATAAATTACCGTCATCTTTTATGTAGTAAATTCCGCCGCCTGTTTCACCTGCAACGCCTGTTTCATATGCAGGATTTGCTTCTGTGA
>JAISIC010000087.1 GCA_031262225.1 Ruminococcus sp. | reverse complement strand
ACTTCGGCAAGACCGGTGATCTCCACAGGCATTGACGGTCCCGCTTCGGTAACAACCTCGCCCTTGTCGTTGGTCATAACACGCACACGTCCCACAGCCGTTCCTGCGATAAGAACGTTACCTGTTTTGAGAGTACCGCTTTGAATAAGAAGCGTTGCGATAGGTCCTCTTCCCTTGTCAAGACGTGCTTCAACAACTGCTCCCTTTGCAAGCCGGTTCGGATTTGCCTTGAGCTCGGCAACCTCGGCTACAACAAGTACCTGCTCTAAAAGCTCGTCGATGCCCATGCCTGTCTTTGCAGAGACGGGAACACAGATTATATCGCCGCCCCATTCCTCGATAACAAGCCCGTGCTCGGTGAGCTGCTGCTTGATGACATCAGGGTTAGCAGCGTCTTTATCCATCTTGTTTATAGCGACGATTATCGGGATATTCGCGGCTTTTGCATGGTTAATAGCCTCGATGGTCTGCGGCATTATTCCGTCGTCAGCCGCAACAACAAGGATAGCAATATCGGTGATGGAAGCACCGCGGGCTCTCATGCTCGTGAACGCGGCGTGCCCCGGTGTGTCGAGGAAGGTAATCGGTTTGCCGCCCGACATAACGGTGTATGCACCGATATGCTGGGTGATGCCGCCCGCCTCTGTGTCAGTTACGTGTGCATTTCTGATCTTATCAAGGAGCGACGTTTTACCGTGGTCAACGTGTCCCATAACAACTACTACCGGCGGACGTTCTTCGCCGCCTTCGGTGTCGTCGGTATCGTCAATCAGCCTGTCTTCAATGGTCAGGATAACCTCGCGTTCAACCTTTGCACCTAATTCTTCCGACACAAGAGCCGCAGTATCATAATCTAAAACGTCGTTAATGGTCTTCATCTCGCCGAGCTTCATCAGTTGCTTTATAACCGCTGCAACGGTCATTTTAAGGCGTATCGCAAGCTCTGAAACGACGATTTCGTCCGGAATCAAGACTTTTATCTGCTGTTTTCTTGCACGTTCAAGCTCAAGACGGCGCATCTTCTGTGCTTCCGTTTCAAACTTGCTTGAATATTGCTGAGTTTTTCTCTGCTGTGATTTTTGGGTAATCTTCTGCTTGCTTTTGAAGCTGTCCTGACGTTTGCCGCCGATATTTGTCGGTGCGATATTGTCATAACGTTCGTTATATTTATCTATCTCAACGTAGGTTCCGCGAGTGTCGATATTATGAATCTTCTGGTCAACTGTTGAAGCATCTGCAATATTCCCGCCGATAGACTGCTGTCTGCGTGCTTCTTTGGGCTCATTATGCTTTGCGGCAGGTTTATCGGCTTTATCAGATTTTTTGGCACGTTCAAGCAAATCCTTCGCGTTAAAGCGTTCCTTAAACTGCTCCGATTTTGATACCGCTTGTTTAGCTGCATCGGGTTTCGGGATAAAATTACCGGCGTTCTTGTCGGATTGTTTTTCAGTCCGGGTGCTCTTCACGGGAACGGCCGGTTTTTGAGGAGTACGAAGGGCTCCCGGTGCGGCAGACGGCGAAGGAACCTTTGTTACCTTAACATCCTGCGGCTTTACGGGTTTGGGTGCCGCTTGTTTAGGCACAGGAGGTTTAGCCTTGGGGATAATCCCTTTTAAAGACTTAAGTACATCCTTTTCGGGTTTCTTTTCTGTATCGGCACTTCCGCGCATAGCAAAATAATCGTCAAAGCTTGCAACTGAATTTTTCTGCGAGAAATATTCGATTACAAGGTTGGCGTCGTCCGTTTCAACCGATGCAGATGATTTCTTTTCGGTATTCATTTCGGTTTTATAAAATTCAACTATCGCCGCGGTTGTGATACCGAGGTCCTTTGCGAGATCTGTTAGCTTTTTTTTGGGTTTAGTTACTGCCATTTATTATCCTCCATAGATGTCCGATACTCATTATATTTTTTCTTGATGAGTTCGGCGAGACCGCCGTCCGTAACAGAGATTACGCCGCTCTTTTTTCCTAAAAGCTTTGATACTTCATCCATCGAAAGCGGTACGGAAATTATGTCAACGCATGCACGTGTGCAATAGAATCTGACTTCCTTTTCGGTTTTCGGTGAAACATCCGAAGTTATGACTGCAAGTTTTGCCGTGCGGTTTTGCAAAGTTTCTTTCACCGCATCGAAACCGAGTACTAACTTTCCGGCTTTTCGTGCAAGTGTCAGCACACCGAAAGCCTTCTTTGCTGCTTCAAGCATTAATGTCAGATTCCCCCCTCGTTCTTGCCCTTTATAAATTCACTCAGCTTCTCGTATATGTCATCGGAAACGCGCATTTTAAATCCTTTGTCTAATCTCTTTTGCTTTCGGATTTTTAATTTCTCAATGCAAAGCCCTTCCTTACAGACATATGCGCCTCTGCCTCCTGATTTTCCTGTTTTGTCAATGCCTATCTCACCGTCCGGACTTCTATATACCCTGACAAGTTCCGATTTCGGTTTTTCGGATCCGCATACTACACAAAGCCGCAGCGGCTTTTTTTTATTCATTTTCAAGTTCGCTTTCGGAATGAATATCTATTTTATATCCTGTGAGCCTTGCCGCAAGCTTCGCGTTAATACCCTTCTTGCCGATTGCAAGTGAAAGCTGGTTTGAGGGAACGATAACTTCGGATGAAAGTTCCTCACCGACAGGTTCGAGGATAGTTACATCTGTAACCTCGGCAGGTGAAAGTGCATTTGCTATAAACTGTGCGGGGTTTTCGTCATATTCGATAAGATCGATTCTTTCACCGCGAAGTTCCGAAACGATGCCGTTGATTCTTGAGCTTTTCGGACCTATACAGGTTCCTATCGCATCAACTTCGGGATTATTTGACCAAACGGCAACCTTGCTCATGATTCCGGCTTCGCGTGAGATGGATTTTATCTCAACAGTGCCGTCCCCGATTTCGGGAATATCACGCTCAAAAAGGCAGCGGATGAAGTCTTTATGGGTTCTTGAAATCTTTACAGAGGGCTTCTTTTCGGGATTTGCAATACCGATAACATAAACGCCAAGCGGATGACCCGGCATGAGCCTTTCACCCGGAATCTGCTCGGAGCGGGGAAGATAGACTTCCGTGCCTTCAAATGTGAGTGTCGCCGCACCTGTGTTAAAGTCAACAGTATTGATAATGGCGGAAATGATGGTATGTTCCTTGTCGGAAAAGAGCGATAAAAGCTTCTCTTTTTCGTATTCTTTGATGTCCCGACGCAGTGACTGTTTTGCCTGCATAGCCGCAACTCGTCCGAACTTTTCGATGGGAAGCTTGTATTTCACACGCTGTCCTTCGGTCGCATCCTTATAATTTAACGCGATCGCTTCGTCAATATTAATCTCGTTAATATAGGTAGGCTCATCAAGCACAACGGTTCGGAGAAGCGAAACTTCAAAAATATCATCTTCAGGCGAAACTTTGACAAAAAAGTCTTCCGGTTCGCAGTCGGGATATTCCTTTTTCACGGCGGCAAGAAGCCCGCCCTCGATTTTACTGCAAAGCTGGTCAAGCGGTATGCCATAGACTTCCGCAAGTGCCGTTAATGCAGTAAACATCTCCTTTTTTGTGTCAATAACCTCTTTTGCTGCTTTCTTCATTTTCCCTGTTCCCTCTTTATTCATCAAAATCAGCGAATATATCTTCGTCGTCAGCCTTGATATAA
>JAISIC010000082.1 GCA_031262225.1 Ruminococcus sp. | reverse complement strand
AGAATAAATACCCCCTGAAAAGGTAAACTAATCTTGCTAAAAGGTTAGAATTTTCAGGGGGATTTTTTTATGAGCAAAAACGCAAAAAGGATTGCTACCTGTCTGCTTGCAGCGATAGTCATAACGATAATTATTCTTTTAATCCCCGAGTTTTTTATTAAAACAATTCCTACAGTCGAAGAGGTTAAGATACGTAAAATAAGCTTTGTTGAGTCGGTGACAACAACCGGGAGTATCATCAAAAATGAAGAGACGGGCGTTATCTGCGTTCAAACATTTATCCCCGAAAAGGATATCAGCGGCATATCAACAGGGCTTTCTGCCACAGTCACCGGGACTGCTTTTCCTGACAGGGAATATGAAGCACAGGTTATCGGCATCGCTTCAAACGCAAGCAAGCTCACAATAGGTAACGCGACCAAAACAGTAGTTGAAGTTTGGGCACAGATTCTTGACCCCGATGAACTATTGAAGAGCGGTTATACGGCGGAGATAACTATAATTACGGGCACATCTGTTAATATGCGGCTTATCCCCTATGAAGCGATCGCTCAAGACGAGGTCGGGGAGTATATCTTCGTGCTGAAAAATAACATCGCCGTGAAGCGATATGTGACTTTGGGTGATGAACTGCCCGACGGGGTTGAAGTTATCGCAGGGCTTCTTGAAAACGAAGAGGTTATCAAAGTTTCGGAAGACGTGTTAGACGGCGATGAGGTGACATTTGAAGATAACGCTCCTAAAGATGAGGGTGACCGATGAGCGGAAAGATTTTAAGAGGGCTTTTCCGTCAGAAACTTCGCTTCTCCCTCACCGTTATCGGAATAGCAGTGGGGGTTTGTGCTGTGGTGCTTGTCTCGGCAATCGGCGAAATCGGGACTAATGAAATCAACACCCGAATGAGCGGAATGGGGATGGATAATCTTATTGTCACAGTCGCTGAAGCCGGGGGGACGGTGCTCACATATTCCGATCTTGAAAATATCAAAAAAACTCCCGACGTGATTGATGCAATGCCGCTCATGAATATCATTACCGATGCAAACCTCCAAAACCGCGCTTTACAGGTTATGATGTGGGGCATCAATGAAAATGCCGACTCGGTGATAAAGCTTGATGTGATTCACGGACGGAAAATCAATCGCGGCGATATCGCAACCGAAAATAAAGTCTGTATGATTGACGAAAGTTTGGCAATAAAGACATACAAACGCTCGAACATAGTCGGAAAGACGATTGAAATTAACTTCGGTACACATTATGAAACGTTTGAAATTGTCGGGATAGTCAAGACGGGCGTCAACGTTTTGCAGAATATGCTTTCGGGATTTGTGCCTGATTTTGTTTATCTGCCCTATTCGATTATGCAGACGAGCCTCGCTACCGAAAATTTTGACGAAATCGCCGTGAAGGTGACCGATGCAGTTTCAGGAGAAGCAGTTTCCGAAAGACTTTCAAAAGAACTTTCAAAGGAATATGAAAACGCCGCCGTTTCGGTTGAAAACCTCTTGAAACAAAAAGACAGTATGCTTGATATACTAAGGACGGTAACCCTTGCACTTTCAGCCGTCGCCGGAATAAGCCTTATCGTTTCGGGAACGTCGATAATGACGGTGATGCTGACATCGGTTATCGAACGTACCCGCGAAATCGGAATAAAAAAATCAATAGGTGCAGGCAGGCTCACTATCATGTTTGAATTTCTGTCCGAATCGGCGCTCATAACATTAATAGGGGCTTCAATCGGGCTTGCGGCAGGGCTCGGGCTTTCATACACCGCCTGTGCCCTGACAGGAATACAGTTTTTGGTATCGCCCATGCTTTGCATTATAACGCTTATCGTTTCGGTTGCTCTCGGTGCAATTTTCGGGGCATATCCGGCATACAAAGCCGCATCGGTTTCGCCGGTGGATGCACTTAGGTCATAGAAAAAAAGGGGGTAGATCACATCTACCAAGGGGGTAGATTACATCTACCCCCCCCGATTATTTTCAGTTCATTGTTATAAATTCTTTTGCCGAATAACCCTTATTGCCGTTGTAGTTTACAACATACCAATCGCCGGCATCGCCTGTGATGGTAACTGTTGCTCCGGCGGGTATCGACCCGACTACAGCCGCTGTCATAGCCGGAAATTCACGCATATTGAGGTTTGAGCCGTCAGTGGTGACGGTACCGAATCGGGGTGCACCGCCGTTTATATACGGTATGCCGAAGTACTGTGCAAGGGATTTTACCATCGTTTCGGCAATCTGCGGAATGTTATTTTTAATCCAGTCGGCATCGGAGGGGTTGTCGTGATAACCGATTTCGGAGAGCACCGAAACTGCCTTTGTGCGGGTGACCTCGGCAAGCCCTGTTGTAGCCTCTGTCTTAACCTTCGACGCATCGGGATATGTACCTGCTTTGAAATTGTCGGCGATTATGTCGGCAAGCTTCTCGGAAAACTCGGAATAAGGGGAGTAGTATACATCAACGCCCTGCAATCTACCTGCATAGTTTCCGCCGCCCGCGTTTGAATGAAGTGCAAGATGCACATCATAATTTCCGGCGTTTGAATCGTCAATCGCACCAAGTACATTCTTTGACGGGTCGTTTCGTACATAGTCAATACCTGTTGCCTGCAGGAGCGGCTCCATATAGTCGGCTAAAATGTTCATATACTGTTCTTCGGTTCCGCCGTTTACATATTTATTCCATTCTTGTGTTGAGGGACTTAAAAACACCTTCGGCAAATTGTCCACACTCCTCTATGTAATCTGATAATTATACGCTTATTTAATGATATGAGGAAAATACACAAAAGTTACATAAAAAAAACGCGATTTTCACGCGTTTTCAGATATATATGCAAGGTTATGGTCTCTCGCCCAGATATCATAGCAATCGTCTATGTAATCATAAGCCTTTGACAGTCCTGTTTCACTGACAGGAAAACTTTCGTTTGATATCTCGGTTGAATTTTCGAGATTGAATATCCCATACCATATATTCACCGTTATCTCTTTACCGTCATCTGTCTTTTTAATGGACAGATGAAAGTTATAGTCGTCCTTCTTGTCGCCCCGCCTGCCGCCGCTGTAGCTTGCACCGCCGCCGTAATATTCAAGTACGGGAAGATCAAAATTATTTCTTGTTATCATCGTCGTCAAACACAACCTCTCCGTTAATGATGGTGGTGATAACCCTGTCTTTGTCAAGTATTACAATATCGGCATCATAGCCCTCGCGTATGTAACCTACCCTGTCGTCAATCCCGGCAATCTTCGCGGCACTCTGCGTTATTGCATCAAGCGGGTGTGTTAAGCCGTTTTGCCCTGCAATCATTGCTGAAAGATGAAGATAGTATTCGGGGATTTCAGGATAATCGGTGCCGATTGCAACCGTCACGCCTTGCTTTTGCATTAACCCTGCGTTCTGCTCGGTTACGCCCGCAAGCTCAGGCTTGCATTTTGAGGATATTATCGGACCGATAACAGCTGTAGCGTTATTTTTTGCTAAAAACTCTGCGATTTTATAGCCCTCGGTGCAATGGATAAGGGTATAAGGTATGTTAAATTCCTTTGAAATCCTCACGGCTGTGACAATATCATTAGCCTTGTGGCAATGAAAATGAGCCTTGATTTTGCCCTCTAAAAGCGGAATTAAAGCCTCCGACTTAATGTCATACTCAGGGCGGTCAATTTCGGGGTCAGACTTTGCCGCTTCCACGTCCTCTTTATAACGCTTTGCCTTATAGAGGGCTTCGCGGATCAAAGCAGCAATACCCATCCTTGTAACGGGCATTGAATCTTTGTCACCGTGTATAGCTTTCGGGTTTTCACCTAAGGCGAATTTTATCCCGACAGTTTTAATAACCATTTCGTCGGCGATGGTACCTACAGTCTTCATCGCGACAATGTCGCCGCCGATGGCGTTTGCCGAACCGCTGCCGGTTATGACGGTGGTGATGCCGTGACAATATGCCGATGAAAATGCAGAGTCGAACGGATCAATGGCATCAAGAGCACGAAGATGAGGGGTCACAGGGTCGGAATCTTCGTTGAGGTCGTCCCCTTCGATACCTATCCCCGAACCGAAAAGACCCAAGTGTGTGTGGGCATCGATAAAGCCGGGGGAGATTGTCTTCCCGACAGCGTTTATATCATGAGCGGTTTCTGCAAGCTTTTCGGGCGGAAATTCATCTATCTTTACAATCCTGCCGTTTTCGACTGTAACGGCACCGCAGATGGATTTTTCGCCGCCTAAACAGATGTTATCGCCTATTATAACCATTTATAATGCTCCGCACTCGTCGTAGTCAGCCCAACGCTCGTTATATCGTTTTAAGCTGATGAGTTTCACGAAGATGAATCCCGCAGAAAGCAGGAATAAAAGCAGGGCACAGGCAAGGGGTGCATATTTTTTAAGGTAAGATACCAAACAATCATTATCGGTTTCAACAGTTTTTATATTCTTTTTCATAATATCTCCAAATGTTTAATGGGGGTATGTATAGCTATAGTATAACACAGATTACGATAAAATGCAATATTAATAATGAGATAATTAGGAGATAATCAGTATTACTCGTTTCACGAGTAATACCTCATAATTGCGACAAGCCGCCCGAGTACTTCGCAGGAGTTGCAATAGATCGGTTTCATATAGTTGTTTTCGGGCTGGAGACGATAACGCCCGCCCTCTTTATAGAAGCGTTTGAGCGTTGCCGCACCGTCAATCATAACGGCGGCAATCTCGCCGTTTCCGACAAAAGGTGCTTTTTCGACAACAGCGATGTCGCCGTCGGCTATGAAAGCGTTAATCATGCTGTCGCCGCGGACTTTGAGAGCGAAAAGCTCCCCGTAATATTTCTTATCGGCGTGAAAGTTAATATATTCGATAACCTCTTCCATAGCTGTTATCGGCTGACCGGCGGTTATAGTACCTACAAGGGGGATGCGGCGGGCGTTCTTGCCGGTGAGTTTCACGGCACGGTTTTTGCCGTCCGATTTTTCAAGATATCCTTCTTCGACAAGGGTATTAATATATCTTGCGGCGGTGGATGTTGAACCTATGTCGAGTTCGGAACATATTTCGCGAACAGACGGTGCATAGCCCTGCGATTCGATTCTGTCCTTGATGTAGTCATAAACCGATACCAATTTATCCTTCATTTTACCCCTCCGGCATTTTCATATTTTTCCTGTAACATAGTCACAAGTTTTCGAGCAACTTTATTGACGTCGCCGCATCCGAGTGTGATAATAAGGTCGCCGGGACGTGCTATGTCACAAAGGCAGTCACAAACAAGGTTGAAGTTCGCATCATGCTCTTCCTCTTCAAAGAAATAAGCACCCGGAATCAGCTTTGCAAGATCAGAAGTGTGAATGTCATAGATATTCTCTTCACGCCCGCCCATGATTGATGTAAGCACCGTTATATCAGCTTTTGAGAGGACAGAGGCGAAGTCGGAAAGCAGTGTCTTTGTACGGGAAAATGTGAACGGCTGGTGGACGGCGATAACTCTTGAAAATCCCATAGATTTCATAGACAGTGCCGCATCAAGGGTTACGGCGATTTCGGCAGGGTGATGAGCGTAGTCGTCAACAACCGTTATGCCGCCCGCCTCGCCGTATTTTTCAAAACGCCGCCCCGCTCCGTGGAAGTTTTCGAGACCTTTTGAGATTTCGTCGGGCTTGATTTTACAAAAATCGGAAACGGTAGCTGCCGCAACTGCATTTAAAATGTTATGTTTGCCCGGAACCTGAAGTTTTATTGTGCAAAGTAACGATTTGTCTTTATAAACATCGAATATTGTTAATAATGGATTAACGTTTTGTATGTTGCATGGATAATAATTATTTTCAGAATCGTAACCGAATGTTAATTTATTTTTAGTGACGTTTTTTGTCGAAAAAACTGTATTTTTGTCGTCTCCATTGTAAATTATTACCTTTGAAGCGGAGTCTGCGAATCGGGTGAAGGAGCCGACAAGTCTGTCTAAAGTCTTGAAATAGTCCATGTGGTCTTCGTCGATATTAAGAATTACCGCAATATCGGGAGAGAGTTTCAGGAAATGGTCGCGAAATTCACAGCTTTCAACGATGAATGTGTTTGAACCCCCGCTTCTGCCCGAACCTCCTATGGCTTTGAGTTTGCCGCCTATGACGGCACTCGGGTCTCGCCCCGCATCGAAGAAAATTTGCGTTATCATCGAGGTGACGGTGGTTTTTCCGTGTGTTCCCGAAACGCAGATTGTGTTGTCGTAAAAGGCTGTGAGGAGCCCCAAAAGCTCGCTTCGTTCAAGGAGACGGACACCCGAAGCACGTGCCGCAGAGAGCTCGGGATTCGTTTCTGACACGGCAGCGGTGTAGATGACAAGGTCTGCATTTCCTATATTTTCGGGTTCTTGTCGTAAAAAGACCGTTATTCCCATATCCAGGAGTGTTTGGGTAGTCTCTGTAGCGTTGTTATCGGAGCCGGTAATATAAAAACCGTTGTCGTGAAGTATCTGTACAAGCGGAAACATTCCCGATCCGCCGATGCCGATGAAATGTATATGCTTTGCATTAATTTCCTTAATAAACCTTTTTGATAAATCGAACGAATCTTTGCCAAATTGTGTATAATTATCGACAGAATTTATAAAATGTTTATCCAAAAAACACACCTCATTAATAATCTCGACTAAAAATATTAATATATTTTTGTTATAATGTGTCGAGAAGAGATTACAGGGTTAAAAATAATGATATCC
>JAISIC010000070.1 GCA_031262225.1 Ruminococcus sp. | reverse complement strand
GGGGAGGAGTTCTCGATAAGGTGCCATACGTCGCCGTCGCCGGAAACGATCTTGTAGCCTGCAGCCTTGAGTGTTTCAGCAGCTTCGAAGAATTTGTCGAAGCCGGGGCCGATTATACCGCCGATTGTAGCGGGATCATCTGTGCCGAAAACTTCCTTAGCGATGGAAGAACGGTAGATAGCACATCCGCCAACGGCCTGGTAACCGAGACCAACAACGTCGCCTGCTTGGTTTCTGCCTATATCAACAGAGTAAGCAGCGATATCGCCTGCAGTGATAAGGTTTTCTACATCAATGCCGAGATCCTTGTAGGGAGCAGCATAGCCTGCAGCGTCATATTTTGTGTACTTGAGAACGAAAGCAGCTTCTGCAGCGTAGATATCGGGAGCAGAACCAGCACCGCCTGCGAGAGCCTGGTCAAGAGCGGGCTCGTAAAGGCCGTCTGTAGTAGCGATAACTGTAGCTTTGAGTTCATACTTATCAGCGATCTCAGGGTAAACTTCAACATACTTGTCCCACATGCCGGGAACTTCGTCTGTGAAAGCATACATGTTGATAACTGTTTTGCCGGAAGGAGCAGGAGCGGGAGCATCTCCGCCGCCATCAACAGCAGGAGCAGGAGTTGTAGCTGCACCGCTGTCATCAACTGCGGGTGTGGTGCCTGTGCAAGCTGCTAAAGAAGCGATCATAGCAACAGACAACACGGCTGTAAGAATTCTTTTTTTCATTGAAACCTCCTAAAATATGGGGTAAGCAAAATTTTAGTTAACTAAACCTATTAATTAACCATTATTTAGAAAATACTTTGCATGACTGCAATCTTGAAAACAAGCTTACCATAACAGCCATACTGGTACTATCTACAAAATTTAATAACCGGATACACATAATATGTACATTAAGTTTTCATAATTCGTACCCGATTGTTTATATTGTATCAGAAGTGTTAAGGAAAGTCAAGTATTTCACAAAAAATTTACAAATAGGAACGACAATTTTTTTGTTTTATTTGTGCATTCTGACATTGATACCGAACAAATGCTGAAAAAATGGGTTGTTTATTATATAATTTTCACTAAGCCTTGACAAGAGACTTTTAATATAGTATAATTAATGTGATTTAAATTGAAAAGGTGATAGTAAATGGGACTTACACTTGCAGAGAAGATTTTAAAACTCCACACCATCGACGGAGAATTTACGAAGGGTAAAGAAATCGGAATCCGAATCGATCAAACCCTTACCCAGGATGCAACCGGAACTATGGCGTATCTTGAATTTGAAGCAATCGCAATACCGCGTGTGAAGACAGAGCGTTCTGTCGCTTACGTTGACCACAACACGCTTCAAAGCGGCTTTGAAAATGCAGATGACCATCTTTTTATCGGCTCTGCGGCGAAGAAATTCGGTGTATACTATTCAAGACCGGGCAACGGAATTTGCCATCAAGTTCATCTTGAGCGTTTCGGCATACCCGGGAAGACACTTTTGGGTTCCGACAGCCATACTCCGACAGGCGGCGGCATCGGAATGATCGCCATCGGCGCGGGCGGGCTTGATGTTGCCGTTGCCATGGGCGGAGGTGCATACTATATAACATATCCGAAGATCGTCAACGTAAAGCTCACAGGGAAGCTCCCCGGCTGGGTTTCGGCTAAAGACGTTATCCTTGAAGTTTTGCGGATACTTACCGTCAAGGGCGGAGTCGGCAAAATTATCGAATATACCGGCGAGGGAGTGAAAACGCTTTCCGTTCCCGAACGTGCGACGATAACCAACATGGGAGCGGAACTTGGTGCAACGACGAGCATCTTCCCCTCCGATGATATTACCAAAGACTTCCTTAAAAAAGAGGGAAGAGAAGCCGACTGGGTTGAACTCAAGGCGGATGACGACGCTGTCTATGACGAGACTATTGAAATAGACCTGTCGCAGTTAAAACCTCTGGCGGCTTGCCCTCATTCACCCGACAACATAAAGTCGGCGGAGGAGATCGGCAAAATAAAAGTCGATCAGGTTTGTATCGGTTCCTGCACCAACTCTTCATTATATGATATGATGAAGGTTGCACATATATTAAAAGGAAAAACCGTGCATCCCGAGGTACAGCTTTCAATCGCACCCGGATCGAAACAGGTTCTCCATATGCTTTCCGAAAACGGGCTGTTAGCTGACATGATTGATGCCGGAGCCCGAATCCTTGAGAGTGCCTGCGGTCCCTGCATAGGGATGGGGCAGTCGCCTAACTCAGCCGGAGTATCACTTCGTACCTTCAACCGTAATTTCTTAGGTCGCTCGGGCACTAAAGACGGACAGGTCTATCTTGTATCCCCTGAAACTGCGGCGTTATCTGCCATCAACGGCTATTTCTCCGATCCTCGCGATTTGGGGGCACAGCCTGAATTTGCTCTCCCTGAGAAATTTGATATAAACGATAATATGATTACGATACCGGCTGATGAAGAGACTGCAAAGGCTCTTGAAATCAAACGCGGACCGAATATAAAGCCGTATCCTAAGACAGCACCTTTGGCAGAAACTATTACAGCGGAGGTCAGCCTGAAGGTCGGTGACAACATCACCACAGACCATATTATGCCGGCGGGAGCGAAAATATTGCCGCTGCGTTCAAATATCCCCGCGATTTCAAAACATTGCTTTGTGGTGTGCGACGAAACCTTTCCGGAACGTGCCGAGGCGATGGGTGATAATATCATCATCGGCGGAGTTAATTACGGGCAGGGCTCAAGCCGTGAACACGCAGCACTTGCACCGCTCTATCTGGGCGTAAAAGCAGTTATCGTCAAGAGCTTTGCACGTATTCACAGAGCTAACCTCATCAACGCCGGGATTTTGCCGCTTGAATTTGTCAATGAAGCCGACTATGACAAAATCTCACAGGGCGATATCTTAGAACTCCCGGGCATTGTCGGTGCGGTGAAGTCGGGAAAATCGGTATTCACCCTTGTTAATAAAACCAAAAATGAAAGCTACAGCGTTAAATGCGAGCTTTCGGCAAGAAACAGCGAAATAATGGCAGCGGGAGGTCTTTTGGACTTCACCCGCCTGCAGTTAGCAAAATAGAAGGTTATGGAAAATAACATAAGCCGCTGCGGTCTTGACTGCGAAGCTTGTAAAATCAAACATGATGTCGGCTGTGACGGTTGCAGGGCTATGACAGAACCATATTGGGACGGCGTTTGCGAGATAAAGGACTGTGTTGTTAAATTAAAGAAGATTGACGATTGTTCTTATTGCAGCGATTTCCCCTGCGAACTGCTCCTTGATATAGCTCTTGATCCCGACACCGGCGACGACGGGGACAGGCTTGAACGCCTCAAGCTCTTAAAAGAGCTTCGAGACGAAAAACAGACCGGGGATATAAGGCAGATTGCTCTCGGAGCAACAATCGGGGCTGTTGCGGGATTTCTCTTTGCCGCAATTATCGGCGGTGCTTTCGACTGGTTTGTCGCTTTGGCAGGAGGGGATTATCGTTCTATCCCCGAAATTCCCGATTCACCTTGGGGACTTGCCCTTGTCGGTACTCTTATAGGAGCGGCAATTCCCTTGATTATTAAGTTTATTGTGAGGTATAATAAAGATGAATAAAATACAGATGAAAACTCCGCTTGTGGAGATGGACGGCGACGAGATGACCCGCATAATCTGGCAGATGATCAAGGATATCCTTATCTGCCCCTATGTTGACCTTAAAACCGAATATTACGACTTAGGGCTCGTATATCGTAACGAAACTAACGACCAAGTTACCTTCGATTCGGCGGAAGCCACGAAAAAATACGGCGTTGCGGTGAAATGTGCGACTATTACCCCGAATGCCGCAAGAATGCCGGAATATAACCTCAAAGAGATGTGGAAATCCCCCAACGGGACCATCAGAGCGATCCTTGACGGCACCGTTTTCAGAACACCGATCATCGTTAAGGGCATTAACCCCTTCATCCCCACATGGACTAAGCCTATTACCATCGCCCGTCACGCATACGGCGATATCTATAAAAATACCGAGTTTCAGGTTCCTGCCGGTGCAAAGGCGGAGATTGTCGTTACAAACGCCGACGGAAGTATTTCGCGTGAACTGATCCACGACTTTTCGGACGGTGCCGGCATAGTTCAGGGCGTTCACAATACCGACAAATCTATCGCGGCATTTGCCCGCACCTGCTTTAACTATGCTCTCGACACCCGACAGGACCTCTGGTTCGCGACAAAGGACACTATATCGAAAAAATACGACCACCACTTTAAGGACATTTTCGCTGAAATCTTTGAAGCGAATTATAAGGAAAAGTTTGACAAGGCAGGTATTGAATATTTTTACACCCTCATCGACGATGTTGTTGCAAGGGTTATCCGCGACAAGGGCGGCTATATCTGGGCGTGCAAGAACTATGACGGTGACGTTATGAGCGACATGGTTGCCACCGCTTACGGCAGTCTTGGTATGATGAGTTCCGTGCTTGTTTCCCCCGACGGAATATATGAATATGAAGCGGCACACGGCACCGTTCAACGTCACTATTATAAGCACCTTAAGGGCGAACGCACATCTACCAACTCGGTTGCGACAATCTATGCTTGGAGCGGAGCACTCCGTAAACGCGGCGAGCTTGACGGCACTCCCGAACTCTGTGCCTTTGCAGACAAGCTTGAAGCAGCGGTTATAACGACCATCGAAAGCGGAATAATGACCGGCGACCTTTACAGCCTTTCGACCTTGGATAATAAAAAATCGGTTTCCACCGAAGAGTTTTTAGACGCGATAAAGGCAAATATAGAATCTTAAATCTGTTTACAAAGTCGTAATACTATTAGAAAAAGGTAATGAGCACATGATCTATCTTTTAGCGTTTATTGCCGTTATAATCATCGTCTGCACCTTTTTGGGAAAGATCTCCTTCAAACTCGGCGTGCCGATGCTTGTGGTTTTCATACTCTTAGGTATGCTCTTGGGTGAAGACGGACCGATTCCGATGCTTCAAATCCATTTTGAAAATTTTGATTTTGCGGAAAAGGTTTCGACCGTCTGTCTGATATTCATCATGTTTTACGGCGGCTTCGGCACGAACTGGGAGCACGCCAAAAAGCAGGCAGTCAAAGCAGGGTTGCTGTCGTCAATCGGGGTTATCTTAACCGCCGTACTTGTCGGGCTGTTTTGTCACTTTGTCTTAAAACTTGAACTGCTTGAAGGGCTTCTTGTCGGTGCTGTAATCGCATCAACCGATGCAGCAACGGTATTTTTCATACTCCGTTCGAGAAAGCTCAACCTCAAGATGGGTACCGCTCCGCTCTTGGAGCTTGAGAGCGGCTCAAATGACCCGTGGTCCTATATGCTGACAATTATAGTACTCCAGCTTATGGAAATGCAGGCGGCGGCATCAACCGTTTCACCGGTGCTTGAATTTACCGAACTTATCCTTAAACAATTAATCCTCGGCATAGGGTGCGGTGTAATTATCGCCATGCTGTCGGTGAAACTTTTCAAGAAGGTTTCGGCTTCGGGGGTAACGTCAATCCTCCTTGTTGCAATCGCACTTCTATCCTATTCAATTCCCTCAATGGTCGGCGGCAACGGCTATCTTGCCGTATATATCGTCGGCATAGTTTTAGGCAACACCAGAATGGACACCGAAGAGAAGATTGCCTCCGCACACTTTTTCGACGGGGTCACAAACCTTTTACAGATGGCGTTGTTCTTCCTGTTGGGGCTTCTTTCAACCCCTCGAGAAATACCGCTCGTCATCGGTACGGCGATACTTGTCATGCTGTTCTTGACGCTTGTTGCACGTCCTGTTGCCGTGGCTTTGATACTGTCACCCTTCAAAGCACCCTTCAAACAACAGCTTATTATCAACCTTGCAGGTTTTCGGGGTGCGGCATCCATCGCATTTGCGATACTGATTCAGCTTTCACCGGTCACAACCGATAACGATGTGTTCCACATTGTATTTTGTATAGTACTTCTGTCAATAATTGTACAGGGGACGCTCCTGCCGTATTTCTCAAAGGAGCTTTCCATGGTGGACGACAGAGAAGACGTTATGAAAACATTCTCCGACTACCGGTCTGAAACAGACTTAGAGTTTGTAGCTTCAGAGGTTACAGAAGACCATCCTTGGGCAAATAAGCTCATTAAGAAGCTTGTATTTCCTCCCGATGTCCGTGCGGTAATGATACTTCGCGGGGATGAAAAGGTTATCCCGAAGGGCGACACACAGGTTCTGCCCGGGGATGTTTTAATCCTTGTCGGGAATGAATATATCGACGAGTCAGCAGTTGAGCTTGTCGAACTTCGCATAGATTCAGGGCATTATGCCTGCGGGAAGCGGCTTTCGGATATAAGATTCCTTAATAACGCGCTTGTTGTTTTGATTAAGAGAACCACAAAATCAGGCGTTAAGACCCTCGTCCCGAACGGCAACATAATGCTCACCGACAATGATGTGCTCGTTATGGCGACTGCCGCAGAAAAGGCAAAAACAGCATAGAAATCTTTTATGTAAAGGCGGTTTATTATGTCAGGATTACGTATCGGTATGCTCACCAGCGGGGGAGATTGCCCCGGGCTCAACGCCGCAATGCGCGGTGCAATGAAGGCTTGTGTAGAAAAGTTCGGCGAAAAAAATGTTGAAATTGTCGGCATAAAAAACGGATACTACGGGCTTATCAACAATCAGGCAAAAGAGATGAAACGCTCCGATTTTTCCGGCATTCTGACTGTCGGCGGAACTATTTTAGGTACGAAAAGGCAGTCGTTTAAGATGCTGACATCAACCGAAGACGGCGTCGATAAGATTAAGGCTATGAAAAATACCTATAAGGATTTGAAGCTTGACTGTCTTATAACGCTCGGCGGCAACGGCACACACAAGACTGCAAACCTTCTTTCCGAAGAGGGACTGAATATTATCGGGCTTCCCAAAACAATTGATAACGATATCTTCATGACTGATGTGACCTTCGGCTTCCACACCGCCGTAAATACCGCGACAGATGTTATCGACAGGCTCCATACCACCGCTGCAAGCCACAGCAGGGTTATCGTTGCCGAAATCATGGGTAACAAGACCGGTTGGCTCACGCTGTATTCCGGTATAGCGGGCGGTGCGGACGTGATTATCATTCCGGAGTGTCCCTATGAAATTAAAAAGATAATCGAAGCGGTTCGTGCACGTGCTTCAAGAGGCAGAGGCTTCTCAATTATTGCCGTAGCCGAGGGGGCTTTCGATAAGGACGAAGCGAAGCTCAAACGCAAAGACAGACTCCGGCAGCGTGAAGAATCGGGAATAAAGACCGCTTCGGAGCGCATTGCGGCAGAGGTTGAACGCGAAACGGGGATTGAATCGCGTGTCTGCGTTCCCGGGCATATGCTAAGGGGCGGTTCTCCGTCGGCATATGATCGCTTCTTAGCCTCTTCTATGGGTGCCCGCACGGCAAAGCTTATTGAGGACGGAAATTTCGGCGTTTCGGTTGCTATGGTGAATGACAGGATAACCGAAAACAAGCTTTCGGATATCGCCGGGATTTCAAAACCCGTTCCTGTCGATCATCAAGCACTCAAAACCGCAAAACAGCTCGGTATATCACTTGGAATATAAATTAAAAAACGGTGTAAAGAAGTTCTTTACACCGTTAATTCTTTATTATCAGCCTTGACCGAAGGAAGAAACAAGAGCGGGGAGGTTTTTATCTTCGCCGAGTTCGGAGGTAGTTCTTGTATTCGGGAATCCGCCGACAACCCTGTTCTCAACATCAGTTGACCAGAAAGTCTGCAAAACATTGCCGCTGTTATCAACCATAACGCAGAAGCAAGAACTGTCTTCAAGGTCCTGCAAAAGGGTGTCCATCGAAGCTCTGAATGCTGCATTAATCTCTTCCGGGGTATCCATTTCGGCGAAATTTTCATTGACAGAGCCGCCCTCCGGATAGCCCACACTGCATGGTGTTCCGGCAAAAAGTCTTGTTGATTCGGGGAAAGGAACACCGGCAATCTGTGCTTTTGTAAGCCAGTTAGACGCGCATTTATACACGGTATTGGCATTAACGTTTGCAACAGCAAGCCTTGACTCGTTGATATAGCTAATAAGGTTGGGGATTAGAATCGCCATCATAATACCGATAATTGCCATGACAACTATCAGTTCGATTATTGTAAACCCTTTCAGCAAACGTTCTTTCATGCTCATTCTCCGTATTAATCTGTTAATATGAAACAGCACCGCTAATTTCTAATACAATTATATAATAAGAGTATGTATTTGTCAATAAAAAAGTGATATATTTTTCTCTGATTTTGTGAATTTGTAGCAATGCACAAATTTTTCATATGTTTTTGTATATATTATATAACTTTTTTATCGTCGATTATGTATAAAATGTAAATAAAGAAGGAATGGTATTGCAAAACATTTAAAAACGTGATATAATATAACATTGAAATAAGCTTTAAATCCGGTTGAAGGGTGTGCGGGTGCGTTGAGGCAAAGTATTGTGAACCGTGTCAGGCGGGGAACCGAGCAGCACTAAGCGTATATGATGCGCTCGACGACCTCCCGCATACCCTTGAATCGGATTTGTTTTCTTTTGGTAGGTATTTTGAAGAAATTTTTTGAACGTTGGGCAAAACTCGCCCCTGTAACTCTTTTAACGCTGATTGCAATAATAATCGTTGCCGTGTTCTGCGAATGGTTGATGCCGGACCTGTTTTTGTCTCGTTATATCTACACTACAATGCTTATTTTTGCCGGTTACAGCTTCTTTTTCGCCGGCTGGAACAACGATATCTCGCCGCCGCCCTATGACAAGCGGATTATCGGAAAAAACTTTGACGGCATGAGCAGAGTTTGCAGGCTTTTTTATCGGTCATATCGTCAGCTTATTGAAGGTGACATTTCCGATGCTTTAAACGGGTTTATTGCGGTTCGGGAATCGAATTTAAAGAAGTCGGAGATGGCGGTTGTCTGCTATTTTTTGGGAAGATGCTATCAGCACATGGGCTATCCGACCAATGCGGCGAATTTTTTCCGCGAATCAATCAATAACGGTATCGGGCTTGACGAGGTTTACACCCTTTGCGGGCGAGAAATGGTAGCCTGCGGGAACTTTACCGCCGCCGAAGAGGTTTATAACGAGCTCCTTGCGACCCAGTCAAAGTCTGATTATATCTATACCGATATCGGTATGCTTTATATCAAGGCAAACGATGCCGAAAAGGCTCTTGAAGCTTTTTCAACCTCGATTAAAAAGCATATGAACTATGCCTTTGCTCTCGGGGGATGTGCCCTTGCCTATCTTCTTAAAAAAGATGCTAAGAATGCAAGTTTCTTTTTCGGTCAGGCTGTAGTCAATAATATCGACGATATTGACGGGTTCACCGAGTACTATATAAGTATAGCCGAGACACAGGGTTTGGCAGATGAAATCGGCATCAAGGCAAAACCAAAGCTTGTTTTTGACCCGATGAAGCTTGCGGAGGGTGACTGATATGTATGAAGCTTTATATCGGAAATACCGACCCAAGACCTTTACCGACGTTTATGCCCAAGAGCATATAACCACGACGCTTCAAAACCAGATTAAGTCGGGGAAGACCGCCCATGCCTATCTTTTCACCGGTTCAAGGGGCACCGGCAAGACAACCTGTGCCCGAATCTTTGCCAAAGCCATAAACTGCCTTAATCCAAAGGACGGCAATCCCTGCCTTGAGTGTGAGATATGCCGGGAGGCGGACACCGGTGCTCTGCCCGATATCATCGAGATCGACGCCGCCTCCAACAACAGCGTTAATGACATTCGCGACCTTCGCGACGGTTGTGTTTACACTCCCGAGATATGCAAGGTGAAGATCTACATCATCGACGAGGTTCATATGCTTTCAAAAGATGCGTTCAACGCTCTTTTAAAGATTATGGAAGAACCTCCCCCTCATGTTAAGTTTATCCTTGCCACAACTGAACTGCATAAAGTCATCCCCACGGTTATCTCCCGCTGTCAAAGGTTTGATTTCCGAAGAGTCGGGATTCCCGAAATCATCGATATGCTGAAATTTGTTGCCGATAACGAAGGCATAAAGGTGTCAGATGATGCTCTCGCACTTATCGCGAAGACTGCCGACGGCGGCATGAGAGATGCCCTGTCGCTCCTTGACACCTGCATAGCATATTCGAGTGACGTAACTCTTGACATAGTTTCATCTGCTGCCGGAATTGCAGGACGAGACGACCTTTTCGCACTCCTAACCGCGATTTTTGAAAAAGACAGCTCAAAGGCGATTTCTATTGTCGATTCGATGTATGCGGCTTCAAAAGACCTTGTGAAACTGTTGTCAGAACTGACTGTACAGCTTCGTAACGTCATGATGGTCAAATCCATACCATCCCAAAAGGATGTTTTAGCCCTCCTGCCCGAAGAGGTGAAGATAATCACCGAGATTGCGGACAAGCTAACCCTTGACGAGATTATTGATAAGATAACGACACTCCAAAAACTTTCGGCAAGCTTTGCCGCTTCAAATGACAAGAAAACGGCATTTGAACTGACAATAATAAAGCTTTGCACCGATATTCCATCCGAAGTTACAGCAAAGCCTGTGTCAGACCCGTCTCAAACAGAGCGGATAAAACAGCTTGAACAGCGTGTAGCCTCCCTGCAAGCGTCTTTGAATACACTACAGACTGCGCCGAAAGCCTCACAACCTGTCGAGCCTGCTAAAAAAAGCACTAATCAGCCGGGAACTGTCGATCTTTCAAAACTATCTCTTGACGACCTCCTACCAATGACAGAATGGGGTGAAATTCTTGCCCGTTTCACTGACGTCGAACCGCATATCGCGGCGACACTTACCGACTCGAAGGCTATGTATTATGAAGGTATCCTCTTCATCTTTGCGGCTAACAAATTCTTTTTGGAACTCATAAAACGCAAGGAAAATTCAGAGCGGCTTCAAGCGGTCATAAAGAGCATCACCGGCAAACAGTTTACCTCAATCAAAGCTAAATTTTTCACACCCGAAAATCCGCCGGAAGTTCAAACCCCGCAGGAATCTGAAAGCCCTGCAGAGCGGCTTATAAACGAAGCAAAAGAAAATAACATACCGGTTAATACTATATAAATATAGGAGTATAATAATGAAGGTCAGATTACCGAACGAATATAAACAGGGCGGTGCCCAGAATATGAACCAGATGATAATGCAAGCACGCAAGGTACAAGAACGCATTACCGAGGTTCAGGCAGAGATCGAAACACGTGAATTTAATGTTTCTGTCGGCGGCGGCGTTGTTGAGATGGTTATGAACGGGAAAAAAGAGGTTCTCTCCCTCAAAATCAAGCCCGAAGTTGTTGACCCTGCCGATGTTGAATCCCTTGAAGACCTTATTTTAAGTGCTTTCAACCAAGGTATCGCAGATATTACCCGCATAAGCGAAGAAGAGATGGAAAAGGTTACCGGCGGAGTTAATATCCCGGGTATAGTTTAAATATAAATTTTCTAATATCAGGTACAGCTTATGGCTTCGGGAACTCCGCTTCCGCTTAAAATTTTAACAGAACAGTTCGCGAAACTTCCCGGAATCGGCATGAAAACCGCCGGAAGGCTTGCTTATCATGTCATGAGAATGGACCCGGCAGAAGCCGAAAGCTTTGCCGAAGCGATAACAAACGTTCACGACAGCATTCATGAATGCAAGGTCTGCATGAGTTTTACCGACAAAGATATCTGCGGCATCTGCTCCGATCTGAATCGTGACGCTTCGACAATCTGCGTCGTGGAATATCCCAAGGATATTCAAAGTTTTGAAGCTACAAACGAGTACCACGGGACCTATCATGTACTTCACGGGCTTATGTCCCCAATGGATGGCGTAGGTGCAGACGACCTTCGGATAACCGAGCTGCTGTCGCGTGTTACTGTCGGTGACAACGCTATATCCGAAGTCATCATGGCGACAAGCCCCACCGTTGAGGGTGAAGCGACCGCAATCTATATCGCAAAGCTCCTAAAACCGTTCGGAGTGAAGGTAACCCGTCTTGCTCTCGGAATACCTGTCGGTGCAAGCCTTGAATATACCGACTCCGTAACCCTTTTCAGGGCACTCCAAAACCGCAATGAGCTATAAATTATAACAAATTTTAAGCGTATTTTTAGTTATTTTAACGATTTTGCTTTCTCACAGTTGACATAATTACGACTTCATGCTATAATATATCAGTCGTAATTCTTTTATTGGGATATAGCCAAGCGGTAAGGCAACGGACTTTGACTCCGTCATTTCGGTGGTTCAAATCCACCTATCCCAGTCCGGTGCACATTTTTTCAAAGTGGGGCGGCGTGTTTTATATAACAATATAAATATTGGGGTATCGCCAAGCGGTAAGGCACCTGACTCTGACTCAGGTATCCGGGGTTCGAATCCCTGTACCCCAGCTAATAGAAACTAAACATTAATTGTTTGGTTTCTATTTTTATAATGTTTACATTTTTATGCTATAAATTTTCATATCTGAACATTATAATATATAATGACTATATATATTTAGGTGTTGAGGTAGTTTTTTTATGAGAATGTTGCTTTCATA
>JAISIC010000015.1 GCA_031262225.1 Ruminococcus sp. | reverse complement strand
CCCATCATCGCCGCCGAACCTTTTATGGTGTGCATTATACGGAAGATCGCGTTGATATCGTCCTCTTCAAAGGAGGATGACGCCTCGGTGTTCATCAGTATATTATCAAGCTGTTCTATCAAACCTGTGGTTTCATAGATAAACATCTCGATCATAGATTCCATGCCGGCTTCAAACTTTGCCATAAAACACCTACCAAAACAGAGGAATAAACCTCGAATTTATCGTCAAACAGAATACATATAAAATATGGTCAAAAGAGAATACATTTAGAGATATAACTATTATACATCAAAATTATTAAACACGCAAGTACTTTTATAAAAAAATTAAAGAAAAATGTTTAGATATTTTGTTAAATTTTAATACAAACTTGTAAATTTTTTCTTACGTAAAAAAATATTTAAGTTTTGGGAAGCCTGTACGATACATTTATCATAAGCTGTAAAACAAGAAGGTGAACACTTTGGCAGACCTTATTCCGAACCCGGCGATACAGACAATTCCGCAAAATACCAATAATAACGACCTTCGTACACGTCCGGGCGAAATTCTGCCGCAATCGGGCGACGGGAGGGTTACGACCCTTTCAGACCTTACACAAATTATCGGCAACCAAAATCTGTCAGAAGAGATGACGGATCAAAATCTTGCCGATCAGATCCTTCTGCCCAAACAGAATGCTTTCACACCAAAAGACCCGGCGATTACAGCAAAACTCTTACAGGCACTGCTTTCTACCGATATGTCCCGTTCGCTTGCCGAGACAGGCGAAACCGAACTTGTGAACAAACTTGCCGAATTTGCCGACGAAGTTATGCTCTCTCCCGACGCACTCCCGGCGGATTTGACCCTTCAACAGGGCAAGACAACCATGTTTTCGGGCGATCTCTGGAAAATCATGAAGGATGTGTTTTCCGGAAAGGTTACACCTAAACCCGAAACGCAAACGCAGAAAGAACTTTTCAATAATAACAGCGGCAACAAGGCATCGGTCAAACTTGCAGATGCAATAAAAGCCCCTGCCATGACCCTTGAACAGATGAAGAGGATAGTCACAAGCCGTGATGCGGCAGAGGCTTTCCCGAAAAGTGAAATATATAAAAATGCGGCACTTGATTTTCTCAAAGCCGCTGTCGGCGTGTCCTCAAAAGAGGATATCATCAATTCGATTGCGGCGAATCTGAAATTTCTTGCTGCCGAAGCCGCACCGTCTATGGCGGTGCGTGAACAACTCGGTGAAGCCGCCGATAACCTTAATCTGCAAACCTTCCCGGCACTCAAGGGGCAGATTATGGAGCTCCTTAACACCACAGGAAAGAGTCTGCTTCTTAACAACAAAACCAAGGCTCTCATTCCGCTTGCAGTTTATAATATGTCAAGACTTTCCTTTGAAGCTTCAGACCTTACCGAAAGCTTTTCGGAACTCGTAAAACTATCCGACCCCGAAACCGCTTCGGACCTCAAATTGGCGTTCATTAAATATATTGAAAATTCCGACCTTCCCTCGGAAGATAAAGTCGCTGTTTTGGAGCGGAGCGAAATCGCTTCGGCTAAACATTCAATGACACTTATCGCAGAGCGGCTCTCCGACAGTGCGGCTGTGACGATCTCAAGAACCCCCGCTTCCGAGCTTGCCGACACTCTGACAAAGATTTTAGACCTGTTCAGGGATAACGCCGATAACGCCAACAACGGTGTTAAGCCCGATACTATTAATAATACTACAAATACTTCAAATAACGCGAATACAAATACGAATACAAATAATAATGCAAATAATACCGCACAAACAAAGATAACGGCAGATCAAAAGTCTGTAACAAATACGACAGCAACAGCGGCTTCGACAGCGAATAATAACCCGCCTATGAGCCTCGCAAAGGCTGTAAGCACCATTAAAGATATGGTGAACACCTTCACGCCCGACAACATGAAGGGTGCTCTCAACACCGTTGTCCGCGATTTTGAGAAGACAAAAAACCTCAACGAGTTTGCGGGCAGACTTTCAATGATTGTCAATAAAATTGTCGAACCGGATAAAAAGATGGTTATAGCCCAAGCTCTCAACGAAGTTTTGGGGAGCATGGCGGCGAATAAAGATGTCAACTATACACCGCCGACCGCGACAGAAACCCTTGCCGATTTCGTGGCAAAAAACCTCAACGATCCGGCTCTGAAAACCCTTTCGGAACTCGGTCCGGGCGAGATGGTGAGGTCTCTCCTTGCCGCACCCGGCTCAAACACGCCGCTTGTGCATATGATGGCACCTCTCCATCTGGGTGATCTTCGTGCCTTCGGGGAGATCTGGGTTGATCCGAATGCGGAATGGGTCGATCCCGACGGTAAAAAAGACGGAAAAGCTCACGATAACGCACAGGTGTCTCATGTGTTCTTGGCTTTCAGCGTCGAAAATACCGGTTATTTCGAGATGGAGCTATATGCCCGCGAAAAGGATTTGAATATATCCATAAGCTGTCCGAGAGGAATGGAAGAACGCTTTGCGAGACTGACGGAGATAATCCCTCGGCTTGTGCAGTCGCAGGGATACACCGCAAAGGGGATGATGGTATCTTCAATCTTCAAGCCCAGAGAGCTTTCGGCTGTGTTCCCGAAGATAACGCGAGAGATATCGGAACTTAATGTCAAATGTTAAGCTTGCAGGTGAAATTTTATGGCAGACGAAATAAAACGCAGAGGCAGACAGGTGAGCAGGGAAGAGCGTTCGGCAGTCGCGCTCAAATATAATCCACAGGACGACTACACACCGATTATCGTTGCCTCCGGGCACGGAAAGGTTGCGGAGCGGATTATTAACCTTGCCGATGAAAACGGGATTCCTGTTTATCGCGACGATTCGGCGGCGGCGGTGCTGTCGATGCTGTCGGTAGGGCAGGGTGTGCCGCAGGAACTTTATTCTGTCATCGCCGGGATCTATGTTGAGATTTTGGCAATAGCGAAGGAAAACCAATAGGTTATAATATATATTTATTAATAATTTGTAAATTTTTCTTCCCTTAGTTGACGTTCACAAATTTTCGTGATATAATAATAAAGCTGTCGAAATGTCACAGTTTCGATAAGCTGGTGTAGCTCAGTTGGTAGAGCAGCTGATTTGTAATCAGCAGGTCGGGGGTTCGAGTCCGTTCACCAGCTTTTAGGAGGAGTTCCCGAGCGGCCAAAGGGGGCAGACTGTAAATCTGTTGCTTTCAGCTTCGATGGTTCGAATCCATCCTCCTCCAGTACATAAAAAGCGGTATCGTTTGATACCGCTTTTGTCTTATTATGTTACGAACAGGACGCACATTCCCCGACTTCGCCCACAATCGGAAGCGGGTCTATGCCTTGGCGTGTGTAATAGTCCGAGAGGGCAGAGCGGATCGCCTGTTCCGCTAAGACAGAACAGTGAAGCTTTTGAGCGGGGAGCCCGTCGAGAGCATCAACAACAGCCTTGTTTGTCAGTTTGAGAGCTTCCGAAACCGGCTTGCCCTTGACCAAGTCGGTTGCCATGGAGCTTGTGGCAATCGCCGCCCCACACCCGAATGTCTTGAATTTGGCATCGGTGATGACGTTGTTGTCGATTTTCAGATACATCTTCATTATGTCGCCGCATTTGGCGTTGCCGACCTCGCCTATGCCGTCGGCGTTTTCAAGCTCACCCACGTTGTGGGGGTTAGCAAAATGTTCCATTACCTTTTCGCTGTATAACATTTTTTATTCTCCTATTTTATCGGGGTTAGAAGCGGTGCGAAGCGTTCAAAGCCGCCTTTGCCGCCGGTCAGGTCTTCCCAAAGCGGGCTCATTGCACGAATCTTCGCACAGACTTTCGATACCGTTTCGATGATATAGTCTATCTCATCGTCGGTGTTATATTCATTTATCGACAGCCGCAAAGAACCATGTGCAATCTCGTGCGGCAAGCCCAAGGCTAACAGCACATGAGAGGGGTCGAGAGAACCGCTTGTGCAAGCAGAGCCGGAAGATGCCGATATTCCGGCAAGGTCGAGGTTAAGGAGCAGGCTTTCGCCCTCAATGCCGATAAAACTCATATTCACATTGCCGGGCAGACGGTCTTTACAACCGCCGTTAACGCGGCTTGCAGGTATCTTTGAAAGTTCTTTTATCAGTCTGTCCCGCATGAGGATGATTTTAGCTGCACGTTCCTCAATCCCTGTAGTAGCAAGGGTTATAGCCTCGCCCAGTGCAACAATTCCGGCGGTGTTTTCTGTTCCGGCACGCTTCCCGCGTTCTTGTGCCCCGCCGTGCATGAACCTGTCAAGCTTCAAGCCGTTTTTGCAGTATAAAAATCCGACACCCTTGGGTGCATGAATCTTGTGCCCCGAAACGGACATCATGTCGATATTTTGCGTTGTAACGTTGATGGGAACGTGCCCGATCGCCTGAACAGCATCGGTGTGAAATATTACGCCCTTTTCGCGGCATATCGCACCAATCTCCTTGATAGGAAGAATTGTTCCTATTTCGTTATTGGCGTACATTATCGTGACGAGTGCGGTGTTGTCTGTTATAGCGTCTGACACTTGATTTGCGGTTATATATCCATCAGAAGAAACAGGAAGATATTTTACCGTGAAGCCTTCCTTTTCGAGAGCCTGTGTGCTGTGCAGTACGGCGTGATGCTCAAAGTTTGTCGTTATGATTTCGGTTTTGCCCTTTTCACGACGAAGCCTTCGAGCCGTTTCTTTAATCGCCCAGTTGTCCGCTTCGGTGCCGCAGCCGGTGAAATATATTTCGTTTGATTTTGCCCCGATTGCCGCCGCACATTGACTTCGAGCCTTTTCTATTGCACGAAGAGCGTTCATGCCGAGCGAGTATATGCTTGACGGATTACCGTAATTTTCCGTGAAGCAGGGGAGCATAACCGACAAAATTTCGGGTAAAACAGGTGTTGTAGCAGCGTTGTCTGCGTATATTTTCATAAAAATTGCCTTTTACTTTCACTATTATAAACTATTTGCGGACGCGTCCGCTTTATTGACGCTCACTCTCTTTCCGCATTGAAGGGGTTCTGCGTGAAATTTATAAAAAAACGACATAATATTTATAGTATAATCCCGAAATATGAAAAAATCAAGCATAAAATAAAAAATAGTACATTTTGCACAAATTTTTACCACAATTTTTAGTGATAAGAACAGTTTTTCGCCTTTTCTATTGACAATGGGGTAACAAACGCTTATAATATTAGGGCACGCACCAAAAAGGGAGTTTAGCTCAGCTGGGAGAGCATCTGCCTTACAAGCAGAGGGTCACAGGTTCGAGCCCTGTAACTCCCATGCTTTCAGCTTGCTGAAAGCTTTGGTCTGGTAGTTCAGTTGGTTAGAACGCCGCCCTGTCACGGCGGAGGTCGTGGGTTCGAGTCCCATCCAGATCGTAGCTTTTCCGAAGGAAAAGCACAAGTTGCGTAGCAAAAACTATATAGTCACATATTATGATTATGTGCCCGCGGATTTAGCTCATTTGGTAGAGCGCCACCTTGCCAAGGTGGAGGTAGCGAGTTCGAGCCTCGTAATCCGCTTAACTGTACAAAATCAGCACCCATTAAGGCAATTAGTTGCTTTAAAGCGAATTGAGTTGTACAGTAAAAACTTTCTCGCACGGTTCCCCCAACGCTCAAAGACCATGAGCGGCAATAAGGGGGCACAAGTGCCCCGGCGCTATAGCCAAGCGGTAAGGCGTGGGTCTGCAACACCCTGATCCCCGGTTCAATTCCGGGTGGCGCCTCTAAAAGCCCCTAAAAAAAGTTCGATTCGTCGGACTTTTTTTATTTTTTAGCAATTAAGACTTGCAAAGCTGATGAAAATATGCTAAAATAAAATTAGCTATCTATATTAAAAAATAAAGGTATAAGAAATTGGCTGTTGTAATTGCTGTAGCGAACCAGAAGGGCGGGGTCGGGAAATCGACTACTGCCGTAAACCTGTCTGCCGCGTTGGGAAAACGCGGGAAGAGGGTGCTTTGCATTGATTCGGATGCACAGGGGAATCTTACGAGCGGGTTTGGGATTAAGAAAAAGAGCCTTGAATTTTCGGTTTATGACGCGCTGCTTGGCAGGAAAACGTTGTCTGACACGATTGTTAAGACTGATTTTGAGAATGTGTCGGTTGTTCCTTCGACAAGCGATCTGGCGGGTGCGGATATAGAGCTTATTGAGCTTGAAAACAGGCAGAGCAGACTTAAGATGCAGATTTTGACCTTGAAATCAGAGTATGACTATATTTTCATCGACTGCCCGCCGTCACTTTCACTCTTGACTGTTAATGCTTTGTGTGCATCGGACAGCGTGATAATCCCGCTTCAGTGCGAATTTCATGCTTTGGAAGGATTATCGCAGCTTGTCGAGTCGATAAAGCTTGTCAAACGCCGCTTCAATCCGAACATTGATATCGAGGGGATACTCTTCACCATGTATGACGGAAGGTTGCAGCTGACGCATCAGGTGGTTGATGAGGTGAAAAAGCATTTCCCATCTAAAACATTTGAAACGATAATACCGAGGAATGTCAGGCTTTCGGAAGCTCCGAGCCATGGTCTGCCCTGCGTTTACTACGATAAGGGGAGCAAGGGAGCACAGAGCTATGAGGCACTTGCAGACGAGATTCTGTCGCATAGTAAGAAAAAGGCTGTTTCAATAAACTGACAAATTACAGGAGAATGAAATATGGCACGAAAAGGCGGATTAGGGATGGGGCTTGGCGCGCTCTTTGACGACAACAGCACGACTGTGGGTGAGAATATAACGACGCTTCGCCTGTCGGTGATTGAGCCGAACCGCTCGCAGCCGCGTCAGAATTTTGATGAAGAGAAGATAGCCTCGCTTGCAGAGAGCATAAAGCGGAACGGGCTTCTGTCCCCGATTATCGTTAAACCGCTTGATAACGGAAGATATAAGATTATCGCAGGAGAACGGCGTTTCAGAGCCTGTAAACTGCTTGCTTTGACCGAAATTCCGGTGTCGGTGAAGGATTTTTCGGAAATCGAGACGGCGGAAGCCGCTTTGATAGAAAATCTGCTCCGTGAAGATTTGAACCCGATTGAAGAAGCTTCGGGGATTGAAGAGCTTATTAAAATCCACGGATTAACGCAAGAGGCTCTGTCGAAGGTTATCGGGCGATCTCGCTCCGGTATAGCAAATTCGCTTCGTCTGCTGTCACTCCCCGAAAAGGTCAAAGATATGCTTATTTCCGGGGCTTTGTCGCAGGGACAGGCTAAGGTGCTTGCGGGGATTGACGATAACGAGACTATAACAGCGTTAGCCGAAAAGGCTTGTGACGGAGGTTTAACGGTAAGACAGCTTGAAGAGCTCCTTAAACGCAATGAAACGCCGATAAAAAAAGAACCTAAAGCGAAAAATAACTACTATACCGAAACGGCTTTAAGCCTCCATGAGATTTTGGGACGTAAGGTGAAGATAACAGGGAGCGGCAAGAAGGGGAAGATAACCCTTGAGTTTTCGGGCGAAGATGACCTGAAAAAGATTGCTCATGCACTTGAAAAAATGAAATAAGGATATAAAAATCATGCTTGATATTAGATTTGTGAGAGAGAACCCCGAAGTTGTCAAGGAGAATATGCGGAAGAAATTTCGCAGTAATTTTGAGATTGTAGACGAGGCGATAAAACTTGATGAGGCTTTCAGAGCCGCAAAATCAGAGGGAGACTCGCTTCGTGCGGAGAAAAACAAAGCCGCAAAGATGATCGGCGGGCTGATGGCTAAAGGCGAAAAGGAAGAAGCCGAAAAGGCTAAAAAACAGGTTGCAGAATATGCGGCACGGCTTGATGAGCTTGAAAAAATCGAGGCTCAGACCACAGAAAGCCTTGATAAAATCATGAAGCGGATTCCGCAGATAATCGATAACTCTGTGCCTATAGGCAAGGACGATTCGGAGAATGTTGAGCTTCAAAAGTTCGGTGAGCCGACAGTACCCGACTTTGAAATTCCCTATCACTCGGACATTATGGCTCGTTTTGACGGTATCGACTTGGATTCAGCACGAAAGGTTGCCGGCAACGGTTTTTACTATCTGATGGGCGATATCGCCCGCTTACATTCGGCTGTCACAACCTTTGCCCGCGACTTCATGATTGATAACGGCTTCACATACTGCATACCCCCTTTTATGATTCGTTCCGAGATAGTTTCGGGGGTCATGAGCTTTGCGGAAATGGAAGCTATGATGTATAAGATCGAGGGTGAAGACCTTTATCTTATCGGAACTTCCGAGCACTCGATGATAGGAAAATATATCGACACGATTGTTAAGGAAGAAACCCTCCCTCACACGCTCACAAGCTACAGCCCCTGCTTCAGAAAAGAAAAGGGTGCACATGGGCTTGAAGAACGCGGTGTGTATCGCATACACCAGTTTGAAAAGCAGGAAATGGTCGTTATCTGCAAGCCGGAGGATTCCATGGCTTGGTATGATAAGATGTGGGATTTGACTGTTCAGCTTTTCCGCAAGCTTGATATTCCCGTCCGTACACTTGAATGCTGTTCGGGGGATCTCGCGGATCTTAAAGTGAAGTCTGTTGACGTTGAGGCTTGGTCGCCCAGACAGAAGAAATATTTTGAGGTGGGGAGCTGTTCTAACCTCGGCGATGCACAGGCTCGCCGCCTTAAAATCAGAGTTGCGGGTTCCGACGGTAAAAAATATCTTGCTCACACATTAAATAACACAGTTGCGGCACCTCCGCGTATGCTTATCGCATTTTTGGAGAATAATCTTAATGAGGACGGTTCGGTTAATATCCCCTTGTCTCTTCGTCCTTACATGGGCGGCAAAGAAAAACTAATTCCGACAAAAGGTTAAATATGAAAAAGGTACTCATTGCAAATCGCGGCGAAATCGCTGTACGCGTTATCAGGGCGTGCAGAGAGCTTGACATTGAAACCGTCGCCGTATATTCAACAGCGGACAGGTCTGCCCTGCACGCCCAGATTGCCGATGAGGCAGTCTGTA
The DNA here is from genome assembly GCA_031262225.1 of Ruminococcus sp. Lineage (GTDB taxonomy): Bacteria > Bacillota > Clostridia > Oscillospirales > Ruminococcaceae > JAISGY01. The sequence continues at coordinate 33,942 of JAISIC010000015.1, read as the reverse complement.
TCGGCGCACCTGCTTCAAAGGATTCATACCTTAATATGGCTGCAATCCTCACGGCGGCAATTCAAACAGGAGCAGATGCGATTCATCCCGGGTTCGGCTTTTTATCTGAAAATCCCGAATTTGCAAAGCTTTGCGGTGATAATAACATAAAATTCATCGGTCCCGATTATAAATGTATATCTATGCTCGGGGACAAAGCAGCAGCGAAGGCTACCATGAAGGCGGCGGGAGTTCCGGTTATTCCCGGCTCGGACGGTGCTGTGAAGTCCCTTTCGGAAGCGAAAACTATCTGCGAAAAGATAGGCTACCCTGTCATGATTAAGGCGGCGGCAGGCGGCGGCGGACGAGGTATACGCAAGGTTGACGCACCCGAAGACTTGGAGCGGCAGATTGCCGATGCGAAGCGTGAGGCTAAAACCTATTTCGGCAACGACGAAATGTATATCGAAAAGTTCATCATCAAGCCCAAACACATTGAGTTTCAGGTGCTTGCGGATGAGCACGGAAATGTCGTTCATCTTTTTGAACGTGACTGCTCTATGCAACGCCGTAACCAAAAAGTTTTGGAAGAAACGCCCTCTCCTGTTATGACCCCGGAACTTCGCGAGCGTATGGGAACAGCGGCGGTTAATGCCGCAAAGGCGGCAGGATATACAAACGCGGGCACGATTGAATTTTTGCTTTCGGGCGAAGAGTTCTACTTCATGGAAATGAATACCAGAATACAGGTTGAGCACCCTATAACCGAGATGATAACAGGGGTTGACCTTGTTCAGATGCAGCTTAAAATTGCTTCGGGCGAAACTCTGCCCTTCACACAGGCGAATATCAAGGCGAACGGTGCTTCAATTGAATGCAGAATAAACGCCGAGGATCCTGACAAAGATTTTCGCCCCTGCCCGGGGACCATTAACGCTTTGCATATTCCCGGCGGTCCGGGTGTTAGGATTGATTCGGCAGTCTATCAGGGCTATGCCATTCCACCCTACTATGACAGCATGATCGCAAAACTTATAGTTTCTGCTCCGACAAGAGCGGAAGCGATAATGCGTATGCGGCGAAGCCTTGCCGAGTTTATCGTTGACGGCGTTAAAACAAACATTGATTTTCAGCTTAGTCTGATAACCGACCCTGTTTTTGAAAAGGGCGATTATGATATAGCATACTTATCTGAAAAGATGACGAGGGCTTAAGATGGCAACAATTCGTAAATGCCCGAACTGCGGCGGCGATGTGCTCGACGGATATTGCTACGCCTGTGGAATTGAAGTTAAAGAGATAAAGACTGACTATGCCGAACCGCAAACCGACTATCCGCATATCGAAATTGCCGACGATATTATATATGAAAAGCCGCTCGAAGAAGACTTTTACACCAAATATAACAAGATGAACTTCGGGGAGAAGATGGGCAAATATTGGTGGTTTGTGCTGTTGTCGCTCCTTGTCCCTGTCTTCTGGTTAGTACCGCTCTTTATGGCGGTGGGAAATCTGTTTTTTTACAAACCCGAAAAACTGCGGTTCATTGGCGAATTAGCCCTGCTTGCAGTTATCGGATTTATATTATTAGGTTAGAAATAAGACATAGGAGATTAACATTTTGGCACTTGAAAATCTGTTCGGGCTCGTGAAAGAGCGCTGGAAACCGACCACTTCGGAGGCAACCGAAAAAGAGAACACAGAAGCGGTGAAGGGCACTGCGGCAGAGTCGGAAGCTCCGGTTGTTCCTGTGGCTCCGAGTTTTAAATGTCCTCGCTGTATGCAGACAACGCCCTCTGACACGTTTGAAAAAAACCTTTGGGTATGCCCGTCCTGTAACTTTCACAGCCGAATTTCAGCTATAGACAGGCTCCGTATTTTTGTTGACAAGGGTACTTTCATTGAATTTGATAAGACTATGACAAGCCTCAACCCTATTGAGTTCCCGGGTTATGATGAAAAAACGGAGGCTCTTCGCAAAAAAACCGGGCTATCCGATGCGATTTTAACCGGCACGGCTTCAATTCACAATATTCCCTTTGTACTCGGCGTGATGGATTCAAACTTCCTGATGGCTTCGATGGGTTCTGTCGTGGGCGAGAAGATAACCCGCGCCTTTGAATATGCCGGTGAAAACGGTCTGCCGATGATTTTATTTTCCGCTTCGGGGGGGGCTCGGATGCAGGAGGGGATTATATCGCTCATGCAGATGGCGAAAACGTCAGCCGCGGCGGCAAGATATTCCGAAGCGGGCGGCTTATTCATATCGATCTTAACCGACCCGACAACAGGCGGCGTTGAAGCTTCCTTTGCCTCACTCGGCGATATTATCATTGCCGAACCGAAGGTGTTAATCGGTTTTGCGGGGCGTCGCGTTATCGAAGGGACGATAAAACAGCATCTCCCCGAGGATTTTCAATCCGCCGAGTTTCAGCTTGAACACGGCTTTGTTGATATGATTGTTGAGCGAAAGACCATGAGGAAGACCTTGCGGCATATCCTTCGCTTACACGGATTCGGGGGTGTGAAAAATGTCGGCTAAAAATGCTTGGGACTGTCTGCAGATTATCAGAAATAAAAACCGTCCCACCGTTGAAAATTATATTCCGCTTTTATTTGACGAGTTTTATGAGCTTCACGGCGACAGGCATTTTGGGGACGACAAGGCTCTCAAGGGGGGCATAGCTTCCTTTGAAGGCAAGCCTGTGACCGTCCTTGCACAGGTTAAAGGACGTAATCTCAATGAAAACAAGAACACCAACTTCGCCATGCCGCACCCCGAAGGTTACAGAAAGGCGATGCGGCTTGCTTTACAGGCGGAGAAGTTTCGCCGCCCTGTGATATGTTTTATCGACACTCCGGGGGCATTTTGCGGAATTGATGCGGAAAAACGCGGTCAGGGCGAGGCGATTGCACAGAGTTTATATCTTTTTTCACAACTTAAAACGCCGGTTATATCGGTAATCCTCGGTGAGGGCGGAAGCGGCGGCGCACTTGCACTTGCCGTCTGTGACAGGCTTGCGATGCTTGAAAACGCCGTATATTCGGTGATAAGCCCGAGAGGTGCGGCGTCGATTCTTTGGAAAGATGCGGCTAAGGAAAAGGATGCAGCAGAGGTTCTGAAAATAACCGCTCCCGACTGCAAGAGTTTCGGGATTATCGAAGAAATCATCGCCGAACCTATAGGCGGTGCTCACAACTCCCCTTCCGACACCGCAGAAAATATCAAAGCGTATATATCAAACTCGCTTCGCGATGTCACAAAGCTTGACACAGATGAGCTTTTGGCGGCAAGGTATAAGAAGTTTAGAAAGATCGGAATTTATAGTGAATAAATTTTGGAGGTAAAAATTATGGCAACGGATCACGAACTCATAAACACATATGTAATTCAATATCAAGAGGCACTGCAAGATATTAAGATTTTTGGCTTACAATACCCCGATAACAAAGACGGATACAATGCTCTTATTGACATTGCAAAACGCACTTATGAAAGAGCTTTGGCAGTAGGTATGGATACCCTTGCACCGCTTCCCCCGAAAAAATGACCAAAGTCTTAGCCGCCATGAGCGGGGGCGTGGATTCGAGTGTCACTGCGAAGCTCCTTGTCGATTCGGGTTATGACGTTTTGGGTGCGACGATGAAGCTTTTTGACAACGACAACGCCGCAAATGGTAATAGTACAGAAAAGTCCTGCTGCACGGCAGATGATGCTTTTGATGCGAAAAGCGTCTGCTTTTCGATGGGGTTAAAGCATTATGTTTTCAACTTTGCCGATGATTTTTCTAAGGATGTTATCGAGAATTTTTGCGATTCATACATAAGCGGTTCGACCCCGAACCCTTGCATTGAATGCAACCGCAAGCTTAAGTTTGAAAAGCTTCTTTTGCGTGCACGACAGCTTGACTGTGAAAAGATTGCCACCGGGCATTATGCCCGTATAGAAGAAAAGAATGGGCGATATCTTCTTCGTAAGGCTGTCGACATAAAAAAAGACCAGTCCTATGTGCTCTATACCTTGACACAGGATCAGCTTTCAAGAACCCTTTTTCCTTTGGGCGGGCTCACAAAGCCGGAGGTCAGGGCGATTGCAGAAGAGGCAGGCTTTGTTAATGCCGCAAAACACGAAAGTCAGGATATCTGCTTTGTTCCGGACGGCGATTACGCCGCTTTCATTGAAAGATATTCCGGGCGAAAGTTTTCAAAGGGGAAATTTCTTGACACGAACGGCAATTTTATCGGCGAACATAAAGGAATAATCCACTACACCATTGGGCAAAGAAAAGGTTTAGGTGCCGCTTTCGGCTCGCCGCGGTATGTTAAGTCGATAAATATCGCCGACAACACTATTACTCTTTGTAATATTGATGAATTATATACAAAGAGTACAATTATAAAAAAAATAAATATAATTATGCCCGACAGGTTAGGCGAAAAGCTTAAGGCAAAAACTCGCTATAATCAGATAGAACAGCCATGCAGTGTTATTCAGATAGATGAAGATACAATAAAAGTCACATTCGATGAGCCGCAAAAGGCTGTCACCCCCGGACAATCGGTGGTGCTTTATGACGGGGAATATGTAGTAGCCGGAGGAATTATTATAAACTAAAACTCGTACCGTGAGAGTACGAGTTTTTATATTAAATATCAAGTTTATCGTAGAGAGACCCGGCACCCAAGAAGGTTTCATCGGTTATAACAGGCTTTTTGTAGTCACGTTCAAAGGAAGACTTCGGCATCTCAATCTGCTTAAGCGGTATATCGTCGTTCCTGCGGGTGCGATCATTCCTGTCTGTCCTCGGATGGTCGGAATTCCTATTCGGTCTTGCTCCTCTTTCCTTTGTCGGATATTCACCGTCTGACTTCGAGGGACGCGAGAAGGTCTTCGGTCCGCTGACACGGGGGAACGGTCCGTCATGCTTTTCAAATCCGCTCTTGCGGCGGGGCGAAGAGGTGCTTGTGATAACCACCCTGCGATACGGTTCGTCGCCGATACTCTTGCTTTGAACCCCTGCAATCTCTGAAACTGTCGCATGGATAATCCTGCGTTCATAGGGGTTCATCGGTTCGAGGGTTGACGAGCCGCCCGTTTTTATGACGGTGTTTGAAAGGCGTGTTGCAAGCGATTTTAATATCTCTTCGCGTTTTTCACGATATCCGTTGCAGTTGAGGGTAACGCGGAAATAATCTCTCGTTCCGCGATTAGCCGACATTGAAGCAAGGTATTGGATTGCATCAAGCGTTTCGCCTCTGCGTCCGATAACGGTGCCCGAAACCTCGCCCAAAACGTCAATAAAAGCGTTTTCCTTCTCTTCGCGAAGTTCAAGCTCGTTGTCGATCCCCATGTTAGAGAGGATCGTTTTAACATAGGCGACTGCAATCTGACCCTTTGTTCTCGGGGAATACTCTGCCGAAATTTTAGCGTCCTTCGCACCGATTCCCAATAGCCCTTTTTTCGGCTCTTCGATAACGGTGAAGGCGATTTCATGCACGGATGCTTCAAAAGCCGCTGCGGCAGCCGCTTTCGCTTCTTCGATAGTTTTTGCCGTAAATTCCTGTTTCATCAAAAACCCCTATTCATCGAAATACTCTTCGCCATACTTCTCGGCTTGACGGCGGCGAGCTTCGTTTATAAGCTTTCTTTCAATTTCGCGTTGTTTGGATTTTGATATCTTCTCCGCTTCGGTCTTCGGTTCATCTTCATCATCTTTGGGATCATCTTTGAGCTTGCCGGAAACGGTAATCTGTTTTTGATCTGGATTAGGAGCGGTTCCGTTCTGCTCCGCTAACATCTGCTGATAGCGTTCCATCATGGAGCTTCGCTTTTTGGATTTATCCTTCTTTTTAAGCTTGTCCTTTTCAACAAGCCCTGCAACATACTCAGGGGTATATATTTTGTTTAGGAGTATCGACTGTGCAAAGCCGAGTAAAGCCGAACAGGTCCAGTAGAAACCGATTGCGGCGGGGTAACCGATTGCGATATAAACAGAAAAAACAGGCATAACAAACAGCATGATATTCATTGAGTTCATCATGCTCTTTTGTATACCCTCTCCGGTGTCTTTTGCCGCTCCGCTTGCTGCCTGCATCTTTTTCTGGCGGACATACATATAAACAGAAGAGGCGAGCTGTGCTATACCGGAGGCGAACGGAATCATAATAAGTCCGATCGAAGCGGCATTCCACACCTCGGGTGTAAAGCTTGGGATAGTGCCCAGATCGATAAACCCGAACAGCATATTGTTAAAGTCCTGCACCTTCTCCACAAACTCGATAGGGAGATTAGAGAACAGGTCGGGTTGGTCCTTTACGGCACGAACGATATATATTTCGGGACGAACGGTGAAAGACTGGTTTGTCCCGTAGATGGTCGCGGTTATTTCGGTTGCCTGTGCTATGATATCTTTTGAGGCACGAATAATGTGTGTGAGCGGACGATAAACGACATCAAAGATACCGAAGAGAAGCGGGAACTGAATTAACATGGGAAGACAGGATGACATCGGATTTATTCCCTCTTCGGAATAAAGCTTCATCTGTTCTTCATTGAGTTTTTGCTGGTTGTTGGCGTATTTTTTCTTGAGTTCCTCAAGTTTCGGGGTAAAAGCAGTCATAGCCGCCGTTGATTTTTGCTGTTTGAAAGCAAGCGGCAGCAGTATTACTTTTGTTACAATGGTAAAAAGGAGTATTGCCAAGGCGTAGTTGTGGGTGATTTGATAAAGAGCCCACATAACAAAGCCCAAAGGGTAGCCTATGATTTCAGAAATAAAATTCAAGTCAAAACTCCGATTAATTTAAGATATCCGATAAACTTTGATGTCAATTCGTTATTCCCATATTTTTAACAAAATAAAGCCTAAATGTGTCGGGAACAAAGTCAATTCCGCCCATGCTCCACGGGTTACAGCGAAGAAGCCGCCAAACGGCTAAAATCATTCCTTTGAAAGCTCCGTGTTTGCCGATCGCGGTGAAAGCGTATGCCGAGCAGGTCGGGTAGTATTTGCAGCGTCTGCCGAATAGGGGTGATAGGTGTTTTGAATAAAACTTTATGCAAAAGAGCAAAAATCTCTTCATTTAATACCCCGATTAATAAACGGCAACAGCTTTCCCGTAAAAAACGGCATCAGCTCTGTTGATTTCATGGTGACAAGCTTGTCCCTTGCGATGAAAACGTAGTCAAAGCTTTCCGGCAAAGAACTTTCAATCTCGCGGAGTGCCGCTCTGATAATCCTTTTGCAGCGGTTGCGGACAACGGCGTTGCCGAGCTTTTTTGAGACTGTGATTCCGTATCGCTTTTGATGGAGCTCGTTTGCGGCGATATGAACGGTTAAAAAACCGCTGTGCAGATACCGCCCTTTTTTATAGGCACGAAGAAAGTGGTTGTTGTCCTTGATGGTGTCCATTAAATTTTAATAGCTTAAAACTTTTCTGCCCTTTGCACGTCTGCGGGCAAGTACGTTTCTGCCGCTCTTGTCGGACATTCTTGCACGAAAGCCGTGTACTTTCTGGCGGTGAAGTTTTTTAGGCTGGTATGTTCTTTTCATTTATATTCCTCCGAAAATTCCCGATAGTGTCAAATGGGTATATTTTACTATTATATTCATAGTGTAGCCTAATAATTATACAGTAAACAGAAACGAATGTCAACAGTGTTAACAAAAAATTTACTATTCCGTCACAATAACCACAGGATGGATCATCAAAGCAAGGGAGCGAATCGCTTTTGTGATATTTTGTGACGGGCGTGAAAAGGCATCGGTGTCAAGGGGATAAAGGTATCCGTCCTGCAAGGCTTTAATATCTTCAAAGCCTTCTCTGCCGCCGATTTCAAGCGGGTCATAGCCTTCATATGAAACGGTGGTGAAAACCATCTCGATATCAAAAGCACGTGCAAGGATTTCATCCGTTGTCACATGAACATAGCCGTCCATGTCGGAAAAAACCGTCTCTGCCCCGGCAATACGAAGTGCGTCCGCCAAAAAGGTGTTGTTCCCGACCGTGCAGATATCGGGCAGTTCGGAAATTTCAAAATAAACCGTTTTCGGCTCGAAACCCGCTGTAAGCTCGCGGACATATAAAATATCGGTGTTCATTTCGGAAATAAGCTCCGCACCTTCCTCGAAAGTCCCTGTGAGAGCCGCGATGAACTCAATATCCATCTTTATCGCTTCAATACTTTTTGCTGTCGGGATGTACGCCGTGTAAACCCCCATTGACTGCAATGCCCTCACCGTATCATAGCCCGAAATTTCGCCGATTATCACAACATCGGGCGAAAGGTCGGCGATCTCTTGGGTGTCAATGTGCATCATATCAAGGGTGCAAACGCTTTTATCGACACCCGGGACATTACCCGAGAACATATCCGCCGCGACAATTCTATCTGAAAGCCCAAGCCCCGCAAGAATCTCCGTTATTGCCGGGGTTGTCGAAACAATCCTTTTTATATCTTCGGGAACTTCAACCTCGCTGCCTGTTCTGTCCATAATAACAGCAGAGGTCGCCGTTAAAGCGTCTTCCGAGGCAAGTGCTTCAAGCTTTTCAAGCCTCTTCTTCTCTTCCTCTTCATTTCGAGCCGACACCACGGCATCAATATCAGAGCCCGTTATAGACGTGATCTCCCCGCCGTATTCGGTGTAATGTGAATTATCACAGCCGCCCAAGGCTAATACTATTATAAATACTAAAACAGCCGCTATTTTCTTCAAGACTATTCCCTCCGACAGATTATGTAATAATTATACCACATTTTTTGCAAAAAGTCTATAAAAACTTAAATTTTCACTTTTAACATTTTCATCACAATTAACACAAGATTTATACATATAATAAGTTTATAATAGCATAATACTAATAATTAATACACATATATAATATCTAATCGCGAGGTGAAACTCTTGAAGCACATCAGGACCATCACAACAAAATCGATTAAATCTACCGTTAAAACCGGCGGCTGCGGCAAATGCCAGTCTTCCTGCCAGTCTGCCTGCAAAACATCCTGCACCGTTGCAAACCAGAAATGCGAATCTTCTAAGTAGAAACTTAACCTATAAATTTTTAAGCGTGCGAAAGTACGCTTTTTTGCGAAGAGTATAAAAAAGCTTTTAAGCGATGGCAGGAGAGAGGGCGCCTGCGTCCGTCAACGCCATGTGCGCTTTTTTTACAAAAAGAGCAGAGGTGTGCTATGTTCGTTACTCCGAAACAGATGTTAGATATCGAAAACCTCTCAGAAGAACAGGGTGTATCAAAAGCCGCTTTGATGGAGAACGCAGGCGGTGCGGTATGCCTTTTTATAATGCAGGAAATCTATCCCAATCTTGATCTGTCGGATGGAATCTGTATCCTTGTCGGTTCGGGAAACAACGGCGGTGACGGGCTTGCGGCGGCACACTGCCTCGCCGAAACGGGGCTGCCTGTTCATGTTCTGATGACCGACGGCAATCCGAAAACAGAGCTTGCCGTCGGTTGGTATGAAAAGGTGAAAAGCACCCCCGAAATCCACCTGCTTGCCGGTAATATAGCCCTTTCCGAGATTTATCAGATTATTGCCGGCTCTCCGCTTATAATTGACTGTATCTTCGGGACAGGGTATGATGCAAAAAAGCCCGCGCCCCCTCATATACAAATGCTCCTTGATTTTGTGAAAAAATCCTCCGCAGTGAAGATCGCGGTCGATATTCCGTCTTTGGCTGATGCCTTTTCGGGTGAATATGATATCGGAATTAACTACAGCTACACATTATCACTCGGCTTCGACAAAATCGGAGTTTCACAGCCGCCGCTGTCAGGATTTGCGGGCGAGATTAAAACACTTGACATAGGCATCCCCGAATCCGCCCTCCCCGAAACAAACGCCGGCATAGAAACGCTAAAATGGAGTGCCGAAAACATATTCACTGACCGAAAGCCCGATTCTCACAAGGGCGATTTCGGGCGAGTGCTCATTATCGCGGGGTCGTCACGCTACAGCGGTGCCGCTCATTTTGCTGCCGCAGCGGCTATAAGAAGCGGTGCGGGGCTCGTTACCCTCGCTTCGACAAAAGAAGTTTGTGACAGGCTTGCTTCCGCTATTCCCGAGCTCATGTATATGCCGCTCCCTGCCGACAAAAACGGTACTATAGGTATATCGGCGGTGAAAGAGCTTTCTTCTGTAATTGAAAAATACGACGTTGTTGCTTTCGGCTGCGGTATAGGTGAATCCCCTGCCGCCTCCGATATCGCAGAGATGATAATAAAGGGAAAAACCGCGGTTAAAATCTTCGATGCCGACGGCATAAAAGCCCTGCTCCCTATCATAGAATTACTAAGCAAATCTATCGGGGAGATTATCATCACGCCTCATGCAGGCGAACTTGCGGCTCTTTATAACACGACGATTGCCGAAGCGGATAAAAACAGGCTGCAATATGCTCGCTCATTCGCCTTTGAACACGCTGTCACCGTTATCGCAAAGGGCGTTCCGAATGTCATCAGCGATAAAAACGGCGGTGCGAAGCTTCTTTATGCGGGAAATCCGGGGCTTTCAAGAGGCGGCTCGGGCGACTGCCTGACAGGCATAATCGCGGGGCTCGCGGCGAATCGTATGACTGTCTTTTCTGCCCATGCAGAAACTGCTGATTCGTTAAGGCTTGCCATAGACGCTGTCGGGCTTCACGGTGCGGCGGCGGATATTGCCGCAGATAAAAAGACCGTCCACTGCATGAGCGTTTCAGATGTAATCAATTCTATCCCCGAGGTTATCAAGGGGTGTTAATCATCATCAAGAAAATATTATCAAAAGCAGTTGCAGTAATAATCCTTACAGTAGTTTCTTTAAGCCTTTTCTCATGTGACAAGCTTCCCGGATCGGGAGCACAGATTGCCGACACACCGTTTTCCGCACATATGGAGATCGACACCGAAAAAGCCGACTTTGTCGTGAATGTAAAGAGGCTTGGCATGGGGCTTTGGGAGATGGAGGTTGTCGAGCCGTTAAACATCGCAGGGCTGACAATCAGCTATGACGGGCAGAACATTTCAACTGCCAAAGATGGTTTTACCGTAACCCAGCAGGTTGACGCTGTCGCTGACTCCGCCCTGTTTTTACAGGTTTTCAGAACCCTTGACAACGCAATCGCCGCCCTCGAGCCGGACGGCAAAATTGTTGACGGAAAGTATGTGCTTTCGGGCTCTATCCCTGTTTCAAACTATGAGATTATCTTCAACCCCGAAACAAACACCCCCGAGGAGATAAAACTCCCCGAATCGGCAATAACGGCTTATATTTCGGAATTTCGGCTGACAGAATAGAGCAAAAGCCTTCCGCGATTATGACGGAGGGCTTCTGTTAAATATTCATCCCATCTATACAGTTATCATATACAAATGCTTTTATAGTGTCCGGCTCACCTGTTTCGTAATACTTTACAAGAAGCGGTGTAAACTGCGGAATAAGTTCAACTGGGATAGAAATTATCCCTTGTCCGTTTGCAATCATTTCTTTGTTGGCGGCAAGCATAGCCGTCCGCTTGTTGCCGTCAAGGAAAAACTGCCCCCGCATAACATATAGCATTATTTCTATAGCCCGATCTGTGGCATTTTCAACACGCTGTAATTCAATAAGGCGGGCTTTTATATCGTCCTCTACGGGGATTTCCGGCTTCCAACTCGTTCCGCCGATAGATACCGATAATGTGCGGATATAGCCGGCATTATAAACAAGATTATCACCGCCTACAAGCTGATTAAGCTTACACAAATAGGCGTAATCAAGCGGAGACTCTAAGGTATCAAGAAGGAACTGCCATGCGTGTTTTAGATTATTTACGGCTATGATGTCGGTTACTTTTACACCCGGAGCTGACACACCGTTAAATATAGCTTCTGTGTCCGGGTAGGTAACACCCAAACCTTCGAGCTGTGCACTTTTATATATATAGTCAACGATATTTCGCTTCGCTACAAAGATATTTTGTTCCAATGTCATGTTGTATTTTGATTTCATATTTAATACTTCTCCAACCTCTTCTCCGCGAACTCTTTCCATTTTTCGCTCTTCCCGTGATTCACAAAGGGATGAATGGCAATGCCGCCGCGGGGGGTGAACTCGCCTAAGACTTCGATATATTTGGGTTCCATCAGGTTTATTAGATCGCGGAGTATTATATTCACCGAATCTTCGTGAAAGCCGCCGTGGCCCCTGAATGAGAATAGATACAGCTTGAGCGATTTGCTCTCTACCATCTTTTGCTCGGGGATATATTTTATCGTGATTTTAGCAAAGTCCGGCTGTCCTGTGATGGGACAGAGGCAGGTGAACTCGGGGCAGTTAAACTCCACGAAGTAGTCCCTGTCGGGGAATTTGTTATTGAATGTCTCCAAGAGCTCCGGTGCGTAATCGGTCGGGTACTCTGTGTTTTTATTTCCCAACAGCGTTAAATTGTTATTATTATTTTCCACCCTTTTTAATCCCCTTTAATTCATTAATTTTATCGCGAAGGTAGGCGGCGTGTTCAAACTCCAAAATCTTCGCCGCATCCTTCATCTGCTCGGTCAGGCTCTCGATAAGCCGCATTTTCTCAATCGCCGTGTATTGCTTTTTCGCCGCTTTAACCTCGGAATCGGTCTCGGCTCTGGTGGATATTTCAAGGACGTCTCGGACGTCTTTTATGATTGTCGTCGGGGTGATGCCGTGCTTTTCGTTCCATTTCATCTGTATGGAACGGCGGCGTTCCGTCTCGGAAATGCAGGCATACATTGACCTTGTGACGGTGTCGGCATACATGATAACCTGTCCGTGCTCGTTCCTCGCCGCACGTCCCACCGTTTGGATGAGAGCACTTTCAGACCGCAAAAACCCTTCCTTATCGGCATCAAGTATCGCGACAAGCGAAACTTCGGGGAGATCAAGCCCCTCACGCAAGAGGTTGATCCCGACAAGCACATCGAAAGCTCCCAAGCGAAGGTCGCGGATTATCTCCATGCGTTCGATGGTATCGATATCGTGGTGCAGATATTTAACCTTTATCCCGACGTTGGCAAGGTATTCCGACAGGTCCTCTGCCATCTTCTTGGTCAGAGTTGTTACTAATACCCTTTCTTCATTTTGGGTGCGTTCTTTAATCTGGAATATCAGGTCTTCAATCTGTCCCTCGACGGGTTTGACGATAATTTCGGGGTCAAGAAGCCCTGTGGGGCGGATAATCTGCTCGACAATCTGTGCGGAGCGTTCTCTTTCAAGCGGTCCGGGCGTCGCCGAAACGTATACTATCTGCCCGATTTTATTATAAAACTCGTCGAATGTGAGCGGTCGGTTATCCATAGCAGAGGGGAGGCGGAAGCCATATTGAATCAGCGTTTCTTTCCGTGCCCTGTCCCCGGCACTCATGCCGCGGACTTGGGGTATCGACACATGGCTTTCATCGGCAATAAACAGGAAGTCTTCGGGGAAGTGGTCAAGGAGGGTATAGGGCGTGCTCCCCGGCTCTCTTCTTGCAATAACCCTTGAATAGTTTTCAATGCCCTTGCAAAAGCCAATCTCCTCAAGCATTTCAATGTCATATTCAGTCCGTTGCTTTATCCTCTGTGCTTCGATTAACAGCCCTTTTTCTTCAAAATATTTAACTCGCTCGTCAAGTTCAACCTTTATGTCGGCTATAGCACCGTCAAGCCGCTCCTTGGCAACAACATAGTGCGAAGCAGGATATATAGCCGCATGGGAAAGCTCCGCGAGCGGTTCGCCTGTGAGGGGGCGAAACTCGGTTATTCTCTCAATCTCATCATCAAATAATTCAACCCTTATGGCTGTGTCGGTTGAACCTGCGGGGAAAATCTCCACAACGTCGCCGCGAACGCGGAATGTGGAACGGACAAAATTCATATCGTTTCGCTCATATTGTAAAGCTACAAGGAGAGACAGCAGATCAACACGCGAGCATAGCTGCCCCTTTCGCATGGATATTATCATCGTCCGATAGTCGTCGGGCGAACCGAGGGTATATATGCAGGAAACGGAGGCAACGATTATAACGTCCCTGCGTTCCGCTATTGCAGATGTCGCGGAATGTCGAAGCTTGTCGATTTCGTCGTTTATCGACGAATCCTTTTCAATATATGAATCGGTGGACGGAACATAGGCTTCCGGTTGGTAGTAGTCGTAATATGACACGAAATATTCAACGGCGTTTTCGGGAAAAAACTCCTTAAATTCCGAACAGAGCTGTGCCGCCAAAATCTTATTATGTGCCAAAATTAAAGTCGGGCGGTTGACACGGGCGATAACATTTGCCATGGTGAAGGTTTTGCCCGAACCGGTGACACCCAAAAGGGTCTGCTCCCTGTCGCCCGCCGCAAGTCCTGCGACAAGCTTGTCTACAGCTTCGGATTGGTCGCCCGAAAGAGCATAGTCACTTCGGAGTTTGAAATAATCCATTATATTCCTTAAATATAAATATTCAAATATTTATTCAAAAAGTATTTACAAATGAGGCTTTTTATGCTATAATATATCTATGTTTCAAAGAGTGTGAAACAACCCTCTTCACGCATTGAAAGCGCCCCGTCCGAACCTATAATGATATGGTCAAGGATATGGACACCGAAGGCACGGAGTGTCTGCCCAAGGTATCTTGTTGTCGATATATCCGAAGTTGACGGCGTTGCCGGTCTGTTCGGGTGGTTATGTGAAAGGGCGATTGAGTTTGTTTCGGTCCGGACGACGGTGTAAACAAGCTTTCTGATGTTCACCTCTGTTTTATCCGGCTCACCCTCGTTTATGATATATATCTTCCGGGATTTGAGATGAAGTCTGGGCGTGAAACAGGCAAGCCTGAACTGCTCGACATTTGCTCCCGGAAACTCATATGCAAACAGTGCCTTGAGTTTCTTTGAATTATCATAGACAAGGTCTTCGTTTCTGGATCCGAAATAAAACGGAAAACACGCCGGAATAGTCTTGAAAAGGATTGCAGACGATTCTGAAAGCCCTGCCGCCATAAGCTCATCCTTTGTGGCATCAAGAAGCTTTGAAAAATTCCCGAAATGCTTCAAAAGCATATGGGCAGTCTCATTTGTGTTGACACGCGGGCGGGTGAAAAAAAGGATAAACTCCACCACTTCATGGGGAGAAAAGCTCCTGAAACCCTCCTCCCAAAAGCGTTTCCTCATTCGGGCACGATGCCCCTCATGATAGTTATCGACAAGATCAGGCAGTTTTTCTTTATTATTTTCAGTTATGTTCATAAATCACAGTCCTAAAAAAAGTTTTTAATGAAAGAGCCATGAAAGATTTAATTATCGGTGAAAATGACGCCGGGCAAAGGCTTGACAAGTTTTTGACAAAAGCATTCCCGTCGCTCCCCCCCGGTATGTTATATAAGGCTGTCCGCAAAAAGGATATTAAGATAAACGGGAAGAGAGCCTTCGGCGACACACTGCTACAACTACATGATAACATAAAAATTTATATAAAAGATGAATTTTTAGTAAAAAAATCCGCTGTAAATTATAGACGTTTTGATATTGATATTATTTACGAGGATGACAATATAATTCTGATAAATAAACCATCGGGGCTTGTGGTTCATGAAGATGATGCGGGCAGCACCGACACCCTCATCGGCAGGCTTATAGGCTTCCTCATAAAAAAGGGTGAATATGACCCCGAAAATGAACAAAGTTTTGTCCCTGCCCTCTGCAACAGGCTTGATCGCAACACTTCCGGGATTGTAATCGCCGCAAAGACCGCTTCTGCCCTGCGAAGCATGAACGAGAAGATAAAAAAGCGTGAAATTTCAAAATTTTATCTTTGCGTTACTGTCGGGATTCCGCCCGAAGGTGAGTTTACCGCATATCATATAAAGGGCGACGCTCTTGTTAAGATATTTGACCGCGAAGTTCCCGGCTCAAAAAAGATAGTTACAAGATTTAAGGTTATTAAAACTTATGACACCGAACCAAAAACGGCTCTTATAGAAGCAGAACTCATAACAGGCAGGACACATCAGATCAGAGCACATCTTGCTCATCTCGGGTTCCCGCTCCTTGGGGATGGGAAATACGGCAAAAACAGCGTTAATAAACATTTTCATGTTAAGACACAGCTTCTCCATGCATACAAGATAATCATTGACGATACGACCTATCAAACCGAAATGCCTTGGTTTGAAGATTTACTTACAAAGGTGTTTTAATGGAAACACAGAATCAGAAAACAGAAGAAAAACTGCCTGTCATTGACGGGTATGTTAAGGTTGAGCTGGGCGAAAAAAGCACCACCGCGATGGTTGCGATGGTTGCACCTGTCGGCGGCGGCAAGCACGTCACAGTAGATATGATTAAAGCCGCCCTTGCCGACAAAGGCGTCTGTTACGGTATTCACAGCACTAAGATCGATGATATCGTCGATCAAAAGCTTTATGACCGATTTTTCACCGTTGCCGAATATACCCCTGCTACCCCCGGCAAGGACGGCTTCATCGAATATAAGTTTGAAAAATACACCGACAACCTGCCTGTCGAAGATGAGATGGGCTATGTTGACTATCGAGAATTAGGGCGGATCCGCTCTATCACAGCCGGGACCACCATCGCCGAAATAACCCCTCCCACCGACGGAACGCCGGGCAAAGATGTGCTCGGACGTGAAATCAATCCCGCTCCGGGGAAGAAGGCGAAATTCGCTGTCGGTGTCGGCACGGTGTTAAGCCTTGACGGGTTGACCCTTTCCGCCGCTTCCGACGGGCATCTGGTATTTGAAAAAAGCTCTTTTGTTGTGCACAGGTCGCTGAATATTAAGGCGGATATCGACTTTAACACCGGGAATATCTCATTCATCAGCGATATCAGCGTTCAGGGCAATGTGGGCGAGGGTTTCAGGGTTGTTTCAACCGGCGGAAATGTGACGATAAACGGCGGCGTTTTCTCCGGCGCTCATATCGAAGCGACAGGGGATGTAATACTAAAACAGGTTACAAATCATGCAACCGTCAGGGCGGGCGGTAATATTACAGCGGGTTTCTGCGAATATTGCGATATGCGGACGGAGGGTGATATCACCGCTTCGACTTTAATGATGTGTGAGGTTTACTGCGGCGGAACGCTCGTTACAAAAGGCTCGAAAAACGGCGGGATTATCGGCGGAAGATACACGGTTCTTACCTCTATAAACTGTCAGAATAACATAGGTTCGCCCAACTACCCGATCACAACAATATCGCTGGGAGACAACTCGATTTTAGAGTCCGAAAAGGAACGTCTTGAAGAGAAGATTGCACTTCTTGAACGCGAACTCTCTGAAATTGCAATGCTTGTTGACTATCTCAACGGCAAGAAGAAGAGGGAACTGCGGCTTTTGCCCGAACATGAAGAGCGGCTCGGGACTTCGGTGAAAAAGAGGATCCTCATTAACCGCGAGATGATGGTAACAAAAAAGCGGGTGGATGAGCTCACCGAGATTCTTGAGAATAATCAAGTGCTTCGCATTGACGTTTCCGGAACGCTCTATGCCAAAACGCGGATTAATATCAACACCATGCACTACGACACCGAAGTTGACCAGAGAAAGATCACCGTTTCGGTTGATGAATTTAATGAGCTTAGGATTATACCATTATAAAAGCTTTTACTTCGCAAAAGCAACCGCCTGTATTTCTACAGGCGGTTTTATGCAGTGTGAGTGGGGGCACGTTCGTATGCGATGGGGTGAAAAAAGTTGACGTGCCCCCGACGGCTCGCCGTTTTTATTGTTCGCAATAGATTCTGTAATTAACCTGTTTGCCGCTCGGCGTGGATTGCCGATCAATAATGATAACCTTGTAGTCCCTGTGAGCAAATTTGTTTTCTTTATAGCATTGATCCCGATAGTTTAGTTTCCTGCCGTTAGTTTCGCATTCTTTTAATATATCATCAGGTATATATGAACTCATTTTATACAGCTCGGTTATCCGCTCTAAACTATCCTTTCCGATATTCACAGCAATAGAGCAAGTTTCGCCGGAAAGAACTATAATGTCGGTCCAAACCTTTTTATCTTCGTCGGCATAACCCTTTATAGTCTCAACAACATCCGCTAAATAAACGTCGGATTTCGTCAAATCGCAATAGTTATTTACAAATTTCAAATCAATTTTCATGTTTTGTCCTTATGCGAGAGCTTTCCTTCGTTTTTGCGATAAGATATCAAATAATACCGCCGCTAATAGCACCAATCCTTTTACCACCCTTTGTGCGTTGGTGTCGATACCCATCATGCTCATACCGTTATTGAGCACACCCATGAATAGTGCCCCGACGAGAGCTCCTATAACGGTGCCGGTTCCGCCATATGCGGAAGCTCCGCCTATAAAGCAGGATGCAATCGCGTCCATCTCGTAACCTTCGCCCGCTGTAGGCTGTGCGGATGCAAATCTTGCAACGCATATTAAAGCGGCAACTGCCGAGAGCACGCCCATGTTTGTATATGCACCGAATAAAATCTTATTTGTGTCAACGCCGCTCATCTTCGCCGCCTTCTCGTTCGAGCCGACAGCATAAAGATAACGCCCGGGGACGGTTTTTGATGTGAAGTAAGAATAACCCACCAAAATTACCGCAAGGATTATGAGCATGAACGGGAAGCCGCGGTCTTCGGAAAGCAGGAAGGTGAAGAATAATATAACCGCGGAAATAAGCACGCATTTGAAGATATGAATGCCCTTTGAAGCGACTTCAAAGCCCTTTGATTTGCGGGTAGCTCTCGAACGGGTCATGAGGAAAACAATCGCCGCCGCCGCTAAAATGCTGATAATCATACAGACGATATCAAAGGTTATTCCGAAAAGTGTTACCTTTATATTCGGGATGAAGCTGTTGAATATGCTTGTGAAAAGCGGGTTTTTATCAGACGTTACTGCAATCGCCTTAGCGTCGGAGATAACAAGCTGAAGCCCTCGCCACAGCATCATTCCGGCAAGGGTGACAATAAACGCCGGAATGCGGATATAGGCAATCCAAAAGCCGTGGAAAGCACCGATCAGACCGCCCAACAGCAGTGCAATGATAATAACAAGAAATACATTCATCTTCACTTCGACAAGCAGTTTCGCGGCGATAACGCTCACAAGGGCTAAAACCGAGCCGACAGAAAGGTCGATATTACCGCCGGTGAGGATACACATTAACATTCCCACGGCAAGAACAATAACATAGCTTGTCTGCATGATAAGCGAGGTTATGTTGCCGGGATTTAGGATTATGCCGTCTGTGCCGACGGTGAAAAATATAATAACAAGAGCAAGCACAATAAGCATGGTGTTTTTCTTTGCCATGTTCCCGATATTTGCTAACGTGTTTTTAGGAGCTTTATTTGTATTTACGCCATCCATCATCTATCCCGCCATTTCACTATCAGATTTTATAATCATCGCCATTATCTTTTCTTGCGTCGCTTCCTTCTGTGAAAGCTCCCCGACAATACGTCCTTCGTTCATGACATATATCCGATCGGTTACACCCAGTAATTCCGACATATCTGAGGATATCACAAGCACACTTTTTCCCGCCTTGATAAGTTCATTAATCGACAGATATATTTCATACTTCGCTCCGACGTCAATACCTCTTGTGGGTTCGTCAAGAATGAGAATATCGGGATCGGCGAACATCCATTTTGACAGCAGCACCTTTTGTTGGTTGCCGCCCGAAAGCGATATCACAGGGTCGGAAACGCTGTTTGCCTTGGTTCGCAGAAGCTTTCGATAATCTTCCGCAACTTCAAGCTCTTTGTCCTTGTCAATAACGCCGTGGTTTGAAACCTTGCTCATCTTCGCCATGGTGGTGTTTATCGCGATGGATTCGGAGAGCACCAGCCCGTTGCCTTTTCTGTCCTCTGTCACATACGCAAGCCCGGCATCTATCGCTTCGGAAACGTTATGCAAATTTTCTACCTTGCCGCCGATCTTGAGTGTCCCGGAAATTTGGACCCCATAGCTTTTGCCGAATGCACTCATGGCAAGCTCTGTCCGTCCCGCACCGATAAGCCCTGCAATGCCGACAACCTCGCCTTTGCGAACGGTTATTGATGCGTTATCGACAACCTTTCGCCCTGCAAAAAGCGGGTGAAAAACAGTCCAGTTTTCAAGTTCGAGTACCGGCTCGCCCGGGGTTCTCGCCTCGTGAACGGGATATCGGTTTGTGAGCTCACGCCCTACCATATCCTTTATAATACGATCTTCGTTGAAGTCGGGTGAATCCTTGTCGATGGTCTCGATTGTCTGCCCGTCGCGGATTACCGTAACCGTGTCGGCGACATATGCAAGCTCATTTATCTTGTGCGATATGATTATCGAAGTTACGCCCTCTTCTTTGAGTTTTAAGAGCAGATCCAAAAGATTTTTTGAATCATTTTCATTAAGCGAAGCGGTGGGCTCGTCCAGTATTAAAAGTCTGACCTCTTTTGAAAGTGCTTTTGCAATTTCACAAAGCTGTTGTTTGCCCACGCCGATATCCTTAACGAGGGTGTAAGGGCTTTCATGCAGTCCGACAACTTTGAGCTTTTCCGCCGCATCCTTGTTGGTCTTGTCCCAGTCTATATTAAACTTTGTACCTCTTTCATTCCCCAAAAACATATTTTCGGCGATGGAAAAGAAGGGGATCATCGCAAGTTCCTGATGGATTATGACGATGCCTTGTTTTTCGGAATCGCGGATGTTTTTGAATGAACAGGGGTTACCGTCAAAGAGTATCTCTCCCTCATAATCCCCGTGGGGGATAACCCCGGAAAGGACGTTCATGAGGGTGGATTTTCCTGCTCCGTTCTCGCCGCAAAGGGCATGAATTTCGCCCTCACGAACCGACAAAGAAACGTTATCAAGAGCTCTGACCCCAGAAAACTCTTTTATGATATTTTTCATTTCAAGTAAAACTTTCGGCATAACTTCTCCAAAGAAAATATATGACGCGGGCAGCGTGAGAGAGCCTTCCCACATTCAGTAGGAAGGCACCCCCTCCGCTGCTTTTGTCAATATTAAATTATAATCCGAGGTCTGCGAGGGTGTAGTAGCCGCCGTCAACAAGAACTTCCTTGTAGTTGTCCTTTGTAACTGCGATAAGGTCACAGTTATAGGTCGGAACGTCGAATACCTTGTTGTTGGAAACGTCGTTTTGATCAGGTGCTGTGCCGTTAAGGAGGGAGATAGTAGCCTTTATAGCTTGGTCGCCCAGAGTTCTTGTATCTTTGAAGATAGACATACCCTGTTTGCCGTCGATGATGTACTGAACGGAAGCGGTTTCACAGTCCTGACCTGTGATGATGGGATAATCTGCCGCACCCGGTGTGTAACCTGCAGCGATGATAGCGTTAGCAGCACCTCTGCCTGTTGTGTCATTTGCACAGATAGCGATATTGATTTTCTTATCTGTATAGAAGCCGTTTAAGAGGTTTTCCATACGTGTTTGGCTGTTTGCAAGCTCCCAGTTATCGATTGCAGTCTGTTCAGCGGTTGTCTGCCCGGAGGGGATAACCACAACGCCGCTGTCGATATAGGGCTGTAAAACTTCCATCATACCGCCGTAGATAAGTCCTGCGTTATTGTCGGAAGGAGGACCGGAGGAAATCTCCATGTTAATGGGACCTGCCGCATTTGCAAGGTCAAGTGTTTTTTCAACATACAAAGCCATTTCTGAACCGACTTTTTTATTGTTGAATGTAACATAAAAGTCAACGTTGGGTGTATCGGTAAGAAGTCTGTCATAGCTGATGATGAAAATACCCTTGTTCTTTGCCTGTTCCAGAACAGAAGAAAGCGAAACAGAGTCAACAGCCGCAACAACGATAGCCTTACAGCCCTTGTTGATCATGTTTTCGAGCTGAGAAACCTGTTGTGCTGTGTCGTCATTTGCAAACTCAACCATAGTTGCATAGCCGGCGTCTTCAAAGCCTTTTCTCATGTTTTCGCCGTCGGTTTCCCAACGCTGAATGGATTTTGTCGGCATAGATATACCAACCAATGTTTTGCCGCCGGTGCTAGTACCGCCTGTACAGGATGCGAGGGTAAGGCATACAAGTGTAACTACCAAAGCTACAGCAATGCGCCTTAAGGTTGCGATCTTCATTGATTCTTTCCTCCCAAATAGTGGATTAATATGTTCCATATTTATAATACTACAATTTATTAAGAAAGTCAAGTGAAAAATTGAATTTTTTTTATATAATTTGCATATATTTTATTATAATAATTAGAAGGATTATGGTGAAATATGCAGATTCATGTTGTAGAATCGGGTGACACATTATCGGAGCTGTCAAGACTTTATAATATCCCGATTGAAAAAATCATGTCTGACAATAACCTTTCCGATCCGTCCGCAATTTCAATCGGGCAGGCACTGCTTATTGCAAAACCGACTGCCGCTGACACGGTGCGGTTCGGGGACGATATATACGCGATTGCGGCTCGAAACGGAATTGAAGTGACAACCCTTTTGCAGATGAACCCCGCACTTGCGACGAGGGCGCCCATCCCCGGGGAGACAATTGCTCTTTCATACGGTGAGACGAAATCCTATTCTCTTGCCGTTTATGGCTATACATATAATTATATTGATAAAAATGTGCTCCTCACCGCCCTGCCTTATTTGACCTATATCGCGGTTTTCGGCTATGGGTTTGACGGCTCGGGGAATATAACACAGGTTGAGGACGCATATATAATCGAACAGGCACACCTTCGCGGCGTTTTGGTGCTCCTCTCGCTCACAACCATCACCGATTCAGGTATGTTTGACAACCCTTACACCGAATTTTTATTGTCAGAACCCGCTTTCACCGACAGGGTGATTGACCGCATGGTGAATATAATCATCGAAAAGGGTGCGGACGGTCTTGATATAGACATGGAATATGTTCCGCCGGGCAGCAAAGAGGGGTTTATCCGCTTTGTTCGCCGTGCCGCCGATGCTTGCCATGCAAGGGGGCTTATTCTTAATGTCGCGGTGGCACCGAAATTATATGCAGACCAGCCCGGGGTATTATACGAAGCACACGACTACAGGGCAATCGGGGAGTATGCCGACACGGTTTTCCTCATGACATACGAATGGGGATATAAATACGGTCCGCCGATGGCTGTTGCTCCGCTCCCGCAGGTGCGAAGCGTCCTTGAATATGCCCTCACCGAAATTCCCGCATCAAAAATAATCCTCGGTATTCCTAACTACGGTTATGACTGGAAGCTTCCCTTTGTCCAAAACGAAACAATGGCGGAAACGCTTTCAAACGTAACCGCCGCAGAGAGGGCAGGGCAGGTCGGCACCGATATAATCTTCGACACCGACTCCCGCTCGCCTTTTTATTATTATAATAATGCCGCCCGAGAATCACACGTTGTGTGGTTTGAAGATGTGCGAAGCGTTCGCGAAAAGTTTTCACTTGCCGAACTAAAACGCATCTACGGCATAGGGTACTGGTCTTTGATGTACCCGTTTAATCAGAACTATTTATATTTAGATGGATTTTATAATATAATCAAATTATAAAAAATGCGGGCGATGAAACATCGCCCCTACATTTATTTTGAATACATATTAATAAATTTTTGCATTGAATTTGTGATTTTGGCGTATTTTGCGGTAGCAAACATAATATCACGCCCGGGCACCGGTTTTGAAAGCGGTATCTTTATAAGCTCACCGCTTTCAAGTTCTTTTTCCACAAACTCTTCAATCACACAGGCAACGCCGATACCGATTTTTGCAAACTCAATGAGCATATCCATCGTCGTTACTTCAAGGATTTTCTGCGGGGTGATCCCCTCGTCCTTGAAGTATTTTTCAATGTGGATTCGCGAAGCGTTTGAGGTGTCCATCAGCATGATATTGGCATCGTTCCAGAATTTAAGCTGACTGTTTTGATTGCCTCTGTTGAGGTTGTCGCGATATTCGCGTGTGCAGACAAATGCATCGTGAATCTGCCCGATAACCTTGCAGTCGATATCCGAAACGGTGATAGGTTTCACCATCAAGGCAATGTCAATGCCGCCGTCCGACAAAATTCGTGCTATCTGCGACGAGCTTTTGCACTCAATTGTGATATTGACATGGGGGTTTTCCGAAACAAACCTTTTGAGATAGGGCATGAGGACATTTTTCGCAAGCACCCCCGAAGCACCGAGCCTGAGGTGCCCTATCCCCTTTTCGTTGATGACGCGAAGACGTTCCTCTCCGTTTTTTATAATATCAAAAGCGTTGCGAAGTTCTTCATATAAAGTCTGTCCTTCCGGCGTGAGCGAAACGCCGTTGTGGTTACGAAAGAAAAGCGCAGTTGAAAGTGAATCTTCCATCTTCGATATCGCCTTTGATATCGCCGGTTGGCTTATGAAATTACGCTCCGCCGCCGCCGAGATGCTCCCCGCTTCGGCAACCGCACAGAACAGACGGTACCTGTTTAAGTTCGATTCAGAAATCATAGGACGCGTTGGGGAAAACCTTTCTGAAGAAAGGTTCTTCCCCAAACCCCTTTCCAAAGACTTTATAGTTTGGTGATTACTTGTATTGAGTAGATATTCATCATTCCGCCGAGGTTAATGCGAAGGCTTGTGAGGTCTGCATTTTCGGGTACTGCTACAGGGATATTATAAACGGCAAAGTCTGTGTGAGAAACGGATGGCTTGACTTCACATTCGCCGCAGTTTTCATATTTGTCTTCGAGCTTAAGCTGAACGCTTGCTGACACCGCCGCATTGGGAGCAGAAGCTGTAATCTCAACCGCCGTTATCCCGACAAGGTCGGTGTTTGCAAAGTCTATGCATCCCTGCCCGCCCTCGACAGAAACATACCAGTCGTTCTTTTTATAGTCGAAAGCAAGCTTTGTGTTTTTGCTCTCGTCATAGTTTTTGGCAAGGGTACGCCGTGTGAGGTCGCGGCTGACAGCTTCGCCTGTCAGCTCTATCTGCTTTTGACAGCATAAATCCTTCGAGCTTTTCCCTATTGCAAAGGTATATAAGCCCGGGGTCAGGGCTAACTTTTCTGTCTCGGGATTATATTCATAGAGATCGGAAGGGTCAACCTTGATTGTAACAGTCTTTGTCTCTCCGGCTTTTATGTTCACTCTTTCATATCCGCAAAGACGTTTGCAGTCTCCTATAGCATAAAGCTGAACAACTTCATCTCCGCTACGATCGGAGATGTTTTTTATATCAATTTTGAAGGTCGTGCCGTCTGCAACAAAATTTTCATAAGTAAAGTTTGAATATGAAAGTCCGTGCCCGAAAGCAAAGAGCGGATCGCCCTTGAAATACCGATATGTAGTTTCGTTTTTATCTATACGATAATCCTTTACCCCCGGAAGGTCGTCATCGTATCTGTACCATGTTTGGGGGCAGCGTGCGGCAGGGTTATAGTTTCCTGCAATGACATCGGCGACAGCATTCCCGAGCTCCGCTCCGGCATGGGTGGTATAGATTATCCCCCTCACAAGCTTTTCAATCCCCTCTAAAATATAGGGGTAGCTTGAGCAGATAACAAGGATTGTATTGGGATTGGCTTTCACCGTTTCGAGAATAAGTTTTTTCTGTTTTTCGGGAAGTCTTAAAGTTTTTCGGTCGTAACATTCACGAGCAAGAAGCATAGGCTGGTTTCCCACAACAACAACCGCGACATCTGCCTTAGAAGCGATATCCGAAGCCCTTTTTGCACCGGTCGAAACAGTTTGAAGCGTGAAGCGATCACGTGAAATCCCCGCCGTGATTTTACCGTCAGTAATTCCGATCGGTTTATCGAAAACATTCTTGAATGTGAAGCTGTCGGTGTTTTTGTCATATGACGGCTTGAACCACTGTTTCGTAAACCAGTCATAAACCTTCACTGCGGTCGGGTTATAAACGCCGTCTTCATCTTCGGAAAGATATAAACCGCTGTCGATATCCTTAAACGTCATAACGGCGTGGATTTTATCTTCACCCCAGTCGTGGTGCTCATATATACCGTCAATGAGCGTTTCGCCCGATTTGATTTTCACATGGTCATAACCGTTGTCAAAGGCAACTTCGCCGAAGACTTTTTCCATGCCGTCTTTAATCGAAACATAGTAAGAAGCAGTGCCCGTGTACCAGTCGTTATAGTTTTCGTCTGCGATAGGACCGATAAGAGCGATTTTCTTATCTTTTGACAGCGGAAGCATACCGTCATTTGCAAGCAGACAGACCTGTTCATATGCGGCACGTTTGTTTGTCGCTTGAAACTCTTTTGTATCTACCTTAAACTCTGCTTTGTTATATTCACAGTCGGGGTCAAATTCTCCGAGTTTCGCACGGACAGTCAAAGTATTTTCTACTGCTAAGTCGATATCAGCTTCGGTGATTAAGCCTTGTCTGAGAGCTTCGCGAGCGGCGTTTGCAACCATATCTGCATTGTCAAGACAAGCATCTGTTCCGTTTTTGACGGTATAAGCGAAAGCCTCGGCGTGGGAGGAAAACTGCTTGTGATTAAGATAATTTTGCGAAAAGTCGCCGCCGTCGGAAACGACATAATCAGCTCCCCATTCACCCTTGACTATCGCTTTAAGGTGCGGGTTCATGACGGCGGGAACGCCGCCGAGTTCGTTATATGCAGCCATCAGCCCTGCGGCTTTGCCTGCCTTGATGATTTTTCTAAACGGCGCGTAGTAATATTCATGGAGAAGCTTCATTGTGATATCGGCGTTGTCGGAAGCCCTTGTTTCCTCGTTGTTATTGGCACAAAAATGCTTGAGCCCCGGTGCGGTTTTCATATATTCGCCGTCGCCGACTAAGCCTTTGCAGTAAGAGAGAGCCTGTTCGCCCGAAAGGTAGGGGTCTTCGCCATAGGCTTCTTCGTTTCTGCCCCAACGGGGATCACGGAGAAGGTCAACGGTCGGACCGAAGAGCATAAGCCTCGTTTTGCGTTCTGCCGAACCCTGCCAATAGTATCGAAGCTCCTCTGCCGCGATTTTGCCGAGTTCGGTCAGAAGTTCGCGGTCAAAGGTCGAAGCAAGACCTATAGGCTGGGGGAAGACTGTTGAAATATCGGTGGGCTTTCCTCCCTCACCATGCGAAACATAACCCCTTGCGACTTCAGTTCCGATGTTAAATTCGCCGATAGAAAGCCTGCCGCAAGCCGGGAAATTTGATGTCAGCATGAAAAGCTTTTCAGACAGGGTGAGCTTGTCGGCGATTTCCTTTGCCTGACGGCGAAACTTATCCATAGATTTATTCCTGTATCATAAAATTACATAGCTTCCCTTGCGTTCGGGAGCGGTGATATCTTTCTGTGCGGCATAACCAAGAGCCACAATTCCGTATACTTCGTTTTCAGGCGGAACTTCCATCTGGGAAAGGATTTCGCGGATATGGGGAACGAAGCTTATGCCTTGAAGCTGGTTAATCCAAACACTCCCGATTCCGAGAGAGGCGGCGGCAACCATGATATTTTCAATTGCACAGGCGTTATCGTCACGCCCTAAGGGATTATTCGGGTCGTTTGACGGGATTATTAAAGCTGTGGGACGATAAAAATCATAGTTATCGCGTCTTAACTCCCTGCCGATTGCCGCCGCGAGGGACTGGATTAAAGCTTCGTTTGTGATCGCGGAAAAATGCCATGTTTGAAGGTTCATACCCGAAGGTGCAAAGATTGCCGCTTCCATAATCTGCATCAAATCATCGTAACTTATCTTCTCGTCGGTGAACTCTCTGACACTCCTTCTGTTGATAAGACAGTTGATAACCTCGTTCATGATAATTCCTCCGATATATAATAATTTAGAAAAGACCTGATATTTTGCCGGCGTTGTCGCAGTCGATTATGTTTGCCGCAGGAGCTTTGGGGAGACCGGGCATAACCATGATATCGCCGGTGAGGGCAACGACAAATCCTGCCCCTGCCGAAAGCTTCACGTCACGCACGGTTATTTCAAAGCCTGTGGGTGCACAAAGCTTTGAAGGGTCGTCAGAAAGCGAATACTGGGTTTTAGCGATACAAACGGGGGTTTCGCCGTAGCCGAGTTTCGTGATTTCATCAATGGCTTTTGCCGCTTTCGGTGTTATTATAACCCCGTCGGCACGATATATTTCTTTCGCTATCGCCTCGATTTTTTCCTTTATCGAAAGTTTTTCATCATATAAAGGCTTGAAATTCGATTCGTTTTCATCGATTGTTTTCACAACAGTTTCGGCAAGACTTATACCGCCGTCGCCGCCCTTTGCAAAAACTTCCGCGATTTCGCAAGGCACATTCATGCTCTCCGCAAACTCTTTCACAGCCGCGATTTCCGCCTCTGTGTCGGCATAAAAACGGTTTATCGCAACCACAACAGGCACGCCGTATTTTTTCATGTTTTCAATATGCGTTTTCAGATTCGGGAGACCGGCTTTGAGAGCCGCAAGATTTTCTTTTGTTAGCTCTGTTTTGGGAACACCGCCGTTATATTTTAACGCCCTTATTGTCGCAACTAAGACTGTGCAGGAGGGGCGAAGCCCCGCAAATCTGCATTTGATATCAAAAAACTTTTCAGCTCCCAAGTCCGAGCCGAAGCCCGCCTCTGTGACTGTGTAGTCGCCGAGCTTGAGTGCAAGTTTTGTTGCTCTCACAGAGTTGCAGCCGTGTGCGATATTTGCAAAGGGACCGCCGTGGATAATGCAGGGGGTGTTCTCCAAGGTCTGCACCAGATTGGGCTTGAGGGCATCACGAAGCAGTGCTGTCATAGCACCGTCTGCCTTAAGATCTCTTGCATAGACGGGGTTGCCGTCAGTATCGTAAGCCGCTAAGATATTGCCCAAGCGTTTTTTGAGGTCGGATAGGTCGGAAGCCAGACATAAAATAGCCATAACTTCTGCCGCAACTGTAATTCGGAAATGATCTTCCCTCGGCACGCCGTCCGGCTTACCGCCAAGCCCCACAACAACGTTTCGCAGAGCCCTGTCGTTCATATCAAGGCAGCGATCAATCATAATCCGCCTTGTGTCGATTTTAAGGACATTCCCCTGTTGAATGTGGTTATCAAGGAGGGCACAAAGCAGGTTATTTGCAGAGGTCAGAGCGTGCATATCGCCGGTGAAATGAAGGTTTATATCCTCCATCGGAACGACTTGAGCATAGCCGCCGCCCGCCGCACCGCCCTTAATCCCGAAAACGGGACCGAGCGAAGGCTCACGCAGGGCAAGCATTGTCTTTTTTCCGATTTTATTCATAGCTTGGGAAAGCCCGACAGAAATGGTCGTCTTGCCCTCGCCCGCAGGGGTGGGGTTCACGGCTGTGACTAAAATAAGCTTGCCGTCGGGTCTGTCCGCAGTTTTAACATATAATTCTTCGGAGAGCTTTGCTTTATAATGCCCATACGGTTCGTAGTCATCTTCACTAAGCCCGATTGAAGCGGCAATCTCGCCGATTCTTTTCATCTTCGTTTCCTGTGCAATCTCTATATCACTTTTCATAATCTTACCCTTTACATTATTTATTTTAATTATACCACCTATAACCGCCGCTGTCAAGGGATATAGCGAACTTCTTTAATCTGATTTCGCCAAGATTTGAGGTCGTTATTTTCGACAGTAAACGGCAGATAGTTTTCGGTGAAACCGACATGAACGCCCGGTGTTTTTTCATTTTCAAAAAGCACTTTGAGGCTCCTGCCTCTCATTGTCTCTGCAAAATCTTTTTTCATATCTTCGACAACTTCGGAAAGTTTTTTCGCTCTTTCGTGCTTGATGTTTTCGGGAATTTGATTATCCATTAAATCTGCCCGCGTGCCCTCTCGCCTTGAATAGGGGAAGATGTGGATATCGGAGAAACCTATCTTTTTTATCTTCTCCATGCTTTCCGCGAAGTCTTCGCCCGTCTCCCCCGGAAAGCCGACAATAATGTCGGTGGTTATCGCAGTATTTGAAAATTTTTCACGAAGCTTTGAAGCAACGGTCATATATTCCGATATAGTATACCGCCTGTTCATTGCTTTCAAAGTCCTGTCACAGGCGGATTGAAGCGACAGATGAAAATGGGGGCAGAGGTTTTTTATTCCCCCAAGTTTCTCAATCTCGCTGTCTGTCATGCGTTCCGGTTCAAGGGAGCCGAGCCTTAACCTTGCGTTCGGAGCGTTTTCCGATACCGTTAAGACTGCATCGAATAGGGTTTGTCCCCGTTCAACGCCGTAAAAGCCGATATTAATACCTGTGAGGACAATTTCGCGAAAGCCCGCCTCCGCAAAAGCTTTTGCTTCCGCTCCGATCACCTCCAAAGGCTTAGAACAAAAGCCTCCGCGAGCCTTGGGAATAATGCAGTATGAGCAGTTGCAGGAACAGCCGTCCTGTATCTTGAGGAAAGCCCTTGTGTTGTCGGGGTAAATTTTATAGTCTTCGTTTGATTCTTTGACAGGCGAAAGCTTTGAAAGCTTGTCAGGGAGGGTGTCCCTGTCGGCAGTTCCCACCATGATATCGACATTTTCGAGGCTTTTAAGCTCTGTATAGCAGCCCATCACGGCGATTTTCGCTTCCGGATATGCTTTTCTAAGCCTTGAAATCGTTTTTTTAAGCTTTTTGTCGGCGGTGTCGGTGACTGTACAGGAGTTTATTACGAAAATATCTGCCTTTTCTTCCGATTCGGAGATTGCAAAGCCTTTGGAAAGCAAAGCAAGCCGCATTTTTTCGGTTTCGGTCAGGTTGACTTTACAGCCAAAGGTAATAAAATAAACAGAATTTAACATAAATTTAAAATAATTTAGATTTTGCTCTTGACAAAAACATATTTTTGTGATACAATAACATAATACTACAGAATTAATCGGAGGTAAAGACTATGCAAACAAGAAAAATTAAACTTTCGTCCATAGAAGACGTTAAGCAGTTCGTGAACGCAACCCTCGACTGCCCCTATGAAGTGGATGTCATTTCCGGAAGATATATTGTCGATGCAAAATCCATCATGGGGCTTTTCTCGATGGACCTCACAAAACCTGTTGAAATGTCCATCAACACTGACGCCGACTGCTCTAAATTCTTAGAGAAGATTAAAGAGTTTACGGTAGAGTAACGGCTTCACAGAAATCACATACGAGAACGTCTCCCTTACGGTGAAAGCTGTGGGGGAGATATTTTTCTCTCTGTGTAACGCATTTGGGATTGGTACAGTCATAGCTCCCGAAGCCTTTGGTCAAAAGCTTTACGGGGTGATCATTTTTGAGAACTTCAAGGATTAACGCCATACGAACATAGACACCGTACTTTGCCTGAATGAAATATTTCGCTCTCGGGTCGTCGTCAACTTTAAGCTCAATTTCATCAACTCTGGGCAGCGGGTGCATAACGATAAGGTCGGGCTTCGCGAGCTTCATTATATCGCAAGTGAGATTGAAATTCGCGGCAAGCTGCTGATTCGCGTCGGTAAATCTTTCACGCTGAATACGGGTCATATAAAGCATATCAAGCTCAGGGACAGCCTCTTCAAGGGAATATTTTTCGGTGTATGTACCGCCGTTCGCTTTTATAATATCCTTGATGTAATCGGGCATCATCAGCTCGGGTGCGGAGATGAAGATAAACTTATTTCCTTTATATTTTGAAAGGGTTTTGCAGAGCGAATGGGTTGTCCGCCCGAATTTGAGGTCGCCGCATATGCCTATTGTCAGATTATCGCAATGCCCCTTTTCCATGCGGATTGTCAGCAGGTCGGTGAGGGTTTGGGTCGGGTGAAGATGCCCGCCGTCGCCAGCATTTATTATCGGGCAGTCGGAAGAAATCGCCGCCGCCTTTGCAGAGCCCTCAACAGGGTTTCGCATAACCATTATATCGGCATAAGAAGACACAATTTTAGTTGTGTCTTTTAGGTTTTCTCCCTTTGCAACGGAGGATGTTTCGGGGTTATCAAAGCCTATGAGCGTTCCGCCAAGCCTTAACATAGCCGTTTGAAACGACATTTGAGTTCGAGTTGAAGGCTCGTAAAAAAGGGTGGCAAGGACTTTGCCGAAACACGCCGATGAATATCTTTTTGTGTTCACGGCGATATCAGCACCCAGAGTGATAAGCCTTTCGATAAAATCAAGGTCGAAGTCGTCAAGGTCGATAAGGTGGGTAAATTCCTTCATGAAAAACCTCCGAAATTAAACGTGCAGTATCGCTGTCGCAAGCGTGAAATAGAGTAATAATGAACAGGTGTCAAGTATCGTTGAGATCATCGGTGTCGCCATTATTGCAGGGTCAAGGTGAACCTTCTTTGCAAACATCGGGAGCATGGAACCGACAATCTTTGCGAGGATAACAACGCCGACTATCGAAAGCCCGACGGTGAGGCTCACAAGAAGTCCCGCTTGCTCAAAATAATATATTCGCAAACCGTTGACAACGGCAAGGACAGCTCCGCATATGAGGGCAACTCGAAACTCTTTCCATAAAACCTTGAAAAAATCACGAAGATGAATTTCATCAACCGCCATGCCGCGGATAATGAGGGTTGAGCTTTGAGAGCCGCTGTTCCCGGCTGTACCCATAATCATAGGCATGAAGGCAATTAAAATTGCAAGTTTCTCGAAAGCCGTTTCGTATCTTGATATAACGAAGCCTGTGAGTGTCGCGGAAAGCATGAGGAATAAAAGCCAAGGCAGACGGCTTCTTGCATGGTGCCAAACGGTGGTCTTAAAATAGCTTTCGTCAAGAGGAGCAACCGCCGCCATCTTCGAGAAGTCCTCGGTGTTTTCCTCCTCGATGACGTCGATAGCGTCGTCGAATGTTACGATTCCGACAATACGCTCTTCGTTGTCAACAACCGGAATGGCGTGAAGGTCATATTTTGAAAGGGTTTTCGCAACCGATTCCTTGTCGTCAAGGGTGTTCACGGTGATTATATTGCTTTCTGCAATGTCCTCAATAAGCGTTGCGGGCTCGGCGGTTATCATCTCAAGAAGATTAACTGCTCCGATTAGCTTTCTCTGGTCGGTGACATAACAGGTGTATATCGTTTCTTTCATTATCCCGACACTGCGGATACGCTCAAAACACTCCGCAATGGTCTTGCCTTTGCGAAAATATACAAACTCGGTGGTCATAATCGAACCTGCCGAATCTTCGGGGTATTTTAAGATATTATTTATCTGGCTTCTTGTTTCACTGTCGGCGTTTTTGAGGATTCGTGAAACAACATTCGCCGGCATCTCCTCAATCATGTCAACGGCATCGTCGATATAAAGCTCGTCGATAACTTCGGATAGCTCTCGGTCGGAAAAGGAGTTGATTAAGGTTTCCTGCACCGAAGGGTCCATGTATGTGAAGGCTTCGGCGGCTGTTTCCTTTGCAATAACCCTGTAGATAAGGATTAAAGACGTGTCGGAAACTGCCCTTTGCTCGATTAGCTCCGAAAAAAGTGCTGCTATGTCGGCGGGGTGCATCTGCTCGAAGTTACTTCGCAGGGCGGCAAGTTTCTTTTCCTGCAACAGTGGCATTACTTCTTCGATATTCATAACAGATACACCCCCCTCATTATGCAAAGATTATCCCTCGCATACTAAATTATTATACCACAAAAAAAGGCTCTTGTCAATAAAAATATCTTGACAAGAAAGCCTTGTTACTGTATAATATCCTTATGAAAAAAATAATTTATGCTTTAATTTTAATAATAACAATGCTCAGCTTTTCGGGCTGTCTTCGTGAGCAAAACGAGTTTATCGGGCGCGCCGAAATTCAGTCGGTGGTTGATGCCGCCTCTGCCTATGACAGTGCAAGATATGTTATAACGAACCTTCAAAACGGAGATGTTCAGGAGATTTTCAGCTTCTATTACAAAGAAGACGGCACTCAAATCTGGCTTGACGAGAAGGATTTTTATAACGATCAGTTTGACGGCTACGAGAGCTTTTACCGCTACTTTGACGGGGTGAATGTCACCGACTCCGACGGCAACAGCGCGCCGGCAACCTATAATCGCGAAGAGCCTTACGATATGTCAACAGGGGTGCTTTTGTTCTTCATCCCCGAGCTTGTGGCAACCGGAAGCACGACCGTC
>JAISIC010000063.1 GCA_031262225.1 Ruminococcus sp. | reverse complement strand
TGCCCGCAAATTCAAGGTTTCTTTAATATCCCTGTTGACCACCTCTTAGGTGTACCTATCTTAACCCCATATTTTGAAAAGAAATTCGCCGACAACAAGGAAAACCTTATCGTCGTTTCCCCCGACTTAGGTTCCGTTACCCGTGCAAGAAGCTTTTCACAGCGTATGGGACTTCCCCTTGCCATCGTTGACAAACGCCGCCAGAAGGCGAATGTCTCAGAGGTTATGAATATTATCGGCGACGTTAAGGATAAAGACGTTATCATCGTTGACGATATGATTGACACCGCTGGGACGCTTTGTAATGCGGCAAAGGCGATTATGGAGATGGGAGAAGCAAGGTCCGTTATGGCGTGTGCCACACACGGTGTGCTTTCGGGACCTGCAATAGAACGCCTTGAAAAGAGTGTTATCTCCGAGCTTGTTCTGCTCGACACAATTCCGCTGCCTCCCGAAAAGATGATTGATAAATTCACGGTGCTTTCCGTAGCTCCCGTGTTCGCCCAAGCTATTCAGCGAATATATGCAGACACCCCCGTTTCACCGCTGTTTAACATTTAAAGCTTTAATATGACCATACATAAAAATGTCCGCACATTGTTAAAAAATGTGCGGATTATTGTTGACATAATTTATATTTTGTGCTATACTTTTTTATGGGGAAATTTTTTCATATGTAAATCAAAGGTGAGCAGAATTACTGTCATGCATATTAAGAATATCGACGGAAGCGGCGTTCCTCGGGTGAATCCTCCGTTTCTCGCGGCAACAGCGAAGGTCGCCGTCAGAGCCGGGAACAGTATAAGAATAAATTTTGTTAAAAAGATGCAGACAACCGAAGTAAAAAGCCTGTAAATTAAGAATTTCGACAGCTTTATATATTCGATTGAAAACTGCAATATCTGGACAACAACGCATAACCCGCCGAACGATAAAAGCGAAGTTACTATCGGCAGCAAGCCCGGTTTTCCGCTTGACAGCGACAGTATATTGTTTATTTCTAATGTCGATTTGAGCAGACTTTCCGCATCCGAAACGGTGATGTCCGTGATCCTCTTTAACAATAATGCAAAGATAGTGAAAAAACCTAATTTTTGCAGTACGGCGATAAAGCTTGCAAAGAAAATTATTATCCCGCACATTGAAAGTATGCTTATCCCCCCGTCCTTCACGGCAGACAGAAGTTTTTCGGTATTAAAATTTACCTTCAAACAGTCTTCAGTAACAGGCGGAATCGGCTTTTTGAGCCCGATAATTATCGCTGAAATTATGTTTGAAGAAAAGACTACCGCAAAGATCAAAAGTCCGAAAGCAATGTTGTCAAACAGTGTCAGACTTACCGCACCGCAGAAGAATGCAGGTCCTCCGGAATAGCAATAGCACTGCATTGAAGCCGCTGTTTCGCTGTCGATTTTATTATCTTTTAAAAGCCTTGACAAAAGCTTTGCACCGACAGGATATCCGGCGATTGATGACAGTAAAAATATCGAGAAAAACTCTGTCGGAATATGAAAAATCTTGCGTGAAATAACCGAAAAAGGTCTGCTTAAAACTTTATAAATTCCGGTCGAAACGACGAGTGAAGCCGTCACCATAAATGCATAAAGCGACGGAATGACTGTATAAAGGCAAAGCCTGATGCTGTCAGCGATTGCTCCCTTAACATCACGGGCGAAAATTATCAAAAGCGTACCGTAAAAAAGAGTAAAAACGGTTACAATTATTATCTCAATTCGTCTTTTTGCGTTTTTCAAATTAGTCCTCGCTTAAATCATATCAATACATTATAAGGCATGAAAAATGAAAATATTACAAAAACTTTTTACAGTTTTTTTTATACTGACGGTTGTTCTGACGGCTCTTTCCGGTTGCAGAGACAGCGGGAGCGGCAGGAACTATGAATTTACACTTAATCTTGCTTCAAATCCGGGTAATCTTGACCCGCAGCTTGCAGCGGATTCAGCTTCGATTGAAATCATCAAAAACACATTTCGCGGACTGATGAAACGAAACGGCGACGGCAGTGTCACGCCGGATTTGGCAGAGAGTTTCACTATGTCGGATGACGGAAAAAAATTTACTTTTGTGCTTCGCGAAAATGTTTTTTGGTTAAGTCAGAATGAATTTACCGCATCGGTTTCGGCAGAAGATTTTGTGTATGCTTTTAGGAGGATGTTCAATTCGGCATCATCATCGCCATATCCCGAAGATTTTTTATGTATTAAAAACGCGGAAAAAATCATAAACGGTGATGTGAGTTTCGCGAAAATCGGTGTAACCGCTGTTGATGAAATGACGGTGGAGTTTGAGCTTGAATATCCATACGCGGGATTTTTGGAGCTGTTGACACACACGGCAGCTCTCCCCTGTAATGAAGAATTTTTTGTTTCAACCAAAGGGAGATATGGGCTTGACCCAGGCACGAGTATTTCAAACGGAGCGTTTTTTGTCGATGATTGGAATTATGACCCCTATTGGCATGAAAACTTCATACATCTATCAAAAAACAAGTTAAACTATCAGCCCGCATATCTGACAGAAGAGGGTGTGGAAATCGCTGCTGTTTATGATATTTTACCGTCGGGAATACACTATGATATAAAGTCTGAAAATGAGGATAGTGCTGACTTTGCAGAGGGCGATATTGAAGCTTTTAAACTTTTTGATTACGACAAAAAAGAGCTTGCAGGCAAAACATTTATTGCCGCTCAAACAAAAACCTATGCTTTAATCGCAAACCCGGAGAGCGAAATTTCAGATCCGAATTTAGTGCAGGCTTTAGGAATCTTCACTAAAAATTTTGAATTTGAAAGTGAACTCATTGACGGAAAAACGCTTGAACGTGCGACTGCTTTGATTCCGAAAGCAGTCATGGTTTCCGGGAAAAGTTATCGTAATATGGTTTCCGATGCCTCTGTTTTAGATGCCAATACGAACCCGCAAATCATGTGGCAGAGTGCAATGGAAAGCTACCCTGACGGGTTGGGTGACGTGAAAATAACGATCAGCGAAAATTTCCCCGATTCGTCATTAATATACAGCTTAACAGATTCATGGCGTGAAACTTTCGGCACAAATTTTCTTGTGGAAATTGTATCGTCAGAAGAGTATAAAATCAAAAAAGAATCTCAAAGTTACGACATGATTTTAGCGGAAATATCATCCGAAAAAAATGATGTAAAAAACTATTTTGATATTTTCACAACAGATGACAATTCAATCACCGCAAACCTTTTACTATCCGAAACAGCGGCAAGCTTGAACGATATGGTCGGCTACATTAAAAACGCTGAAACTATTGCAGTTTCATCGGGGAAAATAATACCGCTTTTTTACGGATATGAATACTGTATTATTAATGAAAATGCAGATGGGATCGAATATATTCCGTTTAGCAAAGAACTTATAATGCGGAAAGCAGAGATGTTTTAATGGTTCACATGATAACCGGGAAAGCCGGTTCGGGAAAATCAACGCGCATTTTAGATTTGATTAACGACACCGAAAATGCGTCTGAAATAATTGTTATTGTTCCCGATCAGTTTTCATTTGAATTTGAACGAAACCTCTATAACAGGCTTGGATTAGCACGCTTCAATGCAGGAAATATCAACATTTGCGGCTTCGGAAAACTTGCAGATATGATAACAGAAACGGCAGGATTTGCACATAAAAGAATCGCTTCTGACGAGATTAAATCTATACTTATGTATCGCACACTTAAAAAGCTCATCACGACACATCAGCTCAAATTTTATGCCCGACAGGCGGGGCGTAACGGGTTTCGCAAACTTGCTGTAGAAATAGTAAAAGAGTTGTCAGATAACGGGATATCATCAGAGAATCTGGTGAGTAGATTCTCGTTTGATGCAGAAGATGAGAATAATCACAAAACAAGTCTGACAAAAAAAATGAGCGATATTGCAATTATTGCTTCAAGCTACATCAATCTCCTTTTATCAAGCGGATATAAAGACGACACAAGTGCCTATTTTGAGGCAGCTAAAACTGCTCAAAACGAAAATTACTTTGTCGGGAAAACGGTTTTTATTGATGGCTTTTCAGGATTCACGGCAGGTGAATTTACAATAATCGAATCGATTATAAAAGACAGTAAAAAACTTTATATTTCGTTGACGTACGCTCGCGAAAGCTCTCTGACAGCAAAATTGTCGCTTTTTTATCCGACTGAAATCACAAAATCAAAAATTGTTGCATGTTGTAAAGCAGAAGCAATCGAATATGAAGAAAATTTCTTATCAAGTTCATATCGGTTCAGTTCGGATGCACTTGCCTTTTTTTCTGATAATGTGTTGACGTTTTCGGAAAATCGTTATAACGGCAAAAATGACGCTGTTAAGGTTTTTGAATGTGTCGATTATTACGATGAGATTAAAACTTGTGCGGCACTTATACACAAGCTTTGCGTGTCCGATAAGATTTATCGGTTTTCCGATATTGTGATTGCTGCGCATGATATAAGTACCTATTCGGGGATTATTTCCGGAACATTTTCGCGTTTTCATATACCTGTTTTTATTGATGAAAAACACTCGCTTTCCCATCAAAGTATAGCGATATTTTTCATATCTTTTCTGCGGATTGCCTGTCATAAAAATGCTGAAACCGATGACTATATAAAGCTTTTGAAAACCGGATTTTTCAGGTACAGAGACAAGAGCGGAAACTTAATTACGATAGACGAAACCGATATATATGATTTTGATGATTATTGCTATAAAAACGATATTCGCGGTGCTCATTTTTACGATAAATTCGATGATGAAAAGTTTGAAAATATCAGATTAATTCTGCGCGAAAAAGCTGATAATTTCCGCAAAGTTTCAGAAGGGAAAAGCGGAAAAGAAATAGTCGAAAATTTGGCAAAAGCAATAGCAGAATTTGAAATACCGTCACGGCTGTCAAACTTTGATGCAACGGATTCGGAAACGCTTTTTTTACAGCGGGAAATGACCGGTTCATGGAATTTGATATGTCATGTCATTGAAAAAATCCACGAATGTTTATCATATGATGAAAAAATCTCTTTAGGTGAATTTTACGAGATTGTTGAATCTGCAATTGGTGAGCAAACTTTGTCTGCACCGCCTCAAACGCTCGATTCAATAACGGTTGTTCCTGCCGGTTTGGCAAGGCTGAATAATCCGAGATGCGTTATAATTTTAGGTGCAAATGCCGATGTGATACCTGCGGCACCGACACGAAACAGCCTTCTTTCTGATACCGATATCTCACTTCTTCGTGAACTCGGAATTATAGTTTCAGGAACTGCACTTGAAAAAATTTCAGAAGAGCGTTTTGCAATTTATAACATATGTTCAAGCCCGCGTGAACGTTTGTACCTTTTTTATGCATCTGCTGAAAGCTCCGGAAGAATACTCCCGCCGTCCGAAATTGTTGATAACGCTGTGTCAGCATTCGGGGAAGACGCTTTGGTACACAGCTTCAAAATAAAGAGAGATGAATTTTGCCGCACACCCGATATTTCTTATATCGAATATATGGACATCGTTCATGAAAATTCCGATTTTTGTTTTACACTGAAAAAAGCGTTATCGACTGACAAAAATTATACAAATCGGATTATACTGCAAAATCGCGATATTAATATTTCAAAAGCTTTAAGTGAAAGCTTATATACTGATACCCTAAAGCTTTCTGCAACAAGCTTTGAAGACTATTGTAAATGTCCGTTTTTATTCTTTTCAAAAACCGCTTTGTCGTTGAAAACGCGTCAAAAAAGCGAGTTGAATGCACTCTTAAAGGGTAATATTATTCATGAAATTTTGAGCAGAATAACTCGTGATATAATTGATGAAAAGTTATCGACGGAAATGATTGAAACGACTGTAAAAAAGCACATGAACGAAGTTGCCGATGATGAAAAATTCACCGGTAAAAGGAGATTCAGAACTGCACTTTTTAATGCAGAATATGAAAAGCTTTACAGCATTTTATGCGCTGTTACAAAAAATCTTCTTGAAGAATTTTTTGTGTCAGAATTTAAACCCGCTCAAACAGAATTTCGTTTTGGATTTGATAGTGAAAAGGACAATGAACCCGCATATAAAATAGATTTAAATAACGGCAAAACAGCAATTTTCAGAGGTGCTGTTGACAGGGTTGATGTATATAAAAATTACCTGCGAATTGTTGATTATAAAACAGGCTCAAAGGATTTTGATTATAAAGCAATGGTCGATGGGATCGGGCTTCAACCGCTAATATATATGTTTGCAATTATCGATGAAAACGCAGGAAAATATCGTGGATTTTCACCGGCAGGAACACTTTTTTTCGTGACTCTTGACCCTCAGCCCGACGAGACGGATCGTGATGAAAAAGCGGAATGCAAACTTGTAAGACCGGTTGGTGCAGTTCTTGCAGATGTTGATGTTATTATGGCGATGGAGCCTATCGGAGATGGTGAAAAGGGGAGATTTATCCCTGTTGATTTCAATAAACCCAAAAACGGCGAGAGGGTTTTATCAGCTTATTCGAGCGTTTTAACGGCTGAAGAATTTGAATCAATAAAAACATATTTTACTGAGCTCTTAAAGGACATCGCAGACAAAATATACAGTGGGAAATTCGCGCCGAATCCCATACAAAGCAGAAAATATAAAAACGATGATGAAAGTGACGAAAGCAAAGACGACCTTCCGTGCAAATACTGCGACTTCTCATCCGTCTGCGGTAACTACCCGCCTGTAAAGCGTTTCAGATACTTTTCGGCAAAAGATAAAAAATCAGGAAAAGATATCTTACTCTCAAAAAACAACTTGAATTAATGAAGGTTTCTTATGGTAAACAAAGTCAGCTTTACCGAAAACCAGCTTGCGGCAATAGAGCAAAAAAGCGGTTCTATGATAGTTTCAGCTGCTGCGGGGAGCGGCAAGACAATGGTTTTGGTTGAACGTTTGATAAGACAGATTTATGATAAAAAAAATCCGCTTTCACTTCGCGAATTGACTATGGTAACATTCACAAACGATGCTGCTGCCGGGATGAGAAAAAAGCTCTTGAAAGCTCTGTCAGAAAAGATTCGTGATAACCCTAAAAATGTAAGACTGCGTCAGGAACTCTCTCTTATTCCCGTTGCAAAAATCATGACGATTAATGCGTTTTGCTTAAATTTATGCCGCGAAAATATCGCAGATCTTCCTGTTTCATCGGGATTTTTCGTGCTTGATGAAACACGTGCCGATTCGATTCTCCGTGACTGTATAAAATCAGTTTTTGAACAGAGATATAAAAATCGTGATGAGGAAATTGGTTTTTTAGCTGAAATATTTTGCAATAAAAAGCGTGACAGTTCCGAACTTGCTGCATTTGTTAAGTCACTTTATGACAAACTTCGTTCGATACCCTTTTATCGCGAATTTTTGCCCTGTTTCGTTTCAAAATACAGAAACGGACTTGCAGAGGATCTTAAAAATGAATATGAAAAATACATATTTGAAAGAATAGTAAATGCAAAAAAAGATGCCGAGACAGCAGTTGAAACTGCACGTGAATATGGATTTGAAAAGCTTTTCGATTCCCTTTCCGATGAACTTGACCTAATTAACGCCGAATATGAGAGAATTAAAACGGATATCCCGATATATGAAAATGTTTCTAAGGTTACTTTCAAGAGGCGAGCGAACAATACTGTTCCAAAAGACAGTGAGCTTAACGATGATGAAATATCGGCAATCAAATTTATTGAAAAATTACGCAGCGAATATAAGTCGGTTTTCCATGAGGAAGACGGGTTTATTTCGCATATTCTAACTGAAAAGGAAATTACCGACGACCTCTCTTATAATGCCGATGTGTTAGAGAAAATTTCAAAGCTCATTAACGAAATTGATGATGAATATGCGGAAAAAAAGGCAGCTTTGAATGGTGTTGATTTTGCCGATACAGAACATTTTGCTATCTCGATTTTATCGGAAAATGTTAATGGTGAAATTCGTCCGTCAAAAATCGCAGAACAAATTTCAAAAACAAACAAGACAATAATGATAGATGAATTTCAAGATTCAAACGATGTTCAGGACTTGATTTTCAGGCTCATTTCGCAAAGAGATGCCGATAATAAACCGAATAATTTATTTTGTGTAGGTGATGTTAAGCAGTCAATTTACAGCTTCAGAGCAGCTAATCCGAAGATATTCATGCGTTATGTTTTTGAAGCCGAAAAGTGCGGAAATCCTAAACTTGTGCGTCTTACGAAGAATTTCAGAAGCTCTCTTGAAGTTGTGAATTTTGTCAATGCTGTTTTTACTCCGATTATGCGTCATGATACATTTAACGGAATTAATTACGCAGATGATGCTCTTATTTACGGCGGTGATTATAGTGACGAAAGAGAACGAAAAACGGAAATAATCATTACTGAAATACCTGCTGCAAAGGCTGTTGCACAAAGAATCAAACAGATGTTAGAAGAAAGGGTCGAAGTAAAAATCGGTGACCTATATCGTCCATGCAAACCGTCTGATTTTTGTATATTAATGCGTACAAAAAAAGCTTTTGCAGAGTTTCAAAATGCGCTGTTTGAAGTCGGGTTAAAGTC
Organism: Ruminococcus sp.; assembly: GCA_031262225.1. Lineage (GTDB taxonomy): Bacteria > Bacillota > Clostridia > Oscillospirales > Ruminococcaceae > JAISGY01. The sequence goes on along the minus strand of JAISIC010000063.1, from coordinate 66,109 downwards.
TGCAAAAGAGAGTACAGATACATATCTTTCATCGCTTGAAATTCAAATACTGTTGAATATTTTGCGCGTGTTAGATAATCCGAATCAAGATATTCCGCTTGCATCGGTCATGATGTCTCCGCTCTTTAATTTCAGCCTTTCCGAACTTGCGACGATAAGAATGACGAATAAAAATACATCACTTTATGAGGCGGTAAAATGTTATGACAAAGAACCGTTATCATCAAAAATCTTAGATATGACAAAAATGTTGAAAAACCTGAAAACCTATTCCTACACTATGTCAGCAGATGCATTTATACAACTCGTTTTTGACAGTACAGACCTTTTATACAGCTTGGGGTATTCGCTTGGTGACACAGCGCGAAGAAAAGCAAATCTGCAGCTCATGACTGAATATGCGAAGAATTTTTCTGCAAATCAGATTTTTGCTAATATATCCGGCTTTATTCGATATATCGAAAACATAATCAAAAACGGCGGAGATTTTTCATCCTCTGCAAACAATGTTGAATCGGACGATGCTGTGAAAATAAAGACGATACATAAATCAAAAGGGCTTGAATTTCCGTTTGTGTTTTTATGTGATGTTTCACGCGGAATTAATAAAAAAGACCTGCAAAAATCGTGGATTTATAACAGCAGTTACGGTGTCGGAGTACGATATCAAAACCGTGATGAATTTAAAAGATTTAAGACTTTCCCGCAAATTGTTATTACAGAACTTCAAAAGAAGGAGCTTTTTGCAGAATCGGTAAGACTTTTATATGTAGCATTAACACGAGCGAAAGAACGCCTTTTTATCGCTGTTGATTCGGAAGATTTGGGAGAAGTTTTGCAGCCGAAAAATGCGGCAAATAAAGCTCCGTCTGCTGCTTTAATACACAGTTGCAAAAGCTTTTCAAATCTGCTTGCCGTTGCACTTTCAACTACTGCTGACGGAGCAGTTTTCAGAGGTGAAAATCCGCCTGAAAATCCGTTGCTTTTCACAACAACTGTTGTCAGTTTTGAAAATGAAACAGAAAAACAACTTAACGAAGCTTACAAACCGGTTGAAGATGAAAATCTTAAGAAAAATCTATTGTCAATGTGGAGCGAAGTCTATCCTTACGAAGAGACAGATCAAGCCGCTAAACTCACCGTCTCGGAAATCGCGTTAAATTCTGACATAACAAAAGTTTACAGTGTCAGTGATATTTCGCTTCATTTTGATATCGCGGTTTCTGAAACGCCCAAGCTTTCAGCCTCAGAAAAGGGCACCGCTATGCATAGATTTATGCAAAAATGCGAATATAAGTCTGCCTGTCGTGATATTCATGTTGAAATCGAGCGGCTCCGGTCACAGGGAATGCTTTCAGATCACGATATAGGCGGGCTTAACAGGAAGAAACTTGTCGCCTTTTTCGATTCGAGGGTATATAAAAATGTTATAGATGCCATGCCTTCCGAAAGAATCCGCAGAGAATTTAAAATTTATGCGAAACTTTCGGATATCAGACTTGACGAACGGATAAAAAAGGAGTATAATATATCTGATAACAGCTTTTTACAGGGTGTTGCTGACCTTGTTATAGAGCGGGACAATGATATTCTGCTTTTGGATTATAAAACCAACGCGAATTTTTTCCGCGAAAAAGACGGTGTATCATCAAAAGAGTACTTTACAAAACATATGAAGGACCTTTACAGCCTCCAGCTCAATGTCTATGCCGCCGCGATATCTGCAATATTCGGAAAACCCGTGTCAAAAAAGCTGATATATTCATTCGCGATATCGGACACAATTGAAATTTTATAAAGGGAATCAGACAAAATGAATGCAGTTATTCTTGAAGCCGGGACTGTTTCACGCGGAGATATCGACTTTTCGCCGATCGAAAATCTTGTGGATAGGTTTCAAATATTCGACTTTACACCGACCGATAAAACTATCGAATATGTCGGAGATAATGAAATTGTTCTTTGCAACAAAACTCCGTTTACCCGAGAGGTTATCAAAGAGTGTAAAAATCTTCGCTATATAGGGCTTTGTGCAACAGGGTTTAATAACATAGATTTACAGGCGGCAAAGGAGCGAAACATTGTTGTCACAAACGTCCCGGGTTATGCCACGCGGTCAGCTGCAGAAACGGTTTTCGCCTTTTTACTTGAGTTTGCAAAACGCACTTCATCCTATACGAATTTTGTTAAAAACGGCGGTTGGATAAGAGCAAAATCATTCGCCGAATTTGTATATCCGACAACAGAAATTTCACAGAAAACGCTCGGAATAATCGGATACGGTGCGATAGGAAAACAGGTGTCGCATATCGCAGAAGCCTTTGGAATGAAGGTTATCGTTAATACCCGAACACCCATCCCCGGCGCGTCAAATGTGTCACTTGAAGAGCTTTTTGTCAAGTCGGATTATATATCCCTACATTGCCCCTTAACACCGCAGACAGAAGGACTTGTGAATGAAAAATTATTGTCGCTTTGCAAAAAGGGAGCGGTAATTATAAACACCTCAAGGGGTGCGGTGGTAGATGAAAATGCGCTCGTTTTTGCACTTGAAAGCGGTAAGATAGCGGGTGCGGGGCTTGATGTCGCCGCAATCGAACCAATGTCTGAAAGCAGCCCGTTGTGGGAATATTTAAGTAGTGAAAATGATGATCTTCCAAAACTTTTAATCTCTCCGCACGTCGCGTGGGCTCCGATTGAAGCAAGGATTCGGCTTGTTGAAATCGTTGCAAAAAATCTGAAAAGTTTTATTAATGAAAATCCGATTAATGTTGTGAACAGGGTATAAATTTATGTTTGATATTAAAGAAAAAAAGCGAATTGTTGTAAAACTCGGAACCTCAACTCTCACCCACGGCACAGGAAGACTTAACATAAGACGGGTTGAAAAATTAGTTAAAATCATCGCTGATCTTGAAAACAGCGGCTTACAGATTATACTTGTTTCAAGCGGAGCAATAGGGCTGGGAATGTCAAAAATCGGGCTTGGTTCGCGACCTACCGACACCCCTTCAAAGCAGGCTTGTGCTGCTGTCGGGCAGTGTGAACTGATGTATATGTACGACAAACTTTTCGGTGAATACGGTTACAATATCGGGCAGATTCTTTTGACAAAATATGTGCTTGACACACCGCGAAAAAATAACGTCCTAAACACAGTGAACAGGCTATTAGAATACAACGTTATCCCGATTGTAAATGAAAATGATACCGTTGCAATCGACGAACTGGAACTTGAGTTCGGTGAAAATGACACTCTTGCGGCGTATGTTGCGGTAATGTCGGAGGCGGATATGCTCATCATCATGTCCGATATTGACGGACTTTATGACGATAACCCGAATGAAAATCCGAATGCGCGGCTTATCCCGATTATTGAAGATATCTCCGACGAGATTGTAAGCGGTGCGAAGGGTGCGGGCTCAAACCTCGGCAGCGGCGGCATGGCGACAAAGATTAAGGCGGCGAAGATTGTCACCGAAGCGGGAATTGACATGGCGATTATAAACGGAAAAGACCCGAAAAATCTATATGATATTTTTGACGGAAAATCTAAAGGCAGTATTTTCTCAGCGAAGGCGGTAAAATAATTTATGGATTATATTAATTCTTTAGGTGCGGCGGCGAAAAAAGCCTGTAAAGCGATTACAAATGCAGATACCAATACAAAAAACGAAGCTTTAAAAGCGATCGCAAAAGCGATTTCAGATAATGAAAAAACGCTGCTTGAAATGAATGCTTTAGACCTTGAAACGGCAGATAAAAACGGTATGAGTGAATCACTCAAAGACCGGCTCAGACTTACTCCGGCAAGGATACAAGACATAGCCCAAAGCATTGAAGATGTCATAAGACTTGACGATCCGATCGGGGTAGTTGTCGGTGGTTCGGTGCGTCCGAACGGTATGAAAATCGAAAAGATACGAGTGCCGCTCGGGACGATCGGGATTATCTATGAATCGCGTCCGAATGTCACCGCAGATGCCGCTGTGCTCTGCCTGAAATCAGGCAACGCCTGCATTTTACGCGGAGGAAAAGAAGCATACAATTCGAGCAAAGCCATTGTTAACGTCATGCGTGAAGCACTTGATTCCGTCGGACTTCCGCCCGATATAATCTGTTTTGTTGACGATGTCACACGCGAGTCATCGAATGCGATGATGTGTTGCAATGAATATATTGATGTGTTGATTCCGCGAGGCGGTGCAGGGCTTATAAACGCTGTCGTGAAGAATGCGACTGTCCCTGTTATTGAGACGGGAGTGGGGAACTGTCACCTTTATGTTGACGAAACGGCTGACATCAAGATGGCTGTGAGCCTTGCTTTCAACGCGAAATGCCGCCGACCTTCTGTCTGCAATGCAATAGAAACTCTGCTTGTGAATGAAAATATTGCAAAAGATTATTTGCCTGTTATGAAAGCGAAATTCGACACAAAAAATGTTGAAATTCGCGGTGATGAGATAGTAAAAAAAATATTAGGCGAAACTGTTGTTGATGTTACAGAAAGTGATTATGAAACCGAATTTTTGGATTATAAAATCGCTGTTCGCGTTGTGAAAAATGTCGATGAAGCGATTGAACATATTACAAAATATTCATCAAAACATTCTGAATGTATCGTCACAAATAATTTAAATAATGCCGAAAAATTCAAGCGTGAAATTGATGCCGCCGCAGTCTATGTCAACGTTTCAACAGCCTTCACCGATGGCGGGATGTTCGGGCTCGGAGCAGAAATCGGGATTTCGACGCAAAAGATGCACGCACGCGGTCCGATGGGGCTCTTTGAACTGACAACGATAAAATATCTGATTGAAGGCGATGGGCAGATTCGCCCGTAAAATTGCGAGGAAACTGAAAATGAGTACTAAAAGAAACAGAAAAAAGAGAAATGAAGAAATTGCTGAAAATGACATTAAGCACATATTTGAACGTGCACTTGACGAAGACGAAGCAGAGATGCTGTCCGAAGAACAGATTGACGATATTGCCAGCGAAGTGCCGCACGAAGCAAAAGGGAAGCGATCATCAAGACGTTTGTTTTTCATACTCGGATTTTTTGTTCTGATAATGTCGGTTGTCGGGATTATTTCCACATACAGTTTTATATCGCAAAAGGTGACCGAATTTGCAGATAATACCGTGCAAAAAAATGAGTTTCGTGATTTTATCTATCCCATTGTGATATGTGATCCGCCGCCGTTTGACAAGACGATAAAAATGCGAAACGAAACGATTATTTCCGCCGCAATTTGGGATGTAATTCTTTATGAAGACAAGTCGGTTTATGCCGGCGAATTTGACAACATAATCGTTCCCGAAACGGTGATTGAAAGACACGCTCTGAAACTTTTCGGCGACGGCTTAGCGATAACACACCAATCAATCATCGGTACCGATGTTCAGTTTTATTATGATGAAAACCTGCGTTCATATCGTATTCCGGTAAGCCCGAGATATTTCACATATTCACCGCTCATCGAAAGCATAACAAGGGTTGGGGAGCGTTATACTCTTCGTGTCGGATATCTTTCGCCGACGCCGTCATGGTACAGTAACGATGAGGAACCGATACCTGAAAAATATGTCGAATATGTTGTGTCAAAACGCGGCGATACAATGCATCTTGTCGCCATATCGCAGATAGCTGACAGTGCTGTCGAAGCGGGGCTTTAATTAATCAATCCGCCGGAAGTGAATCTGTGAATCGTGAATAATGAATCGGTAAAAAAACAACCGAATAAAAAACTGCTCGGGATGCTTTGTATTTTAAGTGCTGCTTTTTGCTTTTCGATTATGAATACCTGTGTTGCCGCAGCCGGTGATATTTCGCCGTTTCAGAAAGCATTTTTCAGAAATGCAATTGCCTTTATAATTGCCTCGGTTATTATGATTCGCTCAAAGCAAAGTTTTCGCCCTAAAAAGGGGAGTTTTTTACCTCTTTCGGTGCGGCTCGTTCTGGGTACCACAGGGCTTTTGTGTAATTTTTATGCAGTCGGGACTATCGACCTTGCCGATGCTTCGATGCTTAACAAAATGGCACCGTTTTTCACGGTTATTTTCTCTGCGATATTCCTTCGTGAATATGCAAATCGATTTCAATGGCTGATGATTATTGTCGCGATAATCGGCAGTCTCTTTATCATAAAACCAAGCTTTGATAATCCCGAACTTTTCCCATATATAATCGGGTTAATAGGCGGCGTCACAGCCGGTGCGGCATATGCGGCGATAAGGAGGCTGAGTTCAAACGGTGAACGCGGCTCACTTATTGTGTTTTATTTCTCTGCATTTTCGTGTATAGTAACGCTTCCGTCGCTCATATTTTTCTATCAGGAAATGAGCTGGTTTCAGATTTTGATGCTCGTTTTAGCCGGCATATCTGCGGCAGGAGCACAGTTTTCGGTCACGGCGGCATATTCCTTTGCCCCCGCAAAAGAACTTTCGGTTTTTGACTACAGTCAGGTTATATTTACAGCAATATTAGGTTACATTATATTCGGACAGCTCCCTGACGGATGGAGTTTTGTAGGTTATATAATTATTATCGCTTCGGCGGTGGTAATGTTTTTAAAAAACAATCGAGATTATAGGTGGGATTCGTAATGGACATTCAAAAATTCACTAAAAAATCGGTCGAAGCAATCAATTCTGCACAGGCGATTGCAATTGAATATCAGAATATGAATATCGAGCAGGAGCATCTTTTTTATGCACTTTTAAAGCAGGATGACGGCCTGACTTCACAGCTTATTCAACGTATGGGCATTGATCCCTTGCAGGTGAGAGCCGATGTGAAAGCAGTCATAGCCTCACTTCCGAAGGTTACGGGAACAGGGCGTGAGCTGGGCACCGTTTATATTACCACAAGCGTTGAAAACTGCCTTAATGCTGCCGAGCGTTCGGCTTTACAGCTTAACGATGATTTTGTTTCTGTCGAACATATCATGCTCTCGCTCTTTGATCATGCCAACGATCGGATTAAGAAGATTTTTAAAAAATATAATCTGACTAAAGATAATTTCTTAAAATCGCTTCAAAAAATCCGCGGAAGCAAAAGGGTTACCTCCGATAATCCCGAGGAAACCTATGATGCTCTGAATAAATACGGTACAGACCTTGTCCGTGCAGCCACTCTTAACAAAATAGACCCTGTTATCGGACGTGATTCCGAGATTAGAAATGTAATCAGAATACTGTCGCGGAAAACTAAAAATAACCCTGTCATAATCGGCGAGCCCGGCGTCGGCAAGACTGCTATTGTCGAAGGTTTAGCACTGCGAATTGTCAGGGGTGATGTTCCCGATAACCTCAAGGATCGAAAAATATTCTCCCTTGACATGGGTGCGTTAATTTCGGGAGCAAAATTTCGCGGCGAATTTGAAGAACGCTTGAAAGCTGTCCTGAACGAAGTTCGCGAATCGGACGGAAGGATTATTCTATTCATCGACGAGCTTCACACAATAGTCGGAGCGGGCAAAACAGACGGTGCGATGGATGCCGGAAATCTTCTCAAGCCTATGCTTGCAAGAGGTGAGCTTCATTGTATCGGTGCGACGACGCTCGACGAGTATCGCCGCTATATTGAAAAGGACGCCGCTCTTGAACGCCGCTTCCAGCCGGTTATGGCTGATGAACCGACCGTTGAAGATACCATTGCGATTTTACGCGGTCTCAAAGAACGCTATGAAGTATTTCACGGTGTGAATATTCAAGATAATGCGTTAATAACTGCTGCGACGCTTTCCGACAGGTATATTTCCGATAGATTTTTGCCCGACAAGGCTATTGATCTTGTGGATGAAGCCTGTGCTTTGATTCGCACCGAGATGAACTCTATGCCGGCAGAGATGGATGATCTTTCGCGGAAGATAATGCAGCTTGAAATCGCCGAGACTGCACTTAAAAAGGAGACCGACAAACTTTCGGAGGAGGAACTCAAAAATACCCAAGCCGAACTTGCAGAGCTTCGCGACGAGTTTACGCAGATGAATGCCAGACTGCAAAACGAAAAGGAGAGTGTCGAGAAACTTCGCAAGCTCCGTGAAGATATCGAGTTGACGACCGCTGAAATTACCGAAGCCCAACGTCAATATAACCTTGATAAAGCTGCCGAGCTTCAATACGGAAAGCTTCCGAATCTTAAAAAAGAACTCGAAGAAGCCGAAGAAGCGGCGGCAGCGGCAGGAAACAAGTCTGACAAACTCGTTCGAGACAGGGTCACAGACGAAGAAATCGCACGAATCGTTGCACGCTGGACAGGCATCCCCGTAACCAAACTTATGGAGGGCGAACGCGACAAGCTTTTAGGGCTTGAAGATATCCTTCGCAAGCGTGTTATAGGGCAGGACGAGGCTGTCACAAAGGTTTCCGACGCGATTCTCCGTTCCAGAGCCGGCATAAGCGACCCCGGAAAGCCGATAGGGAGCTTCCTCTTCATGGGTCCCACCGGCGTAGGAAAAACCGAGCTTGCAAAAGCTCTTGCCGAAGCACTCTTTGACGATGAACACAACATCGTTCGCATAGATATGTCTGAATATATGGAAAAGCACTCGGTCAGCCGTCTCATCGGAGCTCCTCCGGGATATGTCGGCTATGAAGAGGGCGGTCAGCTCACCGAAGCGGTACGTCGCAAACCCTATTCGGTAGTGCTGTTCGACGAAGTTGAAAAAGCTCATCCCGACGTCTTCAACACGCTTCTCCAAGTCTTAGACGACGGACGTATAACCGACTCACAGGGGCGAACTGTCGATTTTAAGAATACTATTATAATTCTAACCTCAAACATCGGTTCAGCCGATATCTTAGAGGGTTTAAACGGTGACGGCGAAATAACCGAGGCAACTAAAGAAGAAGTTATGAGTGAGCTTCGCATGAGTTTCCGACCCGAATTTCTGAATCGCCTTGACGAAATTGTATTCTACAAACCGCTCACCAAAGAGACGATCTTCCCGATCATCGATCTCATGCTCGACGATCTCCGCTCCCGACTTAAATCCAAGCAACTCTCTCTCAAAGTCACCGAAGATGCCAAAAAATATATCATGGATGAAGGTTACAACCCCGTTTACGGAGCACGTCCTCTCAAACGCTTCATTCAAAAGCACCTCGAGACCCTCATTGCCAAGCACATCATCTCAAACGACGTCCCTCCCTACACCACCCTCACCATCAATTACACCGGTTCTGCACTTACAATCGAGTGATTCATATTTATTTAACACATTGTTTACAATTACAACAATAATTAGACCTCCCATCTATAGTATAATAGTATTGTTGTCAAGTTGAGCCATCAACTTTCAACCTACCGTGTGCAACAGTGCACGGTGTATCGCGGAGTGGAGCAGTTCGGTAGCTCGTCGGGCTCATAACCCGAAGGTCGTAGGTTCAAATCCTGCCTCCGCAATCGTTGGATATACAGGAGAGACCTGTGCCATATTTAAGTTATCCTCTACCCCCGCCCATTTTTATGGGCTTTTTATATACACCTCACTAAGACGTACAATCGCTTTTAACATATTACTCGCAAGGTTCTTTGTACCGCTGAAAGAGTTTGGGCGGCAATCAGAGGCGTGCATAGTGCACGCTGGGCACTGCGTGCCCCTCGGGACATAGCTCAGTTTGGTAGAGTGCCTGCTTTGGGAGCAGGATGCCGCAGGTTCAAATCCTGTTGTCCCGATAATTACCATAATAGGTAATATCAGCCTCCATAGTTAAATGGATATAACAGCCCCCTCCTAAGGGGCAGTTGCAGGTTCGATTCCTGCTGGGGGTGGGGCACGTAGTGCCCTCTGATTGTCGAGCTTGTTCTTATCCGACTTAAAAATACCTGCGTGAAAGCTCGAAGAGTTCTTAAATTCAAAGTTCGATTGTCGATTTTATTATTATCTGACTTAGAAATACCTGCGTGAAAGCTCGAAGAGTTCTTAAATTCACAGTTTACGGGGTTTATTATGCTCTACAGAAAAGATGAAATAACCGGCAACTCCCTCTCCCAGCTCGGCTTCGGTTGTATGCGCCTTCCGAGGTCTGCTTTTGGTATTGACATTAAAGAATCAGAGGAAATAATCCGACTCGCCATCGACAACGGAATAAACTTTTTCGATACTGCCTATATGTACAAAGGTTCCGAAGAAGCTCTCGGTACTATTATAAATAATCTGCGTGTTCGCGACAAAATCTACCTCACCTCAAAGCTCCCTTGGCTGATGGCGAAAAAGTCGGAAGATCTTGAAAATTACCTCAACGAATCCCTTTCCAGACTTAAAACAGACTATATCGACTACTATTTCATCCATCTTCTCACCGACTACTCTGCATGGGAAAAACTCGTTTCATGGGGTATTATCGAAAGAATCGATGAGTGGAAAAAATCAGGTAAAATCCGCTCTATCGGCTTCTCTTTCCATGGCTCATATTCAGATTATATAAAAATTCTCAATGCCTATGATTGGGAAATGTGTATTTTACAGTATAATTATTCGGACGAAAATTTTCAAGCAGGTATCCGCGGAATTAGAGCGGCAAAAAAACGCGGTATCCCTGTCGTTATCATGGAGCCGCTCTTAGGCGGGAGGCTTGCAAACGCTTTACCCGAAAAGGCTTTACATGAATTCCGACACGCAAATACCCTCGCCGGCATAAACCGAACCCCGGCAGAGTGGGCTTTCGACTGGCTATGGAACCAGCCCGAACCGACCGTTATCCTGTCAGGCATGAACAGCGTTTCGATGGTAAAAGAGAATATAACTTCCGCCTCAAGAGCTAAAGAGGGTATGCTTACCGAATCGGAACTTAGCACAATCCAAAAGGTCCGCGAAATTTGGAACGAAAGCAACAAAGTGAACTGCACAGGGTGCGGGTATTGTATGCCCTGCCCAATGGGTGTGAACATCCCCGGCTGCTTTGCAAGCTACAACGCTTCCTTCTCGCAGGGGCGTATGTACGGGCTTCGGAGCTACTTTATGTCTACCTCGCTATTAAACAACCCGCAGATCGCTTCAAAATGCGTTCGTTGCGGAAAGTGTGAGAAGATATGCCCGCAAAAAATACCTATTATGGAAAGTCTCGCTGACGTGAAAAAACGTCTTGAACCGGCTCCTTTTATGCTAATGATGATGCTTTCACGAAAGTTTACAGGCAAGGACAAGAAAAAATGAAACGCACCGAAATAAAAGTTATTGTACAAAACCCTTCCGAAGGTGAAGTTTGTGTTTGCGGTTGGATTCGCACAATCCGTAAAAGCAAGGGCATCTGTTTTATTGCCCTTTCCGACGGAAGCACAGCTGAAAACATACAGCTTGTTGCGGAAGAAAACGCGATAACCGAGTATGACAAGCTTTCATCACTCGGGACAGGTGCAAGTATATCCGTAAACGGTTTATTGATCTTTACACCGGAAGCTAAACAGCCTTTTGAAATTAAAGTAAAATCATACACGATTTTAGGATTTTGTCCGACCGATTACCCTTTGCAAAAGAAGAATCACACCCCCGAATTTTTGCGGACTATTCCGCATCTCCGCGTTAGGAGCAATACCTTCGGGAATGTTTTCAGAGTACGCTCCGAAGCTTCTTTTGCTATTCATGAATTTTTCCGCGAAAACGGATTTTTCTATGTTCACACTCCCATTATCACCGACAGCGATGCCGAGGGAGCAGGGGAGATGTTCACAGTAACTACCCTTAACCCGACATTAGAAAACACCGATTTTACCGGTGATTTTTTCAGCAAACACGCTTCGCTGACTGTTTCGGGTCAGCTTGAAGGCGAATATATGGCGATGGGGCTTGGAAAGATTTACACCTTCGGACCCACATTCAGAGCAGAGAAGTCTTTCACGGCACGCCATGCGGCAGAGTTCTGGATGATTGAGCCGGAGATGGCATTTACCGACCTTGACGGGCTTTGTGAAACGGCGGAAGCGATGCTGAAATTTGTGCTTACAAAACTTTTAGAGCGGTGTAAATCGGAACTTAATTTTTTCGATAAATTTTATGACAACGGGCTTGTCGAGCGTTTGAAAGCAGTTACAGATACGCAGTTTTCGCGTTGCAGTTATACCGAAGCGATTGAACATCTTGAAAAAGCAAACGCGGATTTCGAGTATACGCCAAAATGGGGTATAGATTTACAAACCGAACATGAAAGATATCTTACAGAAATCGTTTTTCAAAATCCTGTTTTCGTGTATGACTATCCGAAAGAAATTAAAGCCTTCTATATGAGACAAAATGACGACGGAAAAACGGTTGCCGCCTGCGACCTCCTTGTTCCGAGGGTCGGCGAACTGATCGGGGGAAGCCAACGCGAAGAGCGTCTTGACATCCTCAAATCACGTATGGCAGAACTGCACATGGACGAAAATGCGTACTCAAGATACCTTGACACACGAAAATACGGCAGCGTGTATCACTCCGGTTTCGGTTTGGGATTTGAGCGGCTCTTAATGTATGTAACCGGAATACAGAATATCCGTGATGTGATACCATTTCCGAGGACGGCGGGAACAATTTACTAATTAATTCTGAAAGTTTTCAAATAAAAAATTTCAAAAAACACTTGCAAAAGTATCAAAGATGTAGTATAATGTTAAAAGCGATTATAAGTATACTATTATTGTGAGAGTGAAAAAGATGAAACTTTCAGAAATGAAGAAAGAGCAGATTGAAAGTCTGCTTGCTGTCGAAAAGGAAAAATTTATTTCCTTCAAGGCAAAAGGTTTAAAACTTAATATGGCAAGAGGCATCCACAGCACCGAACAGCTTGAGCTTTCGATGCCGATTATGGACATTTTTCACAGTGCTGCGGAGATGGTTTCCGAAGACGGCACCGATTGCAGAAATTACGGCAACCTCACCGGCATTGCCGAAGCAAAGCGGCTCTTCGGCGAGCTTTTGGGCGTGTCGGAGGATGAGATTATAATCGGGGGCAATTCAAGCCTTGCTTTAATGTATGACAGCGTTGCAAGGGCGATGACACACGGCATTTTGGGGAGCACGCCTTGGAGTAAACTTCCGGAAGTAAAATTTTTATGCCCCGTTCCCGGATATGACCGCCATTTCGGGATATGCCAAAATTTCGGAATCAAAATGATTAATATCCCGATGAGCAAAACCGGTCCCGACATGGACATGATTGAAAAGCTTGTCGCCGAAGATGAGACAATAAAGGGTATCTGGTGTGTTCCGCTCTATTCCAACCCCGACGGCATCGTCTATTCCGATGAGACTGTAAAACGTTTCGCAGCCCTTTCACCGAAGGCATCTGATTTCAGGATTTTCTGGGATAATGCATATTGCGTTCACCACCTGACAGAACATGAAAACACGATTCTCAATATCCTTGAAGAAGCGAAGAAAACAGGCAAAGAGGACATGGTTTTCGAGTTTGCAAGTACTTCAAAGATAACCTTCCCGGGTGCGGGCGTGTCGGTTTTTGCGGCTTCAAAACGCAATATCGAATATGTCAGCAATATCCTTAAATACCAGATTATAAGCTATGACAAGCTCAATCAGCTTCGTCATGTCAGATATTTCAAAAATTTAGACGGAATTAAGAACCAGATGGTTCGACATCGCGAAATTATTGCACCGAAGTTTGACCTTGTGGTGAAAACCTTGAGTGAAAACCTGTCAGAGCTTGGCATATGTGAATTTATCAAGCCTGAGGGCGGATATTTTGTGTCGGTTTTCGTGCCGGTCGGCTGTGCTTCCAAGGTTGTGAACCTGTGCAAAGACGGCGGGGTTATCCTCACGGGGGCGGGTGCGACATATCCGTACGGCAAAGACCCCGATGAATCAAACATACGCATTGCACCGACCTTCCCGCCGCTTTCCGAGCTTGCAGATGCTCTCGAGCTTTTCTGTATCGCCGTGAAGATTGCCGCATTTGAGAAGGCTCTGTCAAAGTAAGAATGGATAAATAATGCAAACGAAGTTTATAGTAATCATCATAGTTTGCGTCATCGCTGTTATAGGCATAGCGGTAATACTTGTGATGTTTCGTAAAAAGATGAACGCACAAAGAATCGAACTTGAAGAGATTGTGAAACGCGCTGCCGTCTTCGTTGCTGTTGTAGAAAGTATTCCCGAAAAGAACACACCGGTGCTTATTTTCAGAAATGCCGAAAACAACGCCACAATAATTCATAAATACAAAAGCTTCGGATTGCGAAAATATGATGCAGGCGAAGTTGTCCAGCTTTTATATCTTGAAACTGAGGACAAATACTTCATTGCCGATGATAACGAATACTACAAAAAAATGTTTGACACTGCAAGAAACTCAATGATTTTGACGCTCATTATTCCCATCGTCATGATGATTGTCGCTATGCTTTTACTGACAAATTAGAAATTCCTTTGAGAAAAATCCCTCGGATTTTATTCCGGGGGATTTTGCTTTTTATATCGTTTCAATTCTAATCGGAGCTTTATATGGTCTGATATTATATAGTATACAGGTATGGACAACAAAAGCGGAGCGATTAAACCTTCTGCACCTGCATCAATAACAGTAATATAAAATAGTATCCCAATGATTATCGGGAACAGCTTGTCAAGCAAAAACGCTCTCTTTTTACGTTCGCGTTTTTCTTCTCGACGGCTCTGCTTATATTGATATTTTTCCCATTTTGCCTGTTCATGAGCGTTTTTATATACAGGCTTTGCTCCCGGCGGTGAGCTGTAGCTGCTGTCGGACTTACTGACACTTTGGGCTTTATTCTCGGATGCGGCACGCCTCACTTCATCTGCAATCTTGTCAACGACGGTCCCGACAGCTTCACCGGCTTTGTTAAGCCCGATTTCAATCTTTTCTGCCGTTTCGGGAGTGATTATCCCGCCCAGTTCAAAGGGAGATTGCTTTGAAGTTTCGGTCTTACTTTCCGTGTTATATTCCGGCTTATGATAGGTTCCTTGATAGTCTCTCCCGGCAGTCGAATTGACAGTTTCAATCTTGATGTCGTTATATTCGGGTTCTGCGAAGGTTATGTTCGGATAGCCCTGCCTGTTTTCGCTCGCCTTATACCCCTGCGGAAAAACTTCCTTTTCGGTATAGCTTTCGGGGCGCTTTTCGCGGATATAATCGGGGCGTTCTTTTTTCAGCGAAATGGGCTGTGAAACTTCGGCAATTTCAGACTTCAAAATCTCATCAACCGATATGTGATAAAGCTTTGAAAGCTCAAAAAGCTCTGTCGCTGTCGGTTCCGATTCAGCACGCTCCCACGAATAAACCCTTTCACCTGTAATATTCAGGAATACCGCCAATTCATCTTCGGAGAGACTGCTTTCACGACGCAGAGCCGACAGTTTATTTGCAAGTGATATGTTCATCAACGCTCTCCAACATAATATATATTATATAATAATTATACAATAACAATAGCGTAAAATCAATAGTAATTTAGAATGTTAATAATAAATTTACATTTTGGTTATTTTGTGCGTGAAAGAAGCCTTTTTGTTATATCGACAAGGCGTTCGTTATCGGGGAAGTTTTGGAGTATCGCGATTGCTTCGGCTGTGAGTTGTTCGGAGCGGGATTTTGCTTCATCTATGCTTGCAAAACGAAGATAGGTGAGCTTTCCGTTATCCTCGTCGCTGTGAAGAGGCTTACCGAGGACCGATTCGTCACCCTCGACATCCAAGATATCATCTTCAATCTGATAGGCGAGCCCAAGTTTCTGTGCAAAGCTGTCGGCATATTCAAGCGTTTGTTGTGAAATGCCGGCATCGGCACAGATACAGCCTATCTGGCAGGCGGCGGAGAGCAGAGCACCTGTTTTAAGGCAGTACATCCGCTCAATATCGGAAAGCGATGGCTTGGGAGCTTCTCCAAGCCCCGGGGTGTCAATATAGGGGTTATTTTCCTGCCCGTATATCATATCTAAAATCTGACCGCCGATCATTCCGCGAATGCCGGAAAGGCGGTTCATAATCTCGATTATCTTTATCTTTTGGGTGTCGGAAAGGAAGTTATCAGATGTTATTGATTCAGCGGATAGAGAGCCGAGCGAATCGCCTGCAAGGAGTGCCACAGCTTCGCCGTATACAGCATGGCAGGAGGGTTTCCCACGCCTTAACTCGTCGTCGTCCATACAGGGCAGGTCGTCGTGGATGAGCGAATAGCACTGGATAAATTCTATAGCCGCGGCGGCTGAATCGGCGTTTTCAAACTTGCCTCCGCAGATACGGCAAAATTCATATACAAGCTTGGGGCGAAGCCTTTTCCCGCCTGAAAGCACCGCATATCTCACCGCATCGGAGATAAGGGGGTGCGACCCGACAAGTAACGTGTCAAGCTTTTCTTTTAAAACATTTTCAAACCGCTCCATATCAGTCCTCCGATTTCACAATCAAGTCAATCTCCGCCTGAGCTGCATCAAGCTTGGTTTTCGCCTGCTCTAAAAGGGCAGTCGCCTCACGATATAGCAAAAAAGACTGCTCAAGCGATAATCCGCTCTGCTCCATCTCTTTTGTGATTTTGTCGAGAGCACCGAATATGTCCTCTAATTTGGTAATATTATCTTTCATATTATCCTCGCTGTTTTAAATCCATCTGCAAAGTTAATCCTAACCTCGTCATCGGTTGAAAGATTTATTGATTCGGTTATAACCATCCCGTCCTTTTCCACAACGGCATAGCCGCGTTTCAAAAGCTTTGTCGGGGACAGGTTATCAACCGTTATGAGCTTCATTTTATAGGCAGTTTGCATACTCTGAAATCGTTCGAAAAGTTCCCCGCGAAGCTTCTTTTCGGTGTAGTAAAGCCTATCGCGAGCCTCATCAATCTTGAAGCTCATTATACTGTATACTGTGTCGCGATAGTCTTCGAGGATTTGTTCCGGTGTTGATATGTCAGGGACGGCAAGCTCGGCAGCTGCTGACGGAGTCGGAGCACGAAGGTCGGAAGCATAGTCGCAAAGGGGCGTGTCCGTCTCGTGTCCTACGGCGGTTATGAGCGGGGTTTTTGCCTCCGCAACCGCCCTTATGACAGCTTCGTCCGAAAAGGGGAGAAGGTCTTCAAACGAGCCGCCGCCGCGACCGACAATAAGCAGGTCTTCACCGGCTTTATCAGCTTTTTTTATCTGTTTTGCGATATTTATTCCGGCGTTTTGCCCCTGTACAGCCGTCTCATAGACAGTTATCTTGACATAGGGAGCACGCCGCTTTAATATTGTGATCATGTCGGCAAGAGCCGCCGCACCCTTCGCGGTGATAACGCCGATCCGCTCGGGATAGGCGGGGAGAGGTTTTTTACGTGAATCGTCAAACAAGCCTTCGTTTGAAAGCTTTTCCTTTAACTGCTCGGAAGCGATAAAAATCTGCCCTGCACCGTCGGGGATTATGTCGTTGCAGTATAGTTGGTATACTCCGTCTCGCTCATATACGTTCACAGCACCGACTGCGATAACACTCATGCCGTTTTCAGGCGTGAATTTTAATGATTCGGAAGCGGTATTCCACATGACCGCCTTGATCGCAGACTCCCTGTCCTTTAGGGTAAAGTAGAGATGCCCCGATTTAAAATGCTTTGTGAAGTTTGAAATCTCACCCTTTATCATTAAATCGCGAAGATTGTTATCTTCCTTCATCCGCGAAGCAAGATATCTGTTCAGGGCGGCGACCGTTAAGACTGTGTTCATTTGTTATCCTTTAGATATGCATAAACAGCCGTACCGACGGCATTATCGGAGGAAAAGCCGGGTGCGGCGAAAAGAAATCTTTTATTATCAAAATAGCTTTTTATTATCTCATTTGACATAACGCCGCCGGCAAAGACGACGGTTTCTGTTTTCGCATGGGTGTTAACCATTTCTAAAATAGCTGTTTTAATATATTCAAGCACAAAACGAGCGACCTCTTCTTTCGGTTCGCCTGTTTCGATCATCTTCTTGCAGAGGTTTTCAATGCCCGAAAAACAAGGGTTGCCGTCCTTCTTTGCGACATTAATCTTTTTGTTATATGAAGCCGTCGCGGCGAGTTTTTCAAGCTCGGGACCGCACGGGAACTGCAAGCCGAGCATTACGCCGACACGATCTATAAGCTGTCCGGCTTTAAGGTCTGCTGATGCCGACACTAATTCACAGCAGATTTTCTCGTCCTCATCGGGGGTGCAGAGGAGCATATCGGTGGTTCCGCCGCTGACATGGAGGGCATAAAAAGGCTCATTTATAAGTTCGAGCCGATCTATAGAAAAAAGAGCGGCTAAGATATGCCCGATCTGGTGAGAGGTTTTAAAAATCTGAATATTATTGACAGAAGATATTATTTCGGCGGCTGTTACCCCTGCCAAAAAGCAGGGCATATATGAACCTTCGATATTTCGAGGGCGTGAAGATACGCCGACGGCACGGATATTTTCGTGTACATCAGCCATAACCGTTTCCGTTATTTCCGGGAGCTGCACGGTATGGTGAAAGAGGGCATCGGACTGTCTGACACCTAATTCCCCGGGACCCACGGGGAGAAGTTTCCCAGCTCTGTACATCTTCCCCGTGTCGGTGTCGAAAACTGCCGCAGAGGTGGTGTAGTTGCTGGTATCGAAACCTAAATATATCATTATCTTGTTCTTAAATAGTTCCCCAAAACGCCGTTAATGAACTTAACGTCGGCGTCAGAAGCAAAATCTTCTGCAAGCCGCACCGCTTCGGAAACGGAGATATTTTCGTGAATGGAGTTGTCTTCTGTAATCTCATAAAGGGCGATACGCAAAATCGCAACCGAAACTTTCGGAACCCGTACGAATGTTCGTTTTTCGGAAGCGGATGCAATTATTTCATCAAGCTTTTCGCCGTTTTCGACAATTCCCAAAAACTTTTTTTCGATAGCTTCGTTCATATCGAAATTGTCGGCGGCATAGGCAGTATCTATAATTTCACGCGGAGTGTTTATATTAAACAGGCTTTCAAAGACGAGATAAAAAACAGCTTCTCTGTCGTGCTTATTCTGCGAAATCTGATTTTCGGGACTTTCGGGTGAACTCATTTCTTTTCCTTCTTTTCGGGCGTGATCCCGGAGATGATGATATTTACCTTTGTAACGGTCAGCCCTGTCATAGAGCGTACGTCATCGATAATCCGTTTCTGGATGGCTTCCGAAACCTCAGCCGCCTTGCATCCCGGGCTGACCGTTACCGACAGGCTTATCTCCGCTGAATCGTCGAAAAATGAAACATCGGTGAAAGATCCTGCCTTCTGCCCGAAAATGTCGGTGAAACCTATCTTTCTGTCATAGGTTACAGCCATCTCTCCCGATTCGGAGAGCACCGATTCACATATCTTTTTTATTACTTCTTTTGAGATTTTTACCCTTTTATCGGTAGGGTTATTTTTTGTTTCAATCATTTTCTTTCACCTCAGATTAATTATACACTATTTTTAGCAAAAAGACAACAGGTTATAAAAATAAATTTTCGCGAATAAACTATAACAGAATGTCTAAAGGGGGAAAAGTCATGGAAAACAAAACAGGTGTCAATTATCACAACATAATCTTAGAGTCAAGACGTAAGCTTTCAATCTCGGGTGTGACTGATGTGGACAGGTTTGACGAAGATATAATTCATATCTACAGCAGTTTGGGCGAAATCACCGTGAAGGGTTCCGATCTGCACGTGGTTGATCTTTCGGTTGAGACGGGCGAGATGAATATCGAAGGGAATATCGATTCGATCGTCTATGGCGAAAACAGGACTTCACCGCTGTCACTATTTGCGAAAATTTTTAAATAGAGTAGATAGAAAATTTAATTATGCAGCTTGATACATTTTATAATGTCACCGAACAGGTTGAGCTTTTTTTACTTTCAATCCTTTTAGGTGCAGCTCTCGGCGTAGTTTTTGACGCATTCAGGCTTCTTCGTGCGGTGTTTGAAACTGCAAGAAAAAGCTTTCTTGTTCATGCCGCCGATTTTTTATATATCTGTTTTTATGCGTTTGCTGTCTTCACCTATGCTGCAGTCATGGCAAGGGGAGAGGTAAGGCTTTTCTTTGTTATCGGCTCAATTTGCGGATTTTTGCTCGAAACGCTCACCATCGGGGATACCGTGACAAGCATTGTGCGGTATATTTCAGATAAAATTCACGCTATAATCAGGCGTTTATGGGCATATATACTAAAATTGTTCCGCAAAAATCAGTTAAATTAACGATTGACATATTGTTTTCAAACGTTTATAATGGTAATATGTCAAATTGCCCCCTGACGATAAAAGCTTTTTAATAAAAAGCAGGAGTTAGAAAATGAGCAAGACGCGTAAAACGGAAAAGCCCAAACGCGCGAAGCCGATAAAACATAAAAACGGTTTTATCTTAAATTCGCTCATACTCTTTACCACCCTATCGATTGCGGTATTTTCAATAGGTGTTTTTGTCGTTCGTCAGGCTGAAATTGAAGAGAAAAGAATTGAGCTTGAAGAGCTTATTATTGAAACTCGCGAATATGAAAAGCTAAACAGCGAATACCTGAGTATCTTGAACGAGACGGACAAGCGTGCTTATATCGAGCGTATTGCCGGTGAGGTTTTGGGCTATGCGTACCCCAACGAGCGGCGTTTTTACGATTCAAACGGCTGATGTAAGAAAATTTATTCATCGTGGCGTTTAGTCGCAGGGCGTTTTAACGCCCTTTAGTTATTTTTACGGAGTTTTTATTTGTGGATAAGTATAAAAAAAGATTTTTCGTTCCCCCCGAAGAGTGCTTTGAATGGGTTAAAAAAGAAGGTATAGAAAAAGCACCGATATGGTGCTCTGTTGACCTGCGTGACGGCAACCAAGCCCTTGTTGTGCCCATGTCTACAGAAGAAAAAATCGAATATTTTAAAATGCTTGTAGAGATCGGTTTTAAAGAGATTGAAATCGGTTTTCCTGCGGCTTCACAGACGGAATTTGATTTTGCAAGAGCTCTTGTATCGGAAAATCTCATTCCTGACGACGTCACAGTGCAGGTTTTGACCCAAGCCCGCGAACATATCATAAGCCGCACATTTGAAGCGATTTCAGGGATGAAAAATGTTATCGTTCATCTTTATAATTCAACCTCCGTCGCCCAGCGTGAACAGGTTTTCAAAAAATCACGCGAGGAAATAACTTCAATTGCTCTTGACGGAGCGAAGCAGTTAATTACATTTTCGGACGAGCTTTTGTCCCAAAACCCCGAAATGAATCTGCGTTTTGAATATTCACCCGAAAGCTTTACGGGAACAGAGCCGGAGTTTGCTTTGCAGGTCTGCAACGCCGTTATAGACGAGCTTAAACCGACAGAAAAACGTAAACTGATTATTAATCTTCCCGTCACCGTTGAGGAAAGTTTGCCGCATATCTACGCCTGTCAGGTTGAATATATGTGCAAGCATCTTAAAAATCGCGAAAATTTGATACTCTCCCTTCACCCCCATAACGACAGGGGAACGGGGGTTGCCGATTCAGAGCTCGGGCTTTTGGCAGGAGCGGATCGAATCGAGGGTACTCTTTTCGGGAATGGTGAACGGACGGGGAATGTCGATATAATCACCCTTGCAATGAATATGTATACGCATGGGGTGAAAACAGGACTAAACTTTTCAAATCTCCCCGATATTGCAGACAGATACTGCCGCCTCACACGAATGAATATCAACGAACGCCAGCCCTACAGCGGAGCTTTGGTTTTTGCGGCATTTTCGGGTTCTCATCAAGATGCAATCGCAAAGGGTATGAAATATCGCGAAGATAACCCCGACAGCGTTTGGAATGTTCCGTATCTTGCCATTGACCCGCATGACTTGGGGCGTGAATATAACGCCGATGTAATCCGCATTAACAGCCAGTCGGGTCGCGGCGGCGTCGGGTATATTCTTCGTGCAAATTTCGGTTATAATATCCCTCTTGAAATGCGGGATGCTGTGGGAAGCCTGATGAAAAACTGGTCTGACATGGGCAAAAGGGAGCTTCCCCCCGACGAAGTTATGCGGATTTTCAACGACAGCTATGTAAACAAGAAGACATATTTTGACATAACCGAGGTGCATTATATTCAGATGGACGGCAAAAAAGCACTCGTGACTGTTGAAACCGGGAATAATACGCCGGGAGGCAAAAGGATTATAACCCGCGAAGCACTCGGAACAGGTCGTCTCGATGCGGTTTCACAGGCGGTTAAAGATGCTTTAAAGCTTGACTACAGTCTGACGTTCTATTCCGAACACGCTTTGACTAAAGGATCAAGCTCACTTGCTGCTGCCTATGTCTGCATCGAATCGGGCGGTGTGCAGTACTGGGGTGTGGGCGTGCTCCCCGATATCATCGATGCCTCGGTTGCGGCACTCGTTTCGGCGGTGAATAATTCGGTGAATCTGTAGCTTTTTGAAAAAATGAAAATTATTTTTGAAATATTGCAAAAAATACTTGCAAATTCCGCTCGGATGTGCTAAAATATAATAGTACCTATTCAAGTACATATTAAAAATATAATAAATTCCATTAGGAGGATTTTAACAATGGCGTTAAAGAACCAGTATCTGTCTGACCTGCTTGCACGCGTTAAGCAAAGAAACCGTGCGGAGGATGAGTTCATCCAAGCTGTTACCGAAGTTTTCGAGAGCCTTGAACCCGTTGCGGACAAGCGCCCCGACCTCGTCGAAGCAGGCGTTTTCGAGCGTATCGTTGAGCCTGAGCGCGTTATAATGTTTCGTGTTCCCTGGGTTGACGATTCCGGCAAAGTTCAGGTGAACAGAGGCTTCAGAGTTCAGTTTAACTCTGCAATCGGTCCTTATAAGGGCGGACTTCGTTTCCATCCCACAGTATACCTCGGAATTATTAAATTTTTAGGTTTTGAGCAGATCTTCAAAAACAGCCTCACTACTCTCCCTATGGGCGGCGGCAAGGGCGGTTGTGACTTTGATCCTAAGGGCAAATCCGACGCAGAGGTTATGCGTTTTTGCCAGTCGTTCATGACAGAGCTTTCCCGTCATATCGGTTCCGATACAGACGTTCCCGCAGGCGATATCGGTGTCGGCGGTCGCGAAATCGGCTTTATGTACGGTCAATATAAGCGTCTTCGCAATGAATTTGCAGGTGTTTTAACCGGTAAGGGTTTAACATACGGAGGTTCGCTCGCAAGAACCGAAGCTACAGGCTATGGTCTTTGCTACTTCACAGAGAATATGCTTCAGGCTAACGGCACATCCTTTAAGGGTAAAACCGTTGTTATTTCCGGCTCCGGCAACGTTGCAATATATGCAACCAAGAAGGCTACAGAGCTTGGTGCAAAGGTTGTTGCTCTCTCCGACTCCAACGGCTATATATATGACCCCAACGGCATTGATCTCGCTTGTGTACAGCAGCTTAAAGAGGTTGAACGCAAGAGAATTAAAGAATATGTGAACACTCACCCGAACGCAACTTACACCGAAGGCTGCAGCGGTATCTGGAGTATCAAATGTGATATCGCACTTCCCTCCGCTACACAGAACGAAATAGACGGTGCTTCTGCAGAACTCCTCGTTAAAAACGGCTGTATCGCAGTTGCAGAAGGTGCTAATATGCCTTCCACACCCGAAGCTATCGAAGTTTACCTCAAAAACGGTGTATACTACGGTCCTGCTAAGGCTGCAAATGCCGGCGGCGTTGCGGTTTCCGGTCTTGAGATGAGCCAAAATTCTGAGCGTCTTTCCTGGACATTTGAAGAGGTTGACAACAAACTCAAAGGTATCATGAAGTCCATCTTCGATGCTTGCGACGAAAAGTCAAAAGAATTCGGTATGCCCGGAAACTACATGGCAGGTGCTAACATTGCAGGCTTCCTTAAAGTTGCCGAAGCTATGAAGGCTCAAGGCGTGGTTTAATCCAAGTATCATAAAAAAGAAGCAGGCGGGGAAATCCTCGCCTGTTTTGATTTTATTCTATTGACAGTTTTGCGGCTGTCAAAGTGTTTTGCATAAGCATTGCGATGGTCATAGGACCGACGCCGCCGGGGACAGGGGTTATGTACCCTGCTTTCCCCGCGACAGCTTCATAGTCAACATCACCGCGAACCTTGCCTTCCGGGGTGCGGTTTATGCCAACATCAATCACCACTGCACCCTCTTTGACCATGTCGGCGGTGACAAAGCCGAGCTTACCGATCGCCGCAACTAAGATATCGGCTTCGCGTGTTATAGACGGCAGATCTTTGGTTCGTGAATGGCATATTGTCACCGTTCCGTGCTTGTGGAGAAGAAGCATTGCCATCGGCTTCCCGACGATATTGCTCCGCCCGATCACGACGCATTTTTTCCCGGATATGTCAATATTTTCGGAGGCCAAAAGCTCCATAACCCCGGCAGGTGTCCCGGGAAGGAAGCTGTAATCACCGATCATGATATGCCCGACGTTTTCGGGGTGGAAAGCATCGACATCCTTTTTCGGATTAATTGCATTTATAACGGCATTTTCGTTAATACCCTTAGGAAGCGGCATCTGAACAAGTATTCCGTGAACGTCTTTGTCGTTATTAAGCTTGTCTATCAGCTCTAAAAGCTCTGATTCGGAAGTCGTTTCGGGGAGTGCGTATTGGAAGCTCTTGAAACCCATCTCCGCACAGCTTTTATGTTTGTTGCGAACATATATCTGCGAAGCGGGGTCTTCGCCCACGATTATTACCGCAAGCCCGGGTACTATACCTGTTTTCGCGGTGAAAATATCAGCTTCTGCCTTGACCCGTTCTTTGACCTGAGCACTTACTTCTTTTCCGCTGATAATTTTAGCAGACATGATTATTCCTCCGATTCATCATCATCAATGAGCTTTTCATCCGGTTTCAAATCCCTTTCGAGTTCGCGGCTCTTTTCGGCTTTTTTTGCCGCTTTTTCAGCTGCTTTTTCCGCCTTTTTGTCTGCATATTCTTTTTCACGAGCTGCGACAGCAGCGATAACTGCGGCAGCTTCTTCGGTATCTTTATAAAGCGGGATATTTTTCTTCTTAGTGCGGATTGAAAGATACACTATTAACCCTACCGCGATAACGGCTGTGATAACACCTAAAAGCTGTGAAACGCGGATATTTCCTATCATGAGGCTGTCGGTTCTGAAACTTTCGATTGCGGCTCTGCCGAAACCGTACCAAGCAGCGTAGACTAAGATTAACTCTCCGTCGAAGGTGCGAATCTTTGAGTAGAAAAAATGTATAAGTAAAAATCCTGCTATACACCATAAACTTTCATAAAGAAAGCAGGGGTGAACGGGAAGCATGGGATCGACAACAACACCCGTGTCGGTGTAGATATTAATGACATTCTGTGCAAGGTAGCTTTGAATACGCCCGCCTGTCATACCCCATGGCAGTTCGGTGTTTGAGCCGAAAGCTTCTTGGTTGAAAAAATTCCCCCAACGCCCTATTGCCTGTCCTATGAGAAATGACGGAGCGGCGACATCAAGAAGCGGAATAAAGCGAACCTTCCAGATACGCGATGCAACAAAAGCAAAGAGAATCGCACCGATAATCCCGCCGTATATGGCAAGCCCGCCGTCACGAATATTGATTATCGAAAGAAAATCCCAGTTATAGACATTAAGTGTCATCAAAACATAGTAAGCTCTTGCACCGATTATCGCACCGATGAAGCCTAAAAAAACGCAGTTGAAGGCTTTGTCGTCGTCAAGTCCGTTCTTTTTGAGACGCGGTATAGCATAGATATAAGCCAAAATCACGCCGACAGCGATACAAATCGCGTACCACTTTATTGCGAATCCGCCGATTACAAGTGCATCGGGGCTTACTGTAAATTCCCATCCGAGTTTCGGGAAAGCAATTTCATTTAAATTCATAAGTTACTCCAAATCTGTAGTTTAGGATGATATAGGGTTTACAACCGATAATGCACATTTTTCGGGATCAAACTGTCTTTCAAGCCGCTTTTTGATATCATCAATTGTGATACCGGCAACAAGGTCGATGAGGTCGAAGGCTGTGAGCCCGTCGAAAGCACTCACGAGCATATTTGAAGCGTAGCTTTCAGCACGGTTAAGGTCCCATATAAGTGAACCGTAGTAAGCCTTTTTTGATGCTTCAAACGCAGTCATGTCAAATCCTTCTGTCAAAGCCCTTGCTATCTCGGCGTTAATCATATCGCGAACGGCGTTGGGGTTTCTTGATTCGCCGCCGATTATGGAACAAAAATATCCCGGTCCGTCGAAAACTTCGGTTGAAAACTGCGAATTGATAAGCTCCGAATTATACATCTTTTCATACAGGTCGGAGGACGAACCGCAAAGGAGCTCCAAGATGATATTTGTCTCCGCTTCTGCCTTAAGCTTTGCGTAACCGTATTCGGGCTCTGCCTTGTACCCTAAATTGAACATCGGGATTGATACTTCGGAGGTCATTTCGATATCTGCGGAAACTATCGCCGTCGGCTCGGGGGCAAAAGAGGTTGTAAGCTTTTTGTCAACGTTTTTCTTTAGATACTTATCGCAGACTGCTATCACCTTTTCTTCGTCAACGTTTCCCGCGATGGAAAGCACCATGTTGTTGAGGTTATAAAACGCTCCATAACATTTGTAGAGAAGCTCGGGGGTGATCTTTGCAATCGACTCAACCGTTCCGGCAATATCGATCTTCACGGGGTGGTTGTGATACAGGCATTTGAGCATATTGAATATCACACGCCAGTTCGGGTCGTCGTCATACATACGGATTTCCTGCCCGATAATGCCCTGTTCCTTTGCAACAGTCTCTACGGTGAAATAAGGGTCCTGCACAAAATCCAGCAGAATTTCAAGGCTGTCGTAGATATTTTCGGCGGCGGAAAATAGGTAGGCGGTGCGATCGAAGGAGGTGTAAGCGTTTGCGGAAGCACCTGTTTTGGCATATCTTGCAAAGGCGTCGCAGTCTTCATTTTCAAAGAGTTTGTGCTCAAGATAGTGTGCAATTCCGTCGGGAACATCCACAAAATCGGGGTCGTCGTCGGTCTTGAAGCGGTTATTTATCGAGCCATATTTTGTTCCGAAAAGAGCATATGCAGAGGAGTAGTTTTCCATCGGTTTGATATATATATCAAGCCCCGAATCGTGGGTTATTTTTATATAACTTTCGTTTGTACGTCGGTTCTCTATAACCTGTCTCATCACTTCTCCTCCTTTGTCAAAAGGTATACGCTGTCGAGTTCAAGGGTGTTTGCGGCATTGACGAGGTCAGTTTTATTCACCGACTGAATTTTTATTATACGTTCTTCGGGCGACTCAATCTCGTTTGCAAAATTTTTTGTGAAATACCATGAAATCATTGCCGAGGGGCTGTCATTAATTGTTCTTGCCGAGTTTATAATCTGACGCTTCGCGTTATCAATCTCATCAGATGAAATTTCACCCTTTTTGGTAAGCGATATCTGGCGGATTATCTCTTCTTCTGCACGTGCTGCATTCTTACCCTCAACGCCGCTGTCAATCGCAAGGCAGCCTTTGAAATCGTTA
Source organism: Ruminococcus sp. (assembly GCA_031262225.1). Classification (GTDB taxonomy): domain Bacteria; phylum Bacillota; class Clostridia; order Oscillospirales; family Ruminococcaceae; genus JAISGY01. The sequence continues at coordinate 38,675 of JAISIC010000063.1, read as the reverse complement.
TATGTGGAACTGCAATAGTAGCAGAGCGACAGCTTTTCGCGAACGTTCATAAAGAGCTTTGAGGACGGCGTTGCACCGATCACGGCATTGAGAAGCGACATAACATGGGACGGTATCTTTTCATTAGTTTTGTGTTTAAACGCCATTACCATCTTTGACTGGGCTATGTCAAGATACTCGACTACGCGTTTCGGTTCGGGTTTGAGCGGTGATTTCTTGAATTTAGTAAACTCTTTATAGCTTCGCGAAAGACTTGAAAATGCAGGTTTGACAATAGTTTCAAGAACCCTTTTTGCATCATCTTCCGACTGTCCTGCAAAGGAAATTTCAATCGCCGATTCGGATATTTTTTTCAGATAATGAGAATAGGCATCGCGGGCGTTTAGAGCCTGTGCGTCGGGGAGTTCGCCCTGATTTGAAATTGCGGCGGGTTCGCCCTCAAAGATAACTTTTCCGGCACGTTTGAAAGCATAGGGGCGTTTGTCGTTTATTTCGGAAAGAATCGAGTCTTCAAGCTCGCGCTTTTTCAGCCCGAAGATCTTCTCTTCAAACGCTTCTTCAACCACATATGGGTTTAGAAGACAGTCAAATAAAATTTTCCCGAGCTCTCCTGTCACATCCTCATTGTCAAAGGCATATTTGTTGTTGATACAGGAAGCGGCAAGCTGGATATTCTGGGAATCTCCGAGTTTTAATGTGCCGTCGCCCAAATTCGCACCGTAAAGTTGCTGAAGTTTTAAAGCTAATGCTTTTTCGGTGCGGTATGTGTTGTTGGTATCGCTTAGGTAGAAGGGCAGTACAGCAGTCTTCGCCGCAGTTTCCGACTGCAAAGGTGCTGTTAAGTGAATAGTCATGCTGTTTGTTTTGAGCGGTGCGTTTTGCAGGCTGTTGAAATAAATTCCATTCGAAATTTCAATGCGTTCATATGAAACAGACAAAATATTTTCCCCTTTTGTATTTATAAGAGTTATTGACAAAATGCAAGAAACATGGTATACTATGAGCATGAGAGAAAGCATTGCAGTTCGCCCGGTTTATAAAACAAGCTATAAAATATCGCTTTCCGGCGTAATCACATCGTTATGCCTTCTTTTGATGTTTTTGACCGGCGTTTTCACTCCGCTCGGAATGGCGTTGCCGCTCTATGCGGGACTGCTTGTATATGTGGTGCTTGATGAGCTCGGTGTAAAGTGGGCTGTCTTAACCTATGCAGCGGTGTCAATTCTTTCCTTTTTCATTACGCCGAACAAGGATTCATCTGTTTATTTTGCTGTGTTTTTCGGCAGTTATCCGATACTCAAATTTATATTTGAAGGCATTCACGGTAAAATATTTCAAATAGCGGCAAAGATTTTAGCCTTCAATATCATCATTATAACGGCTGTGACTGTCACCATCTATATCTTTGATATTAACAATCTGTTTGAAGATTTCGACTTTTTGGGAAACTATGTTATCCCGATACTCTGGATAATCGCTAACATATTTTTCCTTCTTTATGACTACACCCTCGGTGCAATCCTTGAAAGCTATTTGAAGTGGTTTAAGCCGACATTTCTTAAAAATAAGTAAACCGACTATACTATTATACTATAATTTCGGTGAAAAATCAATAGTAAATATGTTAAAAAAGCAGGAAATTTTCAGTCCTGCTTTTTTGGCTTTTAATTATTAATCTAATTTCAATACCGCCATGAATGCTTCTTGGGGAACCTCGACAGAACCTAACTTCCTCATACGCTTCTTGCCCTCTTTTTGCTTTTCAAGGAGCTTTTTCTTTCGGGTTATGTCGCCGCCGTAACATTTTGCCAAAACGTCTTTACGCATTGCCTTGACTGTCTCTCGTGCTATAATTTTCCCGCCGATTGCCGCCTGAATAGGGATTTCAAAGAGCTGACGAGGTATGTTATCCTTGAGCTTTTCGCATATCTTTCGTCCCTTAGCATAGGCGTTGTCTGCAAAAAGAATCATCGAAAGTGCGTCAATCTGGTCGCCGTTTAAGAGTATATCAAGCTTTACAAGCTTGCTTGCGACATATCCTGTCAGTTCATAATCAAAGGAAGCATAACCGCGAGTGCGGGATTTGAGAGCATCGAAAAAGTCATAAATAATTTCATTGAGCGGCAGGTCGTAGGTGAGTTCCACTCTCGATTCGTCAAGATATTTCATGTCGATGAATATACCGCGGCGTTCCTGGCAGAGGTCCATAATGCTCCCGACATATTCGGAGGGGGTGAAGACGTGCGATTTTGTCATAGGTTCTTCGGCAGACCTCACCATCGCAGGGTCGGGGTATTCGGACGGGTTGTAGATATATTCAACAGTTCCGTCGGTGAGCGTTACCTTATAGATAACCGACGGTGCGGTAGTCACAAGGTCAAGGTTAAATTCGCGTTCGAGACGCTCTTGAATTACTTCTGTGTGCAGAAGCCCCAAGAAGCCGCAGCGGAAGCCGAAGCCCAGAGCGGTGGAATTTTCGGGCTCAAATGTCAGCGAAGCATCATTGAGTTTCAGCTTTTCGAGGGCTTCTCGAAGGTCGCCATAACGTGCACCGTCGGCAGGGTATATGCCGCAGAAAACCATCGGGTGAACGTCGCGAAACCCTGCTAAGGGCGTAGATGCCGAGCGTGCGGCGGATGTGACGGTGTCGCCGACTTTGGTGTCGGCAATCGACTTGATGGAAGCGGTGATATAACCAACTTCACCGGCATGAAGCTCAGAGGCATTATAAAGCTCTTCAGCTCCCATATACCCGGCTTCGGTTACGGTAAACTCTGCTTCGGTGCTCATGAGGCGGATTCTTTCACCCTGTCTGATAACGCCGTCCTTGACACGCACAAAGATTATAACACCCTTGTAGCTGTCATAGATACAGTCGAAGATAAGAGCACAAAAAGGTGCAGACTCGTCACCCATAGGCGGAGGGCACTTTTTCGCGATCGCTTCCAAAACGTCGGCGATATTTTCACCTGTTTTAGCAGATATCTTCGGTGCGTCGTCGGCAGGAATACCGATGACATTTTCGATTTCAGCAGCGGCACGTTCCGGGTCGCAGGAGGGCAGGTCGATTTTGTTGATTACCGGGATTATTTCAAGGTCGTTATCAAGAGCAAGGTAGGTATTAGCCAAGGTTTGTGCTTCAATTCCCTGCGTACCGTCAACGACAAGCACAGCCCCCTCGCAGGCGGCAAGGGAACGCGAAACCTCATAGTTGAAATCGACGTGCCCGGGGGTGTCGATGAGGTTATAGATGAGGTCCTCGCCGGCTAAGGATTTATAGGAAAGTCGAACAGCACGGGATTTAATGGTAATACCGCGTTCACGTTCAATATCCATATTGTCAAGGAGTTGTTCTTCCATATCCCGTTTTTCGACCGAGCCGGTGAGCTCTAAAATACGGTCGGCAAGGGTTGATTTTCCGTGGTCTATGTGGGCGATTATGGAAAAGTTACGAATGTTGTTGATAAAAATCTCCTCAAAAACAGCACACGAATGACGTGTGCCGTATTTGTTTTAATGTTTTTACATAGAAATTTACTTAAAGGAACTGTCACCGGTTTCATCAAAACCGCTTGTAATGAGGTTGTAGAGTGCTTCTGCTGCAACTTCTTCATCAGAACCGTCTGCGATTATTTTAATACCTGTACCGCCGACAATGCCCAATGAAAGAACACCTAAGAGGGATTTTGCGTTAACGCGGCGTTCATCTTTTTCTACCCAAATTGAGGCTTTGAACTCATTTGCTTTTTGGATGAAATAGGTAGCCGGGCGAGCGTGGAGACCGACTTGGTTTTTAACAAGACATTCTTTTGTATACATGGTTAACGCACCTCAAACTTTTAATAATGTATATAAGTTTTATTTTGTAAAGGATTACATGAAGATATAAATGTCTTTTGCCTACGTCATGCAAGTTGTATTATTAGTATTATATCCTAAAGAATCGTTAAAGTCAATCTATAAATGTTTGTTTGAGTAGAAAAACCGACTATTTCTCTGTTTTAATTGAAAATGCAGTAAAATGAGTGTTGAAAATTAGTGAAAATGACGAATGAATTTATAGATTTTCGAGAAGGTCAGGGCGTTTTTTACGAGTTACTTCCACTGCTTTTTCATGCCGCCACTCGGTGATATTTTTATGATGACCTGACAGCAGGACGGGCGGAACTGACTTTTCTTCCCAGATTTCCGGTTTTGTGTATTGAGGATATTCAAGAAGCCCGGAAAAATGGCTTTCATCTTCAAAGCATTCAGGATCAGGCAGAACGCCATCGGACATTCTTGTAACGCAGTCGATGAGCACACAGGCAGGGAGCTCTCCGCCTGTAAGCACATAATCTCCTACAGAAATTTCCATGTCAACAATTGATTCCAAAATGCGTTCGTCAACCCCCTCATAGTGCCCGCAAAGAATACAGATGGGACGACCTTCGCCGATTTTTAAAATATCCCTTGCAACAGACTGGTTTAAAACCTTGCCTTGCGGGGACATATATATGACAAACGGTTTTTCACCTATTTCATCTTTAATCGCTTTGTAACACTGATAAATCGGCTCACATTGCATAACCATGCCGAAGCCGCCGCCATAGGGGCTGTCGTCAACGCGTTTATGCTTATTAAAAGCGTAGTCACGAAGCTGGTGAGCATGAATCTCAACAAGTCCGCTTTTTAATGCTCTCCCGATTATACTTGTCTGCACGACAGCCTCGATAATCTCGGGGAAAAGCGTTATTACATCAAACCTCACTGATTAGCCCTTCGATGGTTTTTATCTTCATGATCTTTTTTTCTATGTCCGTTTCGATAATAAATTCGCTGACTGCGGGTATCATATTTACACCGCCTGATGGGGACTTGACATGATAGACATCATGTGCACCGGTAAAGGTAATATCTGCTATCTCGCCGTATTTAATTCCCGTGTCAAAGTCGATTACATTAATTCCCAAAAGGTCTTGATAAAAATAACCGTTTTCGGGAAGAGCAATGTCATCTCTGTCAAGATAGAGCATTTTGTCGCGGTATTTTTGCGCCGCTTCGACGGTGTCTATCCCTTCAAACTTTGCAACAGCGTTGTTTTTTCGTACAAAGCTATGTTCTATTGTCAGCCTGTCGCCTGAATGAAGATATAAAAACTTAAGACCGCAGATAACATCGGGGGAACTACAGTAGCTTAGGATATTAACTTCGCCGTGTATGCCGAATGTTGAGACGATTTTTCCGGCTTCAAGATATTTTTTTAACATATAAAATTTTCTTTTCGGAGGCATGAATGTCAAAACGCACCGATTTAGCCGTTGAACTCATCGAAGATAATGCAGAACAGATTAAAGGTGTACGAAAGAAGGTACACCACAAAATCGCTTCAACTGCGACAGAAGTTATAATTGAAGACGGTGCTGCCGCCGCTAAAATCGGAAAGCCTGTCGGGCGGTATATCACCATCGAAACAACAAGAGTTTCGGGTGATCCGTCTGAATTTAATGAGCAGGTCGCAGATATTGCCGAAGAAATCCTGCGGGTTTGCGGTGTTTGTGACTATATCGATAAATCGGTGCTTGTCGTCGGTTTGGGAAATGATAAGATAACACCCGACGCGCTCGGACCGAAGGTGGTTTCACAGGTGCTTGTGACAAGGCACCTTGCCGAGGAAAACGTTCCTAAAGCAATCCGCGAAGCAATCAATATAACGAGTGTTTCGGCTATTGCTCCCGGGGTTTTGGGGCAGACAGGAATTGAAGCTGCCGAAACCATCGAAGCCCTCGTGAAGTTCACGAAGCCGGATTGCGTTTTTGTGATTGATGCACTTGCCTGTTCCGATATATCAAGGCTCGGAAGCACTATTCAGATGACCGACAGCGGAATTTCGCCCGGTTCGGGGGTGCAAAACCGCCGTAAAGAGCTTTCAAAAGAAACTCTCGGCGTTCCTGTCACAGCGATCGGCGTTCCGACAGTTATGGATATGCATACCATAGCCGAAAACCTCACAGGGCAGACGGTGGGAAGTCATGCTATAAATCATCTGCCGAATATGATGGTCACTCCGCGTGATGTGGATAAGCTTATTGAACGAATGAGCCGCCTTATAGCCTATGGCATAAACAAGGCGACACAACCGTATCTGACAATAGAAGATATTACCAGCTTATCTTAGTACTAACTCTTAGCAACGCCCTGTGCAGCTTTAATGCCCTCGACAGCCGCATTGAGTACGCCTTCGGAATAACCTGCACACTCACCGCAAACGAAGATATTTTCAATATCTTTAATGCTGTAATCGGGATTTCTGTCTATCTTCACAGGCGGGATAATTCTTGATTCCGGTGCTGTGAGCATTGCCTTTCCGTTGTTAAATGCTTTCATTTTCTTGGAGAAGTCAACTAACCCTTTTTTGAAAGCCGTGATAACAAACGGCGGGAATATATCAACGAAATTGCTCGGTATAACACCGATGGGATAGGTTGAAGAGGCTGCGGCATCCGATAAATTTGCTGTGCCCTCAAGGAACCCTCGAACGGTTGTCGCAGGTGCTTTGTTAGAGCGGGTTGCCGAACGTGCAAGTTCTTCTATTTTACGTTGGAAGTTGATACCGGAAAGCGGATCGGATGAGTTGCCGCCGAAGTCGGAAGGGTCAACCGAAACGCATATAGCCGAGGTGGTGATACCGGATAAAACATCATTACGCAGTACACCCTCAACAGCGATTGTGTCGTTATTTGAGTGAGCGGGCATAACCTCGCCGCCGCCCATAACGCGATATGTAAATACATCTCTGCCGTCGATTTTGCTGTGGAGATTATAGCCGGCAGGGGGGAGTTTAACCTTTTGCGATCTGATGATATCACCGTAAACAGCGGCATCAACGTCCTGTCTGAGATGCTCAACTCTTATCCCGATAAAATAAGGACGCGGAGACATCACAACACCGCAGGTAAGAAGCGAACGATACATATCAGTGGCATTCTGACCGAAAGCAAGAACAAGGCGGTCGCATTTTTCTTCCTGTTTGCCGTTTATTATAACGCTGCGGATTTTGCCTTCTTCAACCTTAATACCGGTAAGCTGTTGTCCGAAACGAACCTCGCCGCCGTTATCGATAATGCTGTATCTGATGCCTTTGACAATCTTCTTCATAGCCTCGGAGGATATTTTCGGCTGTGCTTCGGAGAGAATTGATCTCGGTGCCCCGTACTGGATCATTCGGCGTAAAATGTAGTATATGAAAGGGTCGCCGATACGGGATAAAAGCCTCGTATCTTGGAATACTCTGCCGCCGCCCTCGCCGAACTTCATGTTGTTTTTCTCGGATAAAAGTCCGCTTGACAAGAAGTCGTTGACCTGTGAAGTGCGGGTATCAATATCCATACCGCGATCAATAACAATCGGGTTATATCCGCATTCCGCAAGCAGCAGTGCTGCAAACATACCGGCGGGACCGAACCCGGCTACATATATCTTGGCTTTTTTGCGGTTGTGGGGGAGCGTTACGGGGATTTCTTCCATAACAAGGGTGATAAAATCGAATTTATCAGCCATTGTTTGTTCATAATCAGGGTTTGAGAGGTTTACATAAACGCTCGAAATGCGTTTGAGTTTTCCGTCTTTGTCATGATGCATCTCTGTATTATAAACGCTTGAATCGAGGCTGTCAGACCAGCGAAGAGCGCATCTGTCGAGAGCTGCATCTATGATTTCATTTTCTTCAATGAACCATTCGGTTTCTACATTAGATATTATGATTGCCATAGCGTCGGCGAAGCGGAGCTTCGCACTACCTCCCCAAAAAAATTTATATCTTTACTATTTCGCCTTTTTGGTCTCTGCCTGCCGCAACTGCATTGCTTTCGTCGGTGTCAATATGCATGGCACGGGCAAACTTATCGGAAACGCGGATTACAACATCGCCTAAAATCGCACTTCTGCCGTCGGTTGTTATCTTGACGTTTGTGATTTCCTTGTCAGACACGCCGAGTTCTGCTGCATCGGCAGGGGTAAGGTGAATGTGGCGTTTTGCGGCGATAACGCCCTTGTCTATCGTTATTTCGCCGACAGGACCTTTTATAATGCATCCGGGGGTTCCGTCTATATCTCCGCTTTCGCGAACAGGTGCAGATATGCCGATTGAACGTGCATCGGTGAGTGAGAGCTCAACCTGTGAATCGGGACGGAAGGGACCTAAAATTGAAACACCGGGAAGGGATTTTTTCGGTCCGACAACCTCAACACGCTCTTCACAAGCGTATTGACCGGGCTGGGAGAGGTCCTTTTTAGGCGTTAAAGATTTTCCTTTACCGAAGAGTATCTCGAAGTCTTCTTTAGTAAGGTGCACGTGACGTGCGGAGGTTTCAACAATAAAATCTTTGGACATTTCTATCTCCTTTTGATAGGTATAACCTTTATTTTACGGGGTTTCGCCGCTTTTTCAATCATAGAAAAAAGTTCATCTGCCGAAACAGGGATATCGGGTTCGATAAAAGGCTCGGGTTCGCTCTCGACTTCCGGCTCGGGTTCGATTTTGATCTCCTGCTCTCTTTCAATCACCGGCTCCGGCTCACTCTCGGGCTCCGGATCTACCCACGTTTCATCATCCGAATCCACCGGTGAAGCCGTCTCCCATACTTCAATATTCGGCTCTTCGGGCTGTTCCGGCTCTTCATACTCTTCGGGTTCCCAAGCAACGCTTTCCAGCGTTTCTATTTCGTCTTCGGGCGAGACATTTTCGGGGCTTTCTTCGCTGTAATCAAAATCTCCCTCTGTCTCGTCTTCTGTCCATTCCGATTCGGTATAGAGGAAGCTTTCGATGCTGTCTTCTTCGTTATCCTTTATTGATATTGTTTCTTCGGGGTCAAAACCGTCTGCATCTTCCGGTTCGTCACCTTTATCAACTATATCTATAGATGTGCTGCGGCGGTGCCCTGCAACTATCGTTTCGATTTCGATATCATCTTCAGGTGCGGAAATCCCGGTGTAATCCTCAGTGTGAATGGTCGTTACAGGAGGCTCAGGGAGAGGTTCAAACGGATCATCGGGAAGTTCGTTATAATCCTCTGAAAGCCCCTCAAATTCATCTTCCTTCGGTTCTTCCGAAAAATCGCTCGGAGCATCATAGATTAAATCATCGGCACGTTCAAGATCCGACGGGTCAATCTCTTCAAGCTCTTCATTTTCTAAGTAGACAAGCTCGCTTGCGGTGAATCCGTGAAGCTCTGCTTCCATGGCAAGGGCTGATTTGAAAGCGTCGTTGAAGATTGAATTGGTATTAACATTGCGTGCGTTTTCAAGTATCCCAGTGTCAACATCGGTATCAATTTCGGGCAGTTCGTCGTCTTCAACGTAGTTTTCATATTCGGGTTCTGTTTGGGATACGCTTTCGTCTGCAACAAGCGAGGGGATACGTGCAGTTACTATGCGTTTAAGCTCATCGGTTACAGGAGTATCGTCTGTATCATCATCATATACGTTGAAACCGCTGTAAATCTCTGTCATTATGTCGTCAAGTTCGTAATCAAAGAGTGAAAAATTATATATCCCGCCGACCGACTCGTCATAGGTTTGATTATCAGTCTCATTGTTTTCATCGTCAGCCGCCTGTGAATCGGGCATAACATAATCAGGTTCGTCTTCCGGCTCGGAGGGAAGGGGTTCAAAGCTGCTGCCGGGGCGAAGGGTTGTGATATTTGCGGGGTCTAAAACCTTTATTGCTTCCTTTTCGGAGCATATACCCTCATCGGCGAAATCACAAGCACAGGTAAACGCAGCAAGCCCTGTACGCTTTGCTTTGCGTGTCTTGATGATAAAGAAGTTGCCGTCTTCAATAGTGAAGCTTATTTCGAAAATATCACGATATTTGTTTTCAAAAAGAAAACAATCCCGTTCAAATTCTTCATACACATCCGGCATCACAGCCGCGAGCGAATCGAGTTTTTTCGGGGTTCGGTTGCCGCTTAAAACATCTCCTGTACGGGAGTCAAGCAAAAATTCGCCGAGGCGTTCTTTCTTTCCGTTTGAAGGGTTTCGGGTGAATGCAACTCCCGTTCCGGAGCGGTCGCCTAAAAAGCTGCCGTAAACCATTGTCTGAACGGTAACCGCAGTACCCCATGAATAGGGAATCTCTTTGACCATGCGGTAGTAGTTGGCACGGGGCGAGTCCCAGTAATGGAAGCCCGCAGCAACAGCATTTATAAGCTGGTCAAACGGGTCTTCGGGAAAACTCTCTCCGAGCCCGTTTTTATATGAATCTTTATAGAGTGAAATCAGTTCCTTAATATCATTTAGAGACAAATCCTCATCGCGAAGCTTTCCCGAAGCGGATTTATAATCTTCCGAAATGCTTGCAAACTGTTTTTTGCCGAACCTTTTGACCATTGCCGAATAAACGGTTATGAAATTTAAATAATATTCATATGCGGTTTTCGGGTCTGACATTCGGATGGAAAGTGCTTCGGCAACGGTGTCGTTCATTCCGAGATGCAGGATAGTATCCATCAATCCGGGAATGGACTGACGCGAATTGCTTCGGATTGAGAGAAGCAGGGGATTATCGGTGCCGCCGAAGGTCTTCCCTGTTAAAATTTCCGTTCTGCTGATATTCTCTTTTATCTCGTCGATAATCTCATCTGCGATTATCTTATTGTCGTCGTAGTAGCGAGTACAGCTTTCACAGGTAACGGTAAAACCGGCAGGGACGGGGATACCCGCCTGTGCCATCTCGGCAAACGCCGCGCCTTTTGTACCTAAACTATCTGCAGTAACGTTGCCTCTATCGTTGAAACTGCATACATATCTGCTTTTCAAATTACCACCTATATTTCACGGCTATTCGTTATTTGCCTGATGAGTAAGACCGTTCCAGATGCTGTTTACATTTTCGACACATTCAAAATATTTCGTAGAGATAATATTCTGAGGAATCGAAAGCTCATCTGCACATTCCTGCATCGTTTTCCAGTCCGCTTTTTCGTATGCTATTACAAGGTTATAAAGAAGTCCTGTTCTGCCTTCACCATTAAGAAGCGCCAACTTGATTTCATCGGCTATGGGAAGTTGAGCAAGAGCATCAGCAAGCTCACATTGCATCAGCTTACCAAGCGTTGAGAACATACCGAGAAGATATGCTTCCGATTTTGATATCGGCATATTGGAAGCATAGCCCAGAAGTTCGCTTGAAAAGGTTGCACGAAGGAAAGAAACTTTGAGAAGTTCGTCAGGCATACTGCCGTCTTCCTGTTTGAAACTCAACAGATATATCCATTGTTTGAGCTGCCCAAGTCCTAAAATAACGAGAGCCTGTTTAACTGAACGTGCTCTGTTTCGCAGTGCGAAGTAAGCGGAGTTGACAAGACGCAGGAGTGAGAAGGTCAATGTCACGTCGCGTGAAACGATCGATTCGATCTCGTCGATATCGGGTTCATCTTTAGTTACGGCACACATTAAGAGGAAGAAGTTTGATTGCAGGTAGTTGGTTTTTGCGATGGTCGCAGGGAGACGTTCGGAGACATACGAACCTTGGAAGTATGTACATCCGCACTCTACCGCCTTGTCGTATGCTTCTTTGCAGTCGATATTATAGCCGATAACCTTTTTGCCGAAAGAGTTTCCGATGCTGATGATATTATTAAGCGACATTGATTGGTATTCTTTGAAATTAACCTTGATGTAGTCCACAAAATCAAGCAGCGAGAAGAAACGCGGAGCAAACTCAAAATCGACTACAGCGAATTTGTAGCCTTGCTGGAAATATTTATTAATCAGCTTATGCGAATTGGGGTTTGTGATAAGCGAGTCGTCAATCTGGATTATTAACTTATTGGTTGCGAACATTCGGGGAATATTCTTATCCAAAAGGTTAATTGTGAAGGTCAAAAATGCGGTCTTGCCGTCAAAGAAACTGTCGGCAGAACTTCCGGACAAAAATGCTTCGATGGTATTTGCGGCAGACATATCGGAGATATCGTTGCTGTTTACAAGTGCTTCGGTGTATAGCACTTCGTATCCGACCGACTGCTGTTTTTTATCAAGGATAGCCTGACGGACTATATATGATTCCATAAAATTCCTCCATTGCGGAAACTTTTATAATATAACAAATTTTATCATCTATGATGGATTGCTTATTATAATTATTCTACCATAAATTAATGCGAATGTCAATAAAAATATAGCAGAAATTATTCGCTGTCGCCTAAAAGTGATGCCTTTTTTTCGGATAGCATATCGGCGAAGCTGTAGATATACATATCGGCGACATTTCGGGCTTTGAAGAAATCAAGCTGACTATACCTGTCATAAACGCAAACCGTTTTCATGCCGGCATTTTTAGCGGTAATGATGCCTGTATAACGATCTTCAAATACCACGGCACGATCGGGCGGGACACCGAAACTTTCGCAGGCACGAAAATATATATCGGGGTCATCTTTGCCTATTCCCGTGTCGGCGGTGGTTAGGATTATATCAAAGAGATCCGAAACCCCGTTAGCTCGTAACACCTCTTCGGCAAGGGTTCGAGAGGAAGAGGTTGCTACAGCAGTCTTAATCCCAAGCCCTCTTAAGATCCGGATATACTTTTCAATGTCTTCCTTGAGGGTTATATTCTGATATTCCGAAAGGGCAATTTCGTCCATCGCAGAAACAAAGGTGTCAAAATCGTATGTCAGCCCTAATTTGCACATTTCGGGGTATATTTCTTCATAGGTGTAGAGCACGAACTTTGAAAGTTCTTCCTCAGGAGCTGTTATGCCGTTTTTTTCAAGGATAAGCCGTTCGGCTTCGAGCCAAACGTCGTTTGAGTCAACAACTGTCCCGTCAAGGTCAAATATTGCCGCTTCGATATTTTCCATCAACAGCATATCATAAAGCTCCTTTCCGCAAAGATTTTGACTTTACGAGACTTTTTTCCGTATATATACAACTTTTATGTTTTTAGGACCCGACGATGAAACAGCCTTGATTTCAAATGTTCCCATCGAGGTGATGAAGGAGGTGAGCTTGTTGTGCCCGAAATGGCGTACATCAAAGCTTGAAAAGCGTTTTGAAAGGATATTGCCAACCTGTGAAAGCGTTGCAAACCCTTCTTCGTCCGAAACTTCGTCAAGGATATTTCCGATTGCGTTCTTGATCTTCTCAACGGTAAGGTCGTCAGAGCCGACAAAGCTTTGTTCTGTGGCACTTAAAATTTCAAGATATTTGAAACGGCTGCAGGCGGCAAGAAACGGCTTCGGGGTCTTTTTTTCGCCCATCCCGATTACATACATACCCGATTCGCGAAGGCGCGAAGCAAGCTTTGTGAAGTCGGAGTCGCTTGAAACGATACAGAATCCGTCAACATTGCCGGAATAAAGAATGTCCATCGCATCAATTATCAGTGCGGAGTCGGTGGAGTTCTTCCCGACCGTGTACGAATACTGCTGCATGGGGGTGATGGAATATTCAAGGAGAATATTTTTCCAAGACGAAAGAGCAGGCTTGGTCCAATCCCCGTAGATCCGCTTGTAGGTGATAATCCCGTCGTTGAGAATTTCATCCATAATAAGCTTGATATATTTATCCGACACGTTATCGGCATCAATTAAAACGGCAAATCGCTTGTCCGGTTGTTCTGACATCAAAGTTCCTTTCAAAGAAAAAACTACTACCATTATATTGTAACATTAATTACGTCAAAATGCTATAGTAAAATTGTACAAAAAAGCTAAATTGTTTTTACACAATATGCCTTGTTTTGTGTATTTTTATAGAATCTATTCGGAGCTGACAACAGTCAGACGGATTTTTTTGAGCGTCTGTTCATCAGCTTCAAGGACTTTAATTTTGAATATTCCGATATCAATCAGATCCTCAGCTTTCGGGATGCCGCCCGTTTTCTCCATGATGAAGCCGCCGATTGTGTTTGCATCTGATTCGACAAAATCTTTGGGTAGATCAAGCCGTTCAAGGCAGTCTTCAAGGTTGAAATCCGCTTCGATATCGTAGGTGTCGCCCTCCACATGAACCACAGGGGGTATTATCTCGTCGTTTTCGTCATAAATTTCGCCCACAAGTTCCTCGATTATGTCTTCAAGGGTAACTATGCCGGATGTGCCGCCGTACTGGTCTTTGACAATCGCCATGTGGATTTTTGTCTTCTGCATCTTTGTCAGAATTTCGGAAATATGATTCATTTCGGTGACGTAAATTGCCTTTTGAATCAGCGGTGTTATATCAAAATTTTCGGTATTCGGATTGGTGAGAATGAAGCTGAAAAAGTCTTTTTCGTTGATAATCCCGATTATGTTATCAATCGTCTCGTCATAGACAGGAAGGCGTGAGAAACGCTCTTCGATAAAAAGCCTTTTAAGCTCGTCAATGCCGGTGCCCCTCTCGACTGCGGCAACCTTTGTCCGCGGCAGGAACACCTTTTCAACCGTTATGTCGTCAAATTCAAGTGCGGAACGTACAAGCTTGCTCTCCGATTCCTCAAGCACTCCCTCGTCTTCAATCTCGCTGACGATAAGCTTTAGCTCGTCCTCCGTTACGGATGGGAGCGGCTGACCGTCTCGGAACGCCGCTTTCACAAGCATTTTTTGTATAAGCCCGAAGAAAACCACAAACGGTGTGAAGATGAGCGAGAGGAAGTTTAATATCCCCGCAAAGAAGAGAGCAATAGGCTCGGGATTTAGTTTAGCAAAGGATTTGGGGGTGATTTCACCGAAGATTAAAACTAAAAGCGTCATAACAACGGTGGCAATACCCACGCCGTATTCGGGGAAAAGTTTGGTGAAAAGGACTGTGCCGAGGGACGCCGAAAGGATATTGACGATATTATTTCCGATTAATATCGTGGTAAGCGTTTTTTCATAATGCTCAACGGTTTTATATGCCCTTGCGGCACGTTTGTCGCCCGATTCGGCACGTTGTTTCAGACGGATTTTGCTTACCGACGTGAAAGCCGTTTCAGCCGCCGAAAAGCACGCCGAAAATAGTGTCAGAATTAATATCGTGATAACGAGAACGGGTATGTAGTCCACAAAAGTTTCCTCTATATTAAGATTGCGTTTATATATAGTATAGCCATTATAGATTATATCACAAAAGTAAATGAATGTAAATACCTTTTTAAAATATTAGTAAAATAAAAAGCAGAATTTTGTACAAGATTACTATATTATATAAAAAAAATTGTTTGAATATTTTGCAAAAAGATATTGCAAAAGCTTTGAAAATGTGGTATAATAGTTTATCTATGATTTATATGCACGGCGAAAGGTCGGTTTTATGGCAGTTTTTGTTGACAAGGCGAAGATAACGATTAAGGCAGGATCAGGCGGCGACGGTGCGGTGAGTTTCCATCGCGAAAAATACGTTGCGGCGGGCGGTCCTGACGGCGGCGACGGCGGAAAAGGCGGCGACGTTATCTTTATTGCCGACGACAATTTTTCTTCCCTTGAAGACTTTCGCTTCAAACGCAAATATATCGCCGAAAACGGTGCAAATGGCGGTGAACGCAACAAAACAGGCAGAAACGCCCCCGACACGGTTATAAAGGTACCGAGGGGTACTGTCATAAAGGATTCGGAAACCGGGCGGATTATCGCCGACATAAGCGGGGACGAGCCTGTTATCGTCGCTCACGGCGGCAAGGGCGGCAAGGGCAATGCCCGATTCGCCACACCCACAAGGCAGGTTCCTAAATTTGCCAAGCCGGGTTTCCCGGGTCAGAAACTTGAGGTCACCCTTGAACTCAAACTCATCGCCGATGTGGGGCTTGTAGGTTTTCCGAATGTCGGAAAATCGACCCTTATTTCGGTGGTTTCCGCCGCAAAGCCGATCATCGCAAACTACCCGTTCACAACCCTTACCCCTGTTTTGGGAACTGTGAAGGTTGACGACAACTCGTCCTTTGTCATAGCCGACATTCCGGGGCTTATTGAAGGTGCTTCGGAGGGCGTGGGGCTCGGTCACGAGTTTTTGCGTCATGTTGAAAGATGCAGACTGATTGTTCATATTGTCGATGTTTCAGGCTACGAAGGGCGAGACCCCATCTCCGATTATGAAATTATAAAGACCGAACTTGAAAAATTTTCGCCCGAACTTGCCGCAGCTCCGGTTATTGTCGCGGCAAATAAATGCGATATTGCACCGACTGAAAATATCGAGAAATTTGCTGATTATATAAAATCACAAGGTCTGCCCTGTTTGCAGATTTCCGCTGTTGCGAAGATGGGCACTAAAGAACTGATAAACCTAATATCAGCCGAGCTTGCAAAGCTTCCGCCGGTGTTACGATACGAACCGGAACCTCTCCCTGAAATAGTGATTGACAACAGAGAATTTAACATACATTTTGAAGATGAAATATACTTTGTCGAAGCAGATTTCTTAACCGACATTATTCGTATGATAAACCCCGACGACTGGTCATCTCTTCAATATATGCAGCGTGTTCTAATCGACACAGGGATAATTAAAAAGCTTGAGGAAATGGGAATAGCCGAAAACGATACCGTCGATATTTCCGGATTCCGATTTGAATTTATATACTGATTATGACAGATGAAATTTTGAAAAACTACAGTCCGCTTTCCCTTGCTTTTTTGGGCGACGGGGTATATGAACTGCTTGTCCGCGAGATGATAGTGAGTGAGGCTAACCGCCCTGTGGGAGAGCTTCACAAGATGGCTGTAACTTACGTTAAAGCATCGTTTCAAGCCGCCGCCGCTGATAAAATATCGGAAAGCTTAACAGAAACAGAAGCCGACATTTATCGACGCGGGCGAAATGCAAACGGTGTGCATATTCCCAAGAGTGCATCTCCTGCCGAATATCGGAAAGCAACAGGGTTTGAAGCTGTTTTCGGCTACCTTTATCTTAAAGGCGACAGGGAAAGAATTGAAGAGTTATTTAAACTCATAATCAGCTAATGTAAAACATATCGCGGAGACTGTCAAGATGAAAAAGAAACGTAAACTATTCTGCGAAATATCTCCTTTCACCTACAAAATTTCCGAACGTAAAGAGATAATAATCCGACAAATTAAAAATGCTTTTGATTTAGTTACAGGCAGGGTTAAGTTTGCTGTGAGCAAATCCGGCGATCCGTTATCGGTAAAGGTTTTCAAACATAAATCTTTGATAAGACGGAAACTGGGAAATGTCGATATGACACTTCAGGAAAACAAGGCTCATAACCTTTCGCTTATCGCTCCGAAAATTGACGGAATTTATATCTATCCCGGTGAAACATTTTCATTCTGGAAGCTTGCCGGTGCTATAACAAAAAAGAAAGGTTTTTTGCCCGGGCTGATAATAAAGTGTCATAAAACCGATACGGGAATCGGCGGCGGTATGTGTCAGATGACAAATTTGATTCACTTTTTGGTGCTCCATTCGCCGCTCACAATAATCGAAAGACATCATCACAACAACTTTGATCTTTTCCCGGATTTCGGTCGTCAGGTTCCGTTCGGAGTGGGAACTTCGATACTTTACAACTATCTTGATTATCGTTTCAGAAACGACACGGATATCATATTCAAGCTTGAAATTAAGATTGACGATACCTATCTTTGCGGAAAACTTTTTGCATCAAAAGATTTACCTTTCAGCTATCATATAAAAGAAAAAAACGCACGATTTGTAAAGCAAGGCAATGAATATTATCGACAGAATGAGGTTATCAGACAGGTAATAGACAAGCATACAGGCGATGTTATCACAGAAGAATTAATATCGGAAGCGAACGCTCTTGTTATGTATGATGCAAGCTTTATATCGAGTGAAAAACTCGTAAATAAAACCTACGATGAAAAAATAGAAATGGGTGTGTAAACTATGTCGGGACATTCAAAATGGCATAATATCCAGCGTCGGAAAAACGCTGTTGATGGTGCAAGAGCCAAGGTTTTCACGAAAATCGGACGTGAAATTATGGTTGCGGTGAAAGAGGGCGGCGGAGATCCTGCGGGGAACGCCCGACTTCGTGATCTTATCGCAAAAGCGAAGGCGAATAATGTCCCCAACGACAATATCGATCGCGTCATCAAAAAGGCGATGGGTGACGGCGAAAGGGTGAACTACGAGGGCAATATATACGAGGGTTACGGTCCTCGCGGCGTTGCAGTTATTGTCGAAACGCTCACCGATAATAAGAATCGAACCGCCGGAGATGTGCGGCATTATTTCGATAAATTCGGCGGTAACCTGGGTACAACCGGCTGTGTTTCATTCCTTTTTTCAAGCAAAGGCATTATCGTTATTAATAATAATAATCTTGATGAAAACAAGCTTGCAGACGATATAATCGAGGTCGGAGCGGATGATTATCAGCTCTCCGATGATGCGGCAGAGGTCGAAACTGCACCATCCGATGTTATCGCTATTGCGGAAAGCCTTCGCAGTTTGGGTTATGAAATTTTGTCGGCAGAAGCTTCTATGATACCTTCAACCTATGTGACTTTGACCGAAGAAGATGACATCAGAAAGATGAATCTGCTCCTTGAAACGCTTGAAGAGAATGACGATGTTCAAAATGTTTATCATAACTGGGATGAACCCGATTCTGACGATGAATAATCTATTTTTGAGGTAATGAAAAAATGAAATGGACAGGTCTTAATGAGCTTCGCGAAAGCTTTTTGAAATTCTTTGAAAGCAAGGGTCACACACGCCTTGAAAGTGCTCCGCTGATACCGAGAAATGATAATAGTCTGCTGTTAATTAACAGCGGCATGGCACCCCTTAAACGTTATTTTTTAGGTGAAGAAACACCGCCGAATGTGCGGGTTACAACCTGCCAAAAATGTATACGTACACCCGATATTGAGCGTGTCGGGAAAACTGATCGCCACGGCACATATTTTGAAATGCTCGGAAACTTTTCATTCGGCGATTATTTCAAGAATGAAGCGATAGCATGGGCGTGGGAATACTTCACAAAAACGCTTGAAATGCCTGCCGACAGGCTTCATATATCCGTTTATCAGGATGATGACGAAGCTTACGATATCTGGACAAAAACCATCGGAATCGACCCGTCACACATGATTCGTTTGGGCAAAGAAGATAACTTTTGGGAGCATGGGGAAGGACCCTGCGGTCCCTGTTCCGAAATATATTTTGATCGCGGCGAGAAGTACGGATGCGGGAAACCGGATTGTAAAGTCGGGTGCGACTGCGACAGATTTGTCGAGGTTTGGAACCTTGTATTTTCGCAGTTTGACTCGGACGGCAAAGGCACATATACCCCGATGGACACGAAGAATATCGACACCGGAATGGGACTTGAAAGGCTCGCCTGCGTTATGCAGGATGTCGGCAATTTATTTGAAGTTGACACCATCCAAAACATCATGAAACACGTCTGTAAAATCGCAGGTGTTGAGTATAAAAATAACCCGAAAACCGACATTTCTCTCCGCGTTATCACCGATCATATCCGTTCGACTTCGTTCATGGTGGGCGATGGTGTTCTGCCCTCAAATGAAGGCAGAGGCTATGTTTTAAGACGTCTGCTTCGTCGTGCCGCACGTCACGGAAAACTCATCGGAATCACAAAGCCGTTCCTTGCCGAGGTTGTTGAGACGGTTATAAATGAAAATAAAAATGCATACCCCGAGCTTCTCGAAAAGGCTGTTTACATTAAAAAAATTATCAGCGTTGAAGAGGAAAAATTCAACGAAACAATTAATCGCGGGCTTGAACTGTTAAATGAAGTTATGGCACGAGGAAACGTTTCAGGCGAGGATGCTTTTAAACTTTCCGACACGTTTGGTTTCCCTGTTGATTTGACGATTGAAATTGCGGAAGAAAAGGGTTTAACGGTTGACGAAAAACGTTTCAGAGAGCTTGCTCAAATCCAACGTGACACAGCAAGAGCAGACCATTTCGCTAAAGCAAATTCATCATGGGAAAGCGGAGAATTAAAGCTTGATTTGCCCGCAACAGAATTTGTCGGATATGACGTTTTTGAGTGTGAAGCGAAGGTTCTTTTCATAGATGAAAAAAATATAATTCTTGATAAAACACCCTTTTATGCCGAGAGCGGGGGACAGGTTGCCGATACGGGCTATCTTGTCGGGAATGGCTTCTCGATTTATATTTCCGGCGTTAAAAAAACATCGGACGGGCTCTATATTCACGAGTATGAAAAAGCAGAAAATCACCCTGTCGTCGGCGATATTATTTCTGCACGAGTTGACAAGAACCGGCGTCATGACACGATGAGAAATCATACATCTGCACATCTTTTACAGTATGCTCTCAGACAGAGTTTGGGCGAACACGTTCATCAAGCAGGACAGCTTGTTTCACCTGATGAATGCCGCTTCGATTTCACACATTTCCAAGCTTTGACCAAAGATGAACTCTGTAATATTGAGAACGAGATTAATCTTTGGATTGCAAGAGCAATTGAAGTAAAAACAAGGGAAATGCCTATCGCCGAAGCTAAGGAACTCGGAGCTATGGCACTGTTCTCCGAAAAATACGGCGACACTGTTCGAGTTGTGACATCCGAAGCTGATGACGGAAACGAATCAACACCGCTTAAAACGATGGAACTTTGCGGAGGTACGCACGTTAAAAACACAGCAGAGATAATGGGTTTCAAAATTCTTTCCGAAAATTCCGTTGCGGCAGGTGTGCGTCGAATCACAGCTATAACAGGATCCACACTTCGCGAATATAACGAGAAAGCATTAATTGAACTTCGCGAAATCGCTTTAATACTACAGGAAAAAAATATATTTGAAACAAAAAATGCTTTAACTAAATTACTCGAAAAAGCAAAAGCGAACGAAGAAATAATCAAAAATATCGAGCATGAAAAAGCATCGGGAAAAGTTGATGACCTGATTAAAACAGCAGAAAATAAGGACGGAATCAGACTTGTTTCCGCTCTGCTTGAAGGTGTTGATTTTGAATCACTCAAAGCAATCGGAGACAAACTTAAATCATACTCTGATATTGTCGGACTGCTTTCTAACGGCGAGAAATTTTTCTGCGTTTGCGGAAAAGATGCGATCGCTAAGGGTTATAAAGCAGGCGATATCGTGAAAACCGCTGCTGCGGTTACAGGAGGCAAGGGGGGCGGAAAACCCGACTCAGCCTCTGCCGGTGTAGGCGACAAAACAAAAATCAACGAAGCTTTGAAAGGACTTATATAAATGGATTGCTTATTTTGCAGTATAATTTCAGGTGAAATTCCTTCGACAAAAGTTTATGAAGACGATGAAATTTTAGCGTTTAAGGACATCAATCCACTTGCAAGCGTTCATGTTTTGATAATTCCGAAAAAACATATTTCCGGCATTAATGAAATCACTTCGGAGAACGCTGAAATTGTTGCAAAAATCTTCACAAAAATCCCCGAAATAACAAGAATTTTAAGCGTAAACGAAAGCGGCTATCGTGTTGTTTCAAATTGCGGTAAAGACGGCTGCCAATCAGTAAATCATCTTCATTTTCATATTTTGGGCGGAGAAAAACTTTCAGAAAAAATGTGTTGATGATATCCCAATGATTGCGGAGTATAGGTATGACAAGGAAAGCTGTATGGTTCGGCGTTAGCTGGCTTTTAGGCATTGCTGTTTCGATGGTCATTAAAAACCTTTATCTTGTCTATATCGGTACTTTAATTGCGGTATTATCGATAATTGTTTACATCTGTTTTTTCGATAAAAAGAATAAAAAACTTTCATATATCACATTTATGGTTGCATCTTTTGCTATTGCTTTGACCTTTTCTTCAAGCTATCAAACGCTTGTATATTCAAATGTAATGCGTTATGAAAATGCAGAAACTGAAATTGTCGGGCGGCTTACAGAAATCAAAGAACATGGTGAAGATGCTTACATTGAAATAGACGGAAAAATTGACGGCAAAACACTTGCAAAAATCTCCGCATACGTTAAAAATACCGACGGGCATTTTGATATTGGCGATAAAGTCGCAGTTTCGGGAAAACTAGTATCACCCGAAAATTCATACACATTTTCATCGGAAAATTACTACAAAACAAAAGAAATATTTCTTCAAATTCCGAATGCAAAATCATTTAGTGTTATATCGGAAAACGAAAATATTTTTACTCGTTTGACAAAAAAATATCGCGACAGATTATATAACATCATTCATGAATTTATCCCCGAAAAAGAGAATGCATCACTATTTATAGCAATGCTTTTCGGCGACAGAGACGGATTTTCTGACAATTTTACCGACATGATAAACCGCAGCGGAGTTTCACATATTATGGCTGTTTCAGGAGCACAGCTTGCGATAATTTGTGCTGCGGTAATGTTGATATTAAGCAGCCTCGGAGCAGGAAAACGAATATCGTTTTTTGTAATGTTGATTCCGCTTTTAATCTTTGTTTTTTTAGCTGAAAATTCAGTTTCAATAATTCGAGCGGCGATAATGATTATCATTACATACAGCGGTTCACTTTTTTTACGGCGTGCCGATACTGCCTCGTCCCTGTCAATTGCCTGTGTTATCATAACCGCCGCAAACCCTTTTGCTATCACAGATGCATCATTTCTGCTCTCCGCCGGCGGAGTCTTTTCATTAGCTGTTTTAATTTCGCTTTTACGCCCGAGAATGCGAAGAACTGCCGAAGAAATCAGAAATGAAATCAAATCAAAAGTTGATACGAAAACAAATCCGCTGATTAAAATTAAGGACTTTTTATTTGAAATAATCATATCATCTGTTGTGATTTCGTTGACGCTGTTACCTATATGTTATTTTTACTTTGACGAAGTGTCGATTATATCTCCGATAACTAACATCGTTATGATTCCGATATCATCTGTAGTTGTGATTTTGGGAATGATTATTGTCATGACAGGCGGAATGGCTTTCATTGCAAAACCTTTGCTCTTTGTGGCTAATATTTTATGTGGAATTTCAATTGATGTAACAGAATTCACAGGAAACTTAAAATATGCTTCAATCCCGATGGGATATAGCTTTGAGCAGCCTCTGTTAATTGCGATATTTGCATTCTCGATACTTTATTGCATAATTAACGCAACGAAGATGAAACATATTTTTATTGTTTATCTTTCGGGAATAATTTTATTTACAGGTATTGTTTTTATATACAGGATTATACCTTCAGATATCACTTATATAACAATTTTAGGCGATGAAAAATCATCGGCTGCGATTATTCACAACAAATCAGAAGCATCTGTGATTGACCTTAACGGTGGCGGTGACGCGGCGGATTCTGTTAAAAAATATTTATCGCGAAACGGCATTTTGAATGTAATAAGTATCATCTTAACCGAAAAAGCAAACACTTCATATCCTGTATATTTTACGAAAATCAAAACGTACTCAAAGCCTGAAATTTTCTATCCTAAAGCAATTTATCTTCCGCCGAATGTCACGGCTTATTCAGATGGCATATACAGCATTTTCGATGGTGTTGAGGCTGAAATTTCAGGTGATGATTTCTATCTTAAAACTGATAAAACGCAGATAAATATAATCAGCGGTGAATATTTTGCTAAGTCAAATCTCCCTATGCAAACAATTTTTTATAAGGATAACAAAGGGAATAACATCACAGGAAGTGATTCGATAGTTGTGCTTGATAGTGCAGGTATAGTTTACGCCGACACAGAAACCGATGTTTATATCGGCAAAAATGTGACATTTATTATTAATGATAAGATTCAGATCGAAACTTTTTAAGGAGTAGCGAAGATGGCGGAAATTAATTCGCAAACGCTTTTGAAGATGCTTAAAACCGCTCCATCGCGGGTATACTTTATATACGGAAAATCTGTTAATGATATCGAAAAGTGTGTGAATGCAATAAAAAAACGTACAGTTTCGACCGACGATGAGCTTTTTAATCTGCACACTTTTTCAGAAAAAGATTTCTCCGTTTCGGATTTTACCGCTGCTTGTCAAGCACTTCCTGTTTTTGCTGAAAACAGCCTTGTTATCATTCATGATCTTAACACCGAGAAACTTTTATCAGATGAAATTAAAGAAATTACTGCAACTATTCAAAATCTTTCTGACACAAATGTTGTAGTGTTTTATTTCACCGGCTATGACGTTTGTGACGGAAAAAAATCCCCCCAAAACAAAGCAAAAAAAATAGCGGATATATGTGCAAAAATCGGCTCTGTTTGTGTATGTAATCCTAAAACTACACTTGAACTTGCAAAGGATATTGAAAAGTATATTAAGTCGATTGGCGGCAGTATAGAAAATGCTGATGCACAGTTTTTAGCACAGATTTGCGGCAATGATTCGCTGATAATAAAAAATGAATGTGATAAACTCATTGCGTATGATACGGTAATAACACGTGAAAATATTGACCTTCTGACGCCGCAACAGCTTGATTCTACTATTTATGAACTTGCAAGATCAGTACAGAATTTGAATGCAAATGAAGCTCTGAAGATTGTTGAGAATTTATTTGCAATGCGTATTGAACCGGCTGCAATAATTTATCAGCTTTCCTCGACGATGATGGATTTATACAGAGCAAAACTTGCACAGACACACGCAAAAACTTCACAGGATATAATAGTTGATTTCGCGTATCCGCCTATCTTCAAATTCAGAGTGGATAACGCTTTTCGCGACATTTACAGATTCGATATAACAAAACTGCGAAATTGTATTAAGGTGCTTTCAGAGGCAGATTTACAGCTAAAATCAGAAATCTGTGACGCCGCTGTTTTGGTTGAAACTTCGATTATCAGGATGATGAAAACGGTATGATAAAAATTAACGAAGCTGTTGTTGTCGAAGGAAAATACGACAAAATAAGGCTTTCAAATATAATTGATACGGTGATAATTCAGGTAAACGGTTTTCATATTTTCGATGACAAAGAAACGCTTTCGCTGATAAAATATTATGCCGAAACAAGCGGGATAATTATCCTGACCGATTCCGATACTGCCGGATTTAAGATAAGAAATTATATTAAAAGTTATATCAATAACAGCGAAAAAAGCACACGCGTCTTGCATATATACACCCCCGACATTTTCGGTAAAGAGAAACGAAAACAAACCCCTTCAAAGGAAGGAAAAATCGGCGTTGAAGGCATATCTGACGAGATTTTACGTAAGCTTTTTACAGAGCACGGAGTGCTCACCGAAAATGCTTACCAAAAAGAGAAAATGACAAAATCAGACCTCTTTTTTTACGGCTTTTCCGGAACTGAAAATGCATCTGATAAACGCCGAAAACTTTTGAAATCACTTTCCTTACCCGAACTTTTGTCATCATCTGCAATGCTTGATGTGCTTAATAATAAATTTTCTCAAACAGAATTTGAAGAGTATATAAACAGTAATTTTATTGGTGAATCCTAATGGTTTTTTCAAGCCTTGTCTTTTTATTTTTCTTTCTTCCGATAACGATGATCGTGTATTTTCTAAGCGGAAAAAAACTGAAAAATATAGTTCTTTTAGTGTCGGGACTTGTCTTTTATGCGTGGGGAGAACCCGTTTATGTGCTGATAATGATAACATCGGCGGCAATTGATTATTTTGCAGGAAGACTTTTGGATAAATATAGCGACAATGACAAACTGCGGCGAGTTTTTTTACTTGTTTCGGTCGTGATGAACCTTGGTTTACTCGCCGTTTTCAAATACAGTTCATTTTTCATCGGAATTGTTAATGACCTGACCATTTTTGATTTAAAAGACCCGAAACTCCCCCTGCCCATCGGCATTTCGTTCTACACATTCCAGAGTATGTCATATACCATCGACCTTTATCGCAGACAAATTAATGTGCAGAAAAAGTTTTCAAGTTTTCTTTGTTATGTGACGCTTTTCCCGCAGATTGTTGCAGGTCCGATTGTTCGATATGCTGATGTTGCAAATGAAATTGATGACCGTACTATAACGATTGACAAGGTTTCGGACGGCATCGGGATTTTCATTAAAGGGCTTGCAAAAAAGGTGCTGATTGCAAACAATATCGGTATGCTCTGGACATCCGTCAAGGCGATGGAATATTCCGAAATCTCGGCTCTCACCGCATGGCTTGGCATTTTGGCATTCACGTTCCAGATTTACTTTGATTTTTCCGGCTATTCCGATATGGCGGTCGGGCTCGGAAAGATGCTCGGCTTCAATTTTCCGCAAAATTTCGACCACCCCTATAAATCAAGAAGCGTTACAGAGTTTTGGCGGCGATGGCATATCACTCTGGGCACATGGTTTCGCGAATACGTATATATACCGCTTGGAGGCAATCGCAATGGTCTCTCGCGTACCTGCATAAACCTGCTTATTACATGGACTTTAACCGGTTTTTGGCACGGTGCAAGCTTCAATTTTCTTCTTTGGGGACTTTATTTCGGTATCCTAATCGTTATCGAGAAATTAGGCTTCGGTAAGATTTTAGAAAAATTACCGTCGGCGATCAGCACCGCATACACATTTTTAATTGCCGTTTTCGGTTGGGTTTTATTTGACACAAATACCTTTGCCGATACAGGAAAATTTTTAAAAGCTATGTTCACAGGCAACGGCGTTGCGGCTGACAGCACAGCGATTTATCTGCTTTTGGGTTATCTTTTCTGGTTCATTATTTCTGCTTTGGGTTCGACAGAGATTTTCGATAACAGTATAAAAAAACTTCAAAACAAAAGCGAAAAAATCTACAGCTTTGCTAAACCCGCCGCTGTTACCGCTATGTTTTTTATCTGCACCGCTTTCCTTGTCAACGCGACATATAACCCATTCTTATATTTCAGATTTTAAGGTTTTTTTTGAATGAAAAAATTATCCGACAATGTTACAGTCATAATATTTTTCACGGCGATCATTGTTTTCGCTTTGCTTGTGATATTCCTGCCTAAAAATTCGTTTTCGGATATCGAAAATCGTTTATTAAGCGGCTTTCCGAAGGTGAATTTGACGACAATTGAAAATAAAAAGGCGATGGATGGGATTGAAAATTTCATCTCCGACCATTTTCCGCTCAGAATTTTTTGGGTAAAAACAAAAACAACTGCCGAAGTCGCAATCGGGAAGCGCGAAATCAATGACGTTTATATTTCATCCGAGCGGCTTATGCAAAAAATAACAGATGCTGATGAAGCTGTCATAAACGGAAATATCAACGGCATAAATGCATTTTCAAAGCATTTCGGGATTCCTTCATATGTCATGCTTGTTCCGACAGCGGCGGGAATTTATACTGAAAATATCCCCTTTGATGCGCCTAATTTGGATCAAAAAAGTTATATCGAAAATATTTATAATCTGCTTGATGAAACGGTAACGCCGATTAAAATATTCGATGATTTATATTTACAAAAAGAGGATTACATTTACTATAGAACCGACCATCATTGGACAGCAAGAGGTGCGTTTTTTGCATATGAAAACGCTGCAGAAAAAATGGGATTTTCACCGCTTTCGGAAACAGACTTTACAATAGAAAACGCTGCCGATAATTTTTACGGTTCGCTCTATTCAAAGGTGCTCTATGACGGCGTTTCGCCTGATAAAATATATATTTATCACAGCAATTCAGATGTGAAAATCACCGGTGTGAGTGTGTATGAAAATCTTGAATCTGAGCCGATTTTTTACGACAGTATATATATGCGGGATTACCTTACAGCAAGAAATAAATACCCCGTTTTTCTCGGTGAAAATCAGCCGATGGTAAAAATCAATTCGACTGCCGGCGGCGGGAAACTGTTAGTAATTAAAGACTCATACGCTAATTCTTTTGTACCGTTTTTGACAGAACATTTTTCAGAGATAACGCTTCTTGATATGCGGTATATCAACATTTCGCTTGATGAGTTTTTAGATATGAGCGAGATTGACAGCGTTCTTTTCCTCTATAACACTGTGTCTTTTAACACCGATAATAATCTCAGGAAATTTGAATAAACTTGAGGCTGAATAAAAATAAATCCCGTATCAAAAATGATACGGGATTTATTTTTTATACTAAAATTTTGAACACCAAATCGGAGTAGGCGAGAGGGTCTTCAAGCGGCACACCCTCAACAAGCAGTGCTTGCGAATAGAGGATATTTGCATAATCGGAAAGCTTGTCTTTGTCTGTATCATACAGCGTTTTGAGCTTGCCGAAAACGGGGTGGTCGGGGTTAAGTTCCAAGATTTTTGAAGCCTTCACAACATCGCCGTCGGTCGGCATTTTTGCAAAGGTTTTTTCCATCTCAATCGAAACCTGACCTTCGTTTGAAATGCAAACGGGATGCGACTTGAGCTTGTTGGTGAGCTTTGTTTCCTGTACCTTTCCTGCAAGAGCTTTTGTTATTTCAGCCAAGAAATCCTTGTTGTCCTCTTCAAGCTTTTTGGTCTCCTCTGCACCCTCTTTGTCGATATCCGAAAGCTCGAGATCGCCGGAGGAAACGGATTTGAACTGCTTGTCTTTATATTCGCGAAGCATTTGAATCGCAAATTCGTCAACGTTCTCGGTAAGATATAAAATTTCAATACCCTTGTCTTTGAGAAGCTCTGTTTGCGGCAATGCGTCGGCTCTTGAAAGCGATTCTGCTGCTGCGTAGTAGATATATTTTTGATCCTCTTTGCAGCGTTCTATATACTCGTCAAGCGAAACATATTTTTTCTCGAATGACGAGTAAAAAAGGAGCAGATCCTGCAAAGCATCCTTATTCATGCCGTAACCGTTATATACACCGAATTTGATTTGAAGCCCGAATACCTTCCAAAATTCTTCATACTTTGCACGATCATTTTCAAGCAGTTTTTTAAGCTCTGTCTTAATCGTTTTTTCGATAGATTTTGCAATGGTCTTAACTTGTCTGTCCTGTTGGAGCATTTCGCGTGAGATATTGAGCGAAAGGTCTTGTGAATCAACGAGCCCGCGGACGAATGAAAAATGATCGGGCAGGAGTTCCTTGCAATGCTCCATTATCATCACGCCGGAAGAAAAAAGCTGTAAGCCTTTTTCAAATTCTTTCGAATAAAAATCCATCGGAGCTTTCGCAGGGATATAAAGCAGACTGTCGTAGCTGACTGTACCCTCTGTCTTTTTGTGGATATATAAAAGCGGATCGGTGTAGTCGAAGAAATGTTCTTTATAATAGTTGTTGTAATCCTCTGCTGTGAGCTCGTTTTTATTCTTACGCCAGATAGGAATCATGCTGTTTAAAGTTTCAAGCTCAAAATGTTCATCATACTCTGCGGGAACGTCGTCTGTGCCTGTTCCGTCCTTTAGGTGGCGGTGCGAAGTCAAAGTCTTGATCGGATAGCGTATATAATCAGAATATTTCTTAACGAGTGTGCGAATCTTCCATGTCTCGGCGTATTCGGAATACTTTTCGTCCTCTGTATCATCCTTAAGAGTAAGGGTGATTTCAGTGCCGAACGAATCTTTTTGACACTCTTCAATTGTATAGCCGTCTGCACCTTCGGAAACCCAAATGAAGGCAGTATCAGAACCGTATTTTTTAGTCTTGACTTCAACCTTTTTGGCAACCATAAATGCGGAATAAAAACCGACGCCGAACTGCCCGATTATGTCTATGTCTTCTGTTTCATTATCCTGCTTGAAAGCAAGCGAACCGCTCTGTGCAATAACGCCCAAGTTGTTTTCAAGCTCTTCTTTGTCCATGCCGGTGCCGTTGTCGATTATTGTGAGTGCTTTAGCGTCTTTGTCCGCCTTAATTTCGATGAAAAAGTCAGACTTTGAAAGCCCTATCGACGTATCGGTGAGTGTTGTGAAATACATTTTGTCGATTGCATCAGATGCGTTTGAAATAAGCTCACGAAGAAATATCTCTTTGTGAGTGTAGATAGAGTTAATCATTAAATCAAGCAGCCGTTTTGATTCGGCTTTAAATTCTTTACGTTCCATTATTTTTTACCTCTCTTGATGGTAATAAGTAGTTAGCACTCTGCAATTTCGAGTGCTAATACTATTATAACACGCTCTGATAAAAAATCAAGAGCTTTCACAAAAAGTTTACAATTTGAATATAAAATAGGAGTTTTGGTATAATACGAAGGGTGATTGATTATGACTGTTTCTAAGGCAACCTATGGCGAAATGGTAAAAAAAGCCTCGCCTAACACAAAGGTCGGGATTGACACTCTGAAAGCATTTGCGGTCGGAGGTCTTATATGCTGTGTCGGCGAAGCTCTGCGGAAAATTTATGAATTTGCGGGGCTTGGCAAGGATGACACGGCACTTCTCACTTCGATTACTTTGATATTTTTATCGGCGGTTTTGACGGGCTTCGGGCTATATAACCGAATTGCAAAACACGCCGGTGCGGGAACGCTTGTGCCGATAACAGGCTTTGCTAACGCTGTGGTTTCGCCCGCTTTGGAGTTCAAGTCGGAAGGCTTTGTGCTTGGCGTGGGTGCGAAGATTTTCATTATATCCGGTCCTGTGATTTTATACGGTATTGCCGCATCGTTTATATATGGATTAATTTACTATTTCTTTTTAAAATAGTAGACTGCATATATACATTATCAAGTGTATATATGCAGAATATAATCAATATAAACTATAAATATACAATATATTTACTATATCTAAATCTTTAGGTATAGATATTTTCATATTTTTAGAATATAATGAATATATGTTTTTCCAAATAGCGACCCCTAAAATGTCATATTTTACATATTTGATGCGGAGCAGATGATGAAGAAGATTTTTATTGACGGAGCAGCGGGAACCACGGGGCTGAAACTGCGTGAGCGGCTTGAGGGGCGTGATGACCTTGAAATTTTGGAGATTGAGGAATCAAGACGGCGTGACCCCGAAGCAAGAAGGGCACTTATTAATGCATCGGACGTGACCTTTTTGTGTTTGCCCGATGAAGCGGCACGTGAAGCCGTTAAGCTTTGTGAAAATCCCGACACCGTTATTATAGATGCTTCCACCGCACACAGAACGACGGCGGGCTGGGCATATGGTTTCCCGGAACTTTCCGTTCGTCACCGTACCGAAATCGTAAATTCTAAACGAATCGCAGTGCCGGGATGCTATGCAAGCGGCTTTGTCGCTCTAATCTATCCGCTTATCGAAGACCGGCTCATTCAACCTTACTACCCTATGACCGTTAATGCCGTTTCAGGCTACAGCGGTGCGGGGAAGAAAGGTATCGCCGAATATGAAGCAGAAGATAAACCGGTTGAATATCTTTCGCCGCGTATGTATTCAATGTCTAAATTCCATAAACATATTCCCGAAATGATGGCTAAATCGGGGCTTTCATATCCTCCGATCTTCATGCCGATGGTGGATAACTACTATGCCGGAATGCTTGTGAATATTCCGCTCCATACAAGGCTTATGGGCAAGCCGACCACCGTTTCAAAGATAAGGCAGCTCCTCACCGACCACTATGCAGGTTCAAACTTCGTTAAGGTTATGCCCGAACACTCCGAGAATGCTTACGGCGGCTATCTCGCGGCAAATACTTTGGACGGAAAAAATATTATGGAAATATACGTATTCGGCTTTGAAAAGCACATATTACTTACTGCAAGGCTTGACAACTTAGGCAAAGGAGCATCGGGTGCGGCTGTCCAGTGCATGAATATTGCACTCGGCGTTGACGAGACGACAGGACTTATATAAAATAAGTCCGCCTCTTATAAAGGAGAAAAATGAATATTATTGACGGCGGCGTTTGTGCCGCAAAGGGATATAAAGCAAGCGGCGTTTATGCCGGAATAAAGGATAATGAAGCAAAGAAATTTGACCTCGGATTGGTATTCACGGAGATTTCGGCGAATGCGGCAGCGGTTTTTACGACAAACAAAGTCAAAGCCGCGCCGGTTTTAATTTCAATGGAGCACCTCAGCAAGACAGGTAAAACGGCGAATGCTGTTATCCTTAATTCCAAAAACGCCAACGCCTGCGTGAAAGACGCTCCCGCGACAGCGAAGGCAATGTGTTCCGAGACTGCAAAGGTGCTTGGAATTGGTACTGAAAATGTTCTTGTATGTTCCACCGGCGTGATAGGTCAATCGCTTCCGATTGATAAAATCACTGCGGCTGTTCCAAAGCTTGTCGGCAAGCTTTCCGACAAGGGAAACAGCGATGCAGCGGTTGCGATAATGACCACCGATACCGTTAAAAAAGAGTATGCAGTTTCATTTGAAATTGACAGTAAAGAATGCAGAATCGGCGGCATGGCAAAGGGTTCGGGGATGATTGCACCGAATATGGCGACGACAATTAATGTCATCACCACCGATATTAAAATAGACTCTGACCTTTTACAGACTGCACTTTCCGACGTTACCGAAAAGACCTATAATTGTCTTTATATCGACGGCGATATGAGTACCAACGACACAGTTATTTTACTTGCAAATGGTTCCGCTGATAATGAGATGATAACCGAAACAGATGAAGACTATAATACCTTCAAAAAAGCGTTATTTGAAGTGATGAAAAACCTCACTATAATGCTTGCGAAAGATGGTGAGGGTGCATCAAAGCTTCTTATTGCAAATGTGAAAAACGCACCGTCATTTGAAGTCGGGAAAGCAGTTGCTAAGTCTATTATCGGTTCTGACCTCTTAAAATGTGCGATGTTCGGCGAAGATGCAAACTGGGGTCGAATTTTATGTGCGATCGGATATGCTCCCGCCGATATTGAAATCGCTCCGATAGAAATATCTTTCGCTTCAAAAAAGGGAAGCATAGACGTCTGCAAAAACGGCGAAGGGCTTGAATTTTCGGAAGAAAAGGCAGCTGAAATACTATCCGAAGACGAGATTGAAATTAATGTTGATCTTCATCAAGGCGGTGAATCCGCAACTGCATGGGGTTGCGATCTGACATACGACTATGTTAAAATCAACGGCGATTACAGAAGTTAGGTGTAAAAAAATGATTGATGTTACAAACGAGCTTCGCTCACAGATTCTTTCCGAAGCACTGCCGTATATTCAAAAATACTATAAAAAAATTGTCGTTGTGAAATACGGCGGAAACGCAATGACCGACGAAGTTTTAAAAAACGCTGTCATGAGCGATATTGTTCTTTTATCGCTCATCGGAATACGTGTTGTGCTTGTTCACGGCGGCGGTCCCGAAATAACCGATATGCTGGGTAAAATCGGCAAAGAAAGCAGATTCGTAAACGGACTAAGATATACAGACGAAGAGACTGTCGATATCGTCAGAATGGTGCTTGCAGGAAAGGTTAATAAAGAGCTTGTTGCACACCTCACCCGCCATAACGGGAAAGCTTTGGGGCTTTGCGGTATTGACGGCGAGCTAATCCGTGCAAAAAAGATGGAAGCTGATGACGACTACGGACTGGTGGGTGAGATTGATAAAATCAACCCCGAACCGATTGCAAACTGCCTTGATAACGGCTACATACCCGTAATTGCGACGGTTGCCTGCGGTGAAGACGGCGTTGTTTATAATATCAATGCAGACACGGCGGCAGCACGGATTGCTGCTGATATTAAAGCCGAAAAACTGATCCTCATGACTGACATAAAAGGGCTTCTCCGCGACAAGGATGATCCCGGCACACTTATTGATTATGTTCAGGTTTCGGAAGTTCCGTTCATGAAAAGACAGGGGATCATAAGCGGCGGAATGATTCCGAAAATCGACTGTTGTGTCGAAGCGGTAAGGCGCGGCGTTAAGGGGACTTGTATCATCGACGGACGTGTCCCTCACTCAATTTTAATCGAACTACTATCCGATAAAGGTGTCGGTACTGAATTTATGTAAAGGTAATGAATATGAAAAGCTCTATTGATAGTTTTAACAAATATGTAATGGGGACATACGGGCGTTATGACATAGTTTTAGATAAAGGAAAAGAAGAGACAGTAACCGACGATTACGGAAAAAAATATATCGATTTCGGAAGCGGTATCGGCACAAATTCTCTTGGTTTCGGCTATCCGGCATGGACAGAATCGGTAATTTCTCAGATAAAAAAACTCCAGCACACCTCAAACTATTATTACACCGAAGTGCAGGGAGAATTTGCGAAAAGGCTTTGTGAAATCAGCGGTTACAAAAATGTATTTTTCGGAAACTCGGGTGCAGAAGCTAATGAGTGTGCGATAAAGATTGCGAGAAAATACAGCTTTGACAAATACGGAGCTGATTCAAAGCGTTACGAGATAATCACCCTCCAGCAGAGCTTCCACGGAAGAACTGTCACAACTCTTTCGGCAACAGGACAGGAATCTATGCATAACTATTTCTTCCCATTCACGCCCGGTTTTGTGCATATAACGCCTGACATCCGAGCTTTTGAAGCTGCACTCACAGACAAAACCTGTGCAATTATGCTTGAATTTATCCAAGGCGAAGGCGGCGTTATAAATCTTACCGAAGAGTTTGTTAAAGGCGTTTTCGATATCTGCAAAGAACGTGATATTTTAGTTATCGCTGATGAGGTTCAGACAGGCTGCGGGCGGACAGGTAAGTTTTTAGCATCGCAAAATTACGGCGTGAAGCCCGATATCACAACCCTTGCAAAGGCAATTGCAGGCGGGCTTCCGATGGGTGCTTGCCTTGCGGATGAAAAATGTGCGGAGGTCCTCGGCAGGGGAGACCACGGCTCGACATTCGGCGGAAATCCTGTATGCTCGGCAGGCGGAAACGCCGTGATTAAAACGATTTCTGCTCCCGGATTCCTTGACGAAGTTATCAAAAAGGGCGATTATTTCCGCGAGAAACTTGGTAAATTTGATGCAGTCGAGGATATAACGGGGCTTGCACTTATGATCGGCATAAAATTCAAAGACGGAATAAACGCCGCCGATATATCAAAAAAATGCCACGATAACGGACTTTTAGTCCTCACCGCGAAAGATAAACTGCGATTCCTGCCGCCCCTCACCATAACCTATGATGAGATAGACGCAGGGCTTGCGATACTTGATAAGGTACTTTTACAGGAGAATTAACATGAAACACCTATTAAAAATGATGGACCTCACGACAGAGGAAATAACAGATATTTTAAACCTTGCGGATCAACTTAAATATGAGCTCAAGCACGGAATTGAGCATCCGCATCTTAAGGGCAAAACCCTCGGAATGATATTTCAAAAAGCCTCAACGCGTACACGCGTTTCCTTTGAGACCGGAATGTTTCAGCTCGGCGGACACCCGCTCTTCCTGTCGTCAAAGGATTTGCAGATCGGTCGCGGCGAGCCTGTGGAGGACACCGCACGTGTGCTTTCACGCTATATCGACGGCATCATGATTCGTACCTTCGACCAAAAAGAGGTTGAGGACTTAGCCTACTACGGCACGGTTCCTGTCATAAACGGGCTTACAGACATAACCCACCCCTGTCAGGTTTTAGCCGACCTCATGACCATCCGCGAAATCAAGGGTCAGTTTGACGGTCTGAAAATGTGTTATATCGGTGACGGAAACAACATGGCAAACGCTCTCACAGTAGGCGGGCTTAAGGTTGGAATGTCGGTGTCGCTTGCCTGTCCGACAGACTATAAGCCGCTTGAATCGGTTTTAGATTTTGCGAACGGCTTTTCAAACTTCACCCTCACAACCTCTCCCGAAGAGGCAATTGCAAATGCCGATGTTGTCTTCACCGACGTTTGGGCTTCGATGGGTAATGAAAATGAAATAATCGAACGCCGCAAAGCCTTCAAAGGCTATCAGATTAATGAAGAGATAATGAAGCTTGCCAAACCCGATGCGATAGTGCAGCATTGTCTCCCCGCCCATCGCGAAGAGGAAATCACGGCGGAAACTTTTGAAAAGCACGCAGCGGAGATATTTGAGGAGGCTGAAAACCGTCTCCACGCACAAAAAGCGGTAATGGTTCGCCTTATGGCTTAACTTAATAAATTAACGAGGAAAACAGTTATGAAAGAGATTAAAAAGGTTGTTTTGGCATATTCCGGCGGTCTTGACACGTCGATAATCATCCCTTGGCTTAAAGAGAACTATAATAACTGCGAGGTTATTGCCGTATCGGGCGACGTGGGACAAGAATCGGAGCTTGAAGGACTTGAAGAGAAGGCAATTAAGACCGGTGCTTCAAAGCTTTATATCGAAGACCTCAAAAATGAATTTGTTTATGATTTCATCTTCCCGACCCTCAAAGCAGGAGCTGTTTACGAAGGTAAATATCTTTTGGGAACATCTTTTGCACGCCCTGTTATTGCTAAAAGAATCGCCGAAATCGCCCTCAAAGAGGGTGCAGATGCAATATGCCACGGCTGCACCGGCAAAGGCAATGATCAAGTTCGTTTTGAGCTGACCATAAAAGCTTTCGCACCCGAGATGGCTATCATCGCACCTTGGCGTATTTGGGATATAAAATCCCGTGATGAAGAGATTGACTATGCAGAGGCGCATAATATTCCGCTGAAAATCAACCGCGAAACCAACTATTCCAAAGATAAAAACCTATGGCATCTTTCCCACGAGGGGCTTGACCTTGAAGACCCCGCAAACGAACCTATGTACGACAAGGAAGGTTTTTTGGAGATGGGAATATCCCCCTTCAAAGCTCCCGACAAGGCTACTTATGTTACCGTTTCGTTCCAAAAGGGTATTCCCGTGGCTATAGACGGCGAAAAGCTTGACGGCGTGTCGCTTATCAAGAAGCTCAACAAGCTCGGCGGCGATAACGGAATCGGGCTTACAGACATTGTGGAAAACCGACTTGTAGGTATGAAATCACGCGGCGTTTATGAAACTCCCGGCGGAACCATCCTTTATGAAGCACACCGTATTTTAGAGACGATAACCATCGACAAGGCAACCTCGCGTATGAAGGATAAGCTTGCCATCGACTTTGCGGATATCGTTTATAACGGGCAATGGTACACCCCCGTTCGTGAGGCATTATCTGCGTTTGTTGATAAGACTCAAGAAACCGTCACCGGCGATGTGAAGCTCAAACTATATAAAGGGAATATCATCGGTGCAGGGGTAACATCTAATTACACCCTCTATGATGAAGAGGTTGCTACCTTTGATGCGGACGAGGTTTACGACCAAAAAGATTCCGCAGGTTTCATAAACCTTTTCGGACTTCCCATTAAGGTTAAGGCACAGCTTGATGCAAAACGCCAAAAAATGCAATAGTATAGACAGCAGACTTAAGGGGGATTAAAAATGTCTGACAAAATGTGGGCGGGACGTTTTTCAAAGGAACTCAACCAAAGGGTAAACGATTTTAACTCATCGATAAGATTTGACAACAGACTTTTCGCCGAGGATATCAAAGGCTCTATAGCACACGCTTCGATGCTTTCAAAACAGGGGATTATCTCCGAATCGGATGCGGAAAGCATAAAAGAGGGACTTCATGAAATCGAAGCCGACATAAAGAGCGGCGAGCTGTTATTTGATCCGACAGCTGAAGACATTCATATGTTCATCGAAGCGGAGCTTACAAAAAGAATCGGATACATCGGCAAAAGGCTTCACACAGCACGTTCGCGCAACGATCAGGTTGCTCTTGACATAAGACTTTACCTGCTTCGTGAGATTAATGTTGTTGCCGAAGCGATAGGAGATCTTATCTTAACGCTCTGCGATGTTGCGGAAAAGCATACCGAAACGATTATGCCGGGCTACACCCACCTTCAGCGTGCACAGCCGATAACTATGGCTCACCATCTGAGTGCGTATTCCCAGATGTTACTCCGTGATATGGACCGTCTCCTTGATGTGAAACGCCGTACAGCTGTGTCGCCGATAGGAAACTGTGCTCTTGCAGGAACGACCTATCCGCTTGACAGAGTGTATGAAGCGGAGCTTTTAGACCTGTCCGAAATCACCGAAAACAGCCTTGACGGCGTTTCCGACCGCGATTTTGTGATTGAATTTACCTCTGTATTATCACTGATTATGATGCATCTTTCCAGATTTTCGGAAGAAATCATCCTCTGGTGCAGCTATGAGTTTCGTTTCATCGAGCTTGATGATGCCTATGCTACAGGCTCAAGTATAATGCCGCAGAAGAAAAACCCCGACATAACCGAGCTTATCCGCGGAAAAACCGGGCGTGTTTACGGTGACCTGATGAACCTCTTAACGATGATGAAAGGTCTGCCCCTTGCCTATAACAAAGATATGCAGGAAGATAAAGAAGCAGTTTTTGATGCTCTTGACACGGTGAAACTTTGTCTTCGTGCCTTCACGCCGATGATTAAGGCTATGAAGATAAACAATGAAAACTGTCGTGCAGCGGCTGCGGGTGGGTTTATTAACGCAACCGATTGTGCCGACTATCTGACAAAAAAAGGCATTGCTTTCCGTATGGCATATAAAATCACCGGAGAGATTGTTAATTATTGTATTAAAAACGGCAAGACACTTGAAAGCCTGACCCTTAAGGAATATCAAAGATTTGATCTTGAATTTGATGAAGATGTTTTTAACTATATTAACCTTGAAACCTGTGTCAGAGCACGTAATGTGCCCGGAGGTCCTGCACCTGAAAGGGTTGCGGAACAGATTACAGGTATCAGGGTTAAGCTTGCAAAACTATGCATAGCACTTAAAATACAATAAATTTCAGTTTATTATACAGAATTTATTTAAATTTTATAAATTTTCTATTGATTTTTTCAGAACGTCATGATATACTAATAACAGAAACCATTCTGCCTTGTACGATTGAGTTCGATTTTTATAATCCAACAAATTGTAAAAGGGATTTGTACTCCGATTGCGGATTGCAGACCTCCCGCCGC
>JAISIC010000059.1 GCA_031262225.1 Ruminococcus sp. | reverse complement strand
TACTCCTTGCGGAGTTCGGGGTCTCTGGTTACACTGTCATAGCGAACCATAAACTGCTCGAAACCGGGGTCGGTTGTAACAACGTTATTCAGTTCTGGAAACATATCAATTACCTCCTTCACTGTTATACCTTTTTGGTTAGCAGTATCGAGAATAAAGAGCCAAGCGTGGAGTGGCTTTGTCAGGTCGTGTTCGGCTTCTCTGAAATTCGGGAGCTGAACGTTGTAGATATTCAGATAGTCCTGTGCGACTTCGGGATTTTTAGTGTACATCTGCTTTACGGGCTGAAGAAAATCATCATTGCCAGTTGTTCTCACAGGAAAATTGCAGATATTGATTACTACGATTTTAGGAACAGCATTGTATAAATCAACCGTTAGAATGCCTTGCGGAACTGATGAAACGATTGCGTGAGCGTATTCAAACATATTTCGTGCCATTATCGGCTCTTCGGACATTTGAACCTCTACGAGCGTTTTCGGGCTGTTTTCCGACTCAACGAGAATATCTACACGACAGCCCCGCATTAGAGGAATATCCTTATAATACCTCTGCGGAGTAACCGCTGTGACCTTGCCGATTTTAACGCCGTCTTCGGCTAAAATACTGCCGACGAGGCTTTGTGCTGCAAGCCCGGCATTCTCAACACCGTCGAATATTGCACCGACAACAGGGTCGGCAAGCGGTGACATTGCATCCGTTTTCGTACTCATTTTCATCATTCCTTTGCTCTATCTATACCTATTATACCCTATTCTTTGGGTTTTGTCAATAGGTAATTTGTATTTACCGTTTGTCAGATTCATATTAAAAAATCTTCGCATAAAAATTTACAAATATTTAACCTAAAATTCCCGATTTTGTGGTATCATTATTGTGTATAAATAGAGAGCTTTCTTCCCGATTGATTTTTATAGAAATTGTATAAAAATAGCTAACTTAATTTGTTTATTCTGCTACCGAGGAATTTTCGAGAAGGACACAGGGTGTCCGTGTCCATATGGTATAATGAGACATACTCAAAAATTAATCGGAGGTAGGTTATGAACACTACATATACAGAAAACAAAAAATCGGTTTCAATAAGCAACGGTTTAGCTTGGCTCTTAGCCCTGTTATCCCCCATAGTAACGACAATCTTCACGGCGATATTCCGCCGCGATATGGATAACATTATCGTCGTTATTATCGTTTTATCAATTGTAAATTTTATTATCGGATATATTGACCTCAAACGGGTTCAAAAGACGGGTATTTCAAAAGGCAAGACCGCTCTGCTGACAGTCGCATTATTGCTCTTTGTTCCGCTATACCTGATTCTGCGGTCTACTATCATTAACGGCTTTTCACCTCAGCGTTTTATCCCGGCGGTTGTTAATATTGTTCTGTTGGTTGCTCTTGTGTTCCTTACGCCGGTGATTACACAGCCGACTATTGAAGACGAAATACCCAGTATTCAGTCCTCTATCGTATATAAGTTCGAGAAAGATTACGGCGTAAATTTCGATGTTGTGAATCCGCTGACGCTCGTCCGCACAGGCGATGTTACATATAGCGGTATGATTACTCTCAAAGAGGACAGCGGTTACGAATACGATCTCACTATCGAAGTTATTTTCGATGGTAAGGCGTGGCGTTGGACGGCTTCGTGATGGGGGTGCTTGTATGATAGATAGAACATTAACCCTGCACACAATGCTCGAACACGGTGAAGTGCTTCATAAAGCCAAAATCTGCGAGAAGTACGGCATATCGGAAAAATCGTTTCAGCGTGATATTGCTTTTCTGCGGAGTTATGTAGGTTCGGGCAGGGATATTGTTTACGACCGCCAAGCAAAGGTCTACCGCCTTGTCGGCAAAAAGGATTCACTGACGGCACAGGAGATACTCGGCATTCTCAAAATCCTTGTGGAGAGCCGTTCCCTTTGTGCTGAAGAGTTCGGCTCGATTTACGAGAAGCTGTTGGCGATTCTGCCAAAAGAGAGCAAGGATTTAGTCCGCGACACGGTTATCAACGAATGCGGAAACTATCTCCCCGTGAGCCATAACAAGCCACTTCTTGACACACTCTGGAAGCTTGCGGAGCTGAAACAAAAGCAAGTCATCATCGAGATTGACTACACCCGACAGGACGGCACAGCTAAGACACATCGCGTTAAGCCTATTGGGCTTCTGTTCTCGGAGTTTTACTTCTACCTTATCGGTTATGTTGAGGGTAAGACGGACTTCTCAGTGTTCCGTCTCGACAAAATCAGCCGTGTTAAGGGTACGAAAGAGCGGTTTGACGTGGAGTACGCTGACCGCTTTCAAGAAGCCGAGTTCCGCAAACGTATCCAGTGGATGTACACCGGTAAGCTTGAGAAGGTTCGCTTTTACTACACCGGTGCAGACGTAACCGCAATCCTTGACCGCCTCCCTACCGCTGTCATTGAGGAAGAAGCTGACGGTAAATATCTTATCTCCGCTGAGGTTTATACCGGGTTGGGGTTCGATATGTGGGTTCGGAGTCAGGGGGAGAAGATAAAGATACTATGATAAGATTGAGGGGATTATATGCAAATTGACTTAAATAAACTTGTAGAGAACTACGAAAAAATAAAACCATACCTTGATCAGGCAATAGAATTAATCCCTCGGAAAAACGTTACGAAGTCAAAAAATACTGAAGAACCTGAGGAGAATCAAGATTTTAACGCTTCTCTATCTGAAGAAGCTAAAGAATTGTTAGACGAACTCGGTCTTAGTTATTGCAAGACACCGACGGAGCTATATATAACCTATTTTGCCTTAATTGGAAAATACATTGATGGGCAATTTCAACAGACGCAGGGTATGATTAGTGACGTATTACAGGGTCAACACGATGATAGAAGTGCAAAAATCAGCTCTGCGTATTTTGATTATAAAACGGCACTCACATTTTCTGATGAAAAAAATCGCAAAGAAATGATTAAAACTTCAAGCTCGAAACTCACAGAGGGTTTATCTGCTATAAAAAATGAAATGTGTTCTACGCTTACTTATATGAAAAACGTACCGGATAATCGTATAAAAAGGCTCTTTACTTTTAATCCAACGGAAGCAAAAGCAAAACTTGAACGTTTCAAAGCAGCAGTTTATGACTATAGGAACGGTGTTAATCTGTCTTGTTTAATTTATCAAATGTTAGGCGAGGAACAGGCACAAGAGGTTCTCATTGATGATGTAAATGATTTTATCGACACAATGCGTGATGACGGAAAGCTTGAGTGCTGTTATAAAATCTCAGGAGATAACTTTTTTGAAACTATACCTATGTTAATTTTAGGTGAAGAAGAGGTGGAATTAAATGAAAGCATATAAGGTACATCAAAGCTATATTGCACAAACAGAGCAAGACAGAATTATGTTTGAGAAAATTATAAAGGCGGCTCTCGTCACCTTAACCGCTACGGCTACGCTTTTCTTATTAACTAAACTTTTTGCAAAGCTAATCAAAAAGTAACCTATATTTTTGTGGAGGAAAAACATATGAGCAAAAGTTATATAGACCAAACTAAGGGTGACAAAGCGGCGTTTGGAGCAATTCTTCTTGCTGGTTTAGGATATGGTGCGAAATTAATAGCAAGCGATATCGCCAAAAACAAATACACGCACGAAAAGGGTGTAAAGAACACTTTCGACAATCAAAGTAGATCACAAAAAAAGCATCGCTCTGGTGCTGACATAAAACTATATAACGATTTGAGCAAAAATGTCGCAAAATACGAAATGAAACATACAAAAAAGAAGTGAGCGTCTTAGTGCGCCGAAACTTTTTATGCTGAATATATTAAATCCGTAACAATATAGGACTAATGGTGTTTCTATGTCAGAAAAAAGTAAGAAAAAAGACCGCCAAAGTAAACTGCTCTCCGATAACGTATCTTTGGGTGCTAACGGAGAGATGCTTGGGCGTTACAGCGAAGCGGCG
The DNA here is from genome assembly GCA_031262225.1 of Ruminococcus sp. Lineage (GTDB taxonomy): Bacteria > Bacillota > Clostridia > Oscillospirales > Ruminococcaceae > JAISGY01. The sequence goes on along the minus strand of JAISIC010000059.1, from coordinate 53,435 downwards.
AAACAGTTCAAAGTCGCTTATGACGGTGTTGATAATGCTACGGGAAAGACATATCATCAGAGCCTTAAAGGTATAGCAGAAAGCAAGGTCAATCCGAATTATGTAAGGCAGAATATTAATCAACAAGCCGGGTATTCTGCCGAAGTGCTTGATACGGCGAAACAAAACGCTGAGAATATAAAGCACGGCAATCCCTCACGTGTGATACGGACTGATGACTTAGGGCGTATTAATGATGTTACCACTGACCAAGTTACGCTTGACGCTAACGGTAATATCGTTGAAGGTTCGGGTGTTCAAATTAAATTCTTGGGGGCAGACTACAAAGGCAATCTGTCCTTTATTCAAAAACTAAACGAAAAAGAATATTCAAGGCATTACCCTGAGGGGAAATTCCGAGTACCTTCCGATCAATATGACAGAATAAAAGCTGAACTCAAACAGAATATCGCAAAAATAGAACGTCAATCGCCGCTCACGCCTGATAAGCAAAATCAGCTTGAGTACCTTAAGAAAGTCGATAGTAATTTACAGAAATCAGATGTATCGAAATATGAAGCGATAGAAGCACGCAAAAATCCCGAAAAAGTAACGGCAAAAGAAATAGGAAAGACTTCTCATCAAGCCGGAATTGAGTCTGCTAAAATCGGAGCGGCTGTAGGCGGAGGAATATCGCTGATACATAATATGTCGGCGGTGCTTCAAGGCGAGAAAACCCCGGAAGAAGCTGTTATTGACACGGTTGGTGATACTGCTAAATCGGCGGCTACAAGCTATTCGATAGGCTTCACAAATACTGCAATTGCCGGGCTGATGAAAAATTCCGCTAATAAGGTAATCCGCGTTCTCGGAGACTCCTCTGCCCCAGCGTATATTATTCAGACGGCAATATCTACAACTAAGTCACTTATAAGCCTATGCAAAGGCGAAATCAATGTTAATGAGTTTTTCCTTGAAATCGGGAAAAGCGGAACAACAATGCTTGCCGCCGCACAAGGAGCAGTAATAGGGCAAGTGTTGATTCCGATACCTGTTATCGGAGGTATTATCGGAAGCCTTGTGAGCTCCCTAGTCTGCGGGGTAATATACGATTACACAATCGGTATGAAGATGTTTAACAAGGAGATTGACGATTTCTGCGAACAGCTCAACAATGAAATGTCTTATCTAAAAGCTTATCAAGCAGAGCTGATGAAACTCGATATTAAGAAGTTTCAGCAAGAAACAACGAAACATAATAACATTACAGAGTTTATTTCAAGCGGTTATAGCCCTGAAGATTTCAACATATGCCTTAAATTAGCATATGCCCATCTTAATATGACTTCCCCGTGGGGCAATCGCTCATTCGATAACTTTATGAATGACAAAAGTGCGGTGCTGACATTTGAATAGGTTTGATTGTAATCGTTGCGGAGCGTGTTGCCGTAGTATTCGACTATCCGAATATACCGTTGGCTTTGACAGAGGCGACGGTATCTGCCGTAACCTTGATACAGACACAAACCTTTGCACAATTTACGAAAATCGACCTCTGATATGTAACGTCGATAAAATGTATCGTTTATATTTTTCCGATACGTACACATTATCAGATTTTTATGAAGCTAATCACAAGGCTTGTGATGCCTTGCGACAAAGATTAAAGAGAGGCACATAATTATGGCATTACCGATTATTCTTGGTGTAGCAGCAAGTGTTGCAGCTGCAGGCGGCGTCGGAGCGGGAATCCACGGCGGTATTAAGATGAAAGACGCAAAAGATACAATTGCTTCCGCAAAAGACCGAAACGAGAGCAATATTGCACGTTTTGAGCAGAGCAATAACACAACAACAAAAACGATGGACGACTTGGGGACAACGGAGATGAGGATATTATCCTCTTTCTCTGATTTTGCCGAATTGTGGGCGAAAATACACAACAAGCCGGATTTCAAAAGTCTAAGCGTTGGAAATGCTGATATAACGGCATATACACCTGAAGAAATTCAGAAAGCCTCTGTAGGAGCAACTCTTTTGCTTGGCGGGTTAGGCGGTGCTGCGGTAGGTACAGCGGCAGGATTTGCTTCTGCCGGGGCTACTACTGCCGCCGTAATGGCACTCGGAACAGCTTCGACTGGAACAGCTATAGCTTCATTATCGGGTGTTGCCGCAACAAACGCTACTCTTGCCGCACTCGGAGGCGGAGCATTAGCCGCAGGCGGCGGCGGTGTCGCACTCGGCACAACAATCCTCGGAGCTTCTACATTAGGGGTTGGACTTCTTATAGGCGGTGTGATTTTCGCTATTGCGGGATCTAACGTGTCAAACAAAGCAGATAAGGCAATGGAGCAGACAGTAGAAAATGAGATTATAATCGATGAGATATGAGAGTATCTCATTAATCTGGACACTGTAGCTTCAAAATATCACGCTTCGCTTAATAAGGTTTACAGCGAATACCTTTCAAGATTCAATAATTTAGAGAGAACTGTTTTAAGAACGACAAACTGGAATAACTTCTCACGTGAAGAACAGCTTAATGCGGAAAACACAACGCTTTTAGTCGGACTTCTTTATGAGATGTGCAAAGTGAAGCTTGTTAAGCAGTCTGAGGTGAATGAAGTTAATACTATTAACCGCGACGATTTTGACAGCACACTAAATAAAGCCGCAAAAATTATGATGTCAATATCATAAAATAGTAACTAAAAAAATAAAGGTGGTATTAAAATGCTCGAAGCAGAAGCAAGGGAATATTTTAGCATTGACGATGAGGATACTTTTTTTAACGATCCTGAAAGCGTTAAGAGCTTTTTAGCTCATTCACACGAATTAGACCCAGCATATTTAGCACAGGTTTTTCAAAAGTACCCATTTGTCCTTGAACAATCTTTACACGCTACAAAATCCATTATTGAGACAATGATGGAATCGGATAAAGAAAGTTATAAACCCATATATGAATCTTATCAGAAGATTATTGACACTTGCCTTGAAATGGCAAAAGATGATGCTTTCGATGCTGATATGCGTATGGAATTTATTAAAATATCGCAACAGATAGCTAAAGACCAAAATGAGGTAAACCTTTCAAACAAAGAACATCAAATAAACCTAACAAAAACAATTTTTGCAGGTGTAGCTGGTTTGGCAGCTTTAATTGTCGGTGGAGTGGCTGTAAAACGTTTTATGAAATAGCTCTAATTTATTTCACTTTTAATTTTGAAGCATTTGAAAAAATAATTAAACTATAAAAAGTAGACAGAGTATCCATTTTATGAAACGAGGTTTACGATATGAGCGATAATGAAAACACAACAAACGACGAAACTCGGAAGTCGACTACTTATACTGACACAGAGAAAGAATTTTTATTTAAAGCTGTTGACATTTTACAAGCAAATATAAAAAGAATGTCAGACAAATGCTCTCTTGTAAAAGGCTGGACAATAACTTTGGTCGCAGCTTTATGCGGAATTTCTCTCAGTATATCTCAATTTGCACTGTTCGCAATCGCGGTTGTAGTTACTGTTATGTTGTCTATTTTAGATGCTTATTATCTTAAGATAGAACGCGGGTTTAGGAAGAATTATAATGAAACTATTAACTTGATACCAGAAGCGAAAAAATTCTTAAATATAAACCCGACGAAAAATAGCAAGACTGATAAAGATAAATTACGGCAAGCTTTCTTTTCAACATCAATTATGAGTTTTTACGGTATTATTTTTATAATAAGTTCACTATTGTTAGTATGGGGAATATTTTTAATGTGATTTTTGGAGGTAAATATGATGCGTAATTCAAAAGAACAACACAAAGCTTTCTATATTCCTATAAGTGTTATAGATTCTATAAGGTATGAAGGGATAGAGAGTTATTTTAACGTAATTGATGAAGATGATGGCGGAAAACAGAAAAGAGAGTTTTTTGTTGAAGGAATTAATGACTATCTTATACCAATTGACGAAGTGCTAAACAGCGTTGATGCTGCGCAACTAATGGACGATTGTTTTTCTCAAAAACCTTTTGACATATTTATTTCTCATTCTCACGAGAACGAAGATGATGCTATAGCTTTATCGCTATATATAAAAGAAAAATATAAAAAAGACTGTTTCATAGATTCGTTGGTATGGGAATACTCAAAAAAAATAATTAATCGAATTAAAAGTCAATTTAGTTTAAGCAGAGAAGAGCTAAGCTATACACAAACAAATGTGCACATTATGTTAGCAACATCATTAATGAAAATGATTCGAGATACCAAAAAGTTCATTTTCATTAAAAGTAGTGAATCCACTTTAGAAGAAAATATCGGCGATGTGTTTACAGGGTCGCCTTGGATTTATTTTGAACTGTTAGTTGCAAATATGATGATTAACAAAACAAGTAGTATGAATGAGAGCGTATCGTTTATGTATCCAATTGATGATTTGATAAAGGATTTTGAAAGAATCTCCGATCTTAAGAATTTGGATAAAATACGATAGTCAATAGCAGTTATCCTATAAATTTCATAATACTTAATAACGTCTCAGTGTTTATTATCGTTGAGGCGTTTTTTTGTTTAGTGGTAAAGCTGAGCATAAAAAATAAACATTCTGTAAACATTCCCACTATGTCCTTGACAAATAAATCCGAAAGGTACCATCCTCGTACAGTACACATTTTGCGGGGAGGAAGTTACTGCTTTTTTTGATGCTCCCGAGATAACCCTCACCGCTGTGACGGAACGCTCTGACGGCATCTACTGGAACATGGTTTTGCGGTTCGTGTCCGAGGGTTATTTCTCGGGCGACCGTCTTTGACAACGCTGTCGAAATTGATGGTGTGACCTATGACAATGTCGGTGACATAACAATCGAAGAGACCGTTTCCGGCACAGCCCTTTCCGGTGTTATCGAAAGCACTCTGACCGTCATAATCTTCTCCGATTTTTTCATCCCCGCCGAAAACGCGGAGGTGAAAATAACCACGCCCGGAATCTATCCCCCTGCCGCGAAGTTTTACATATCGCGGCGTGAAAAAAGCGGCAACCGCATTAAACTTGTCTGCCGCTCCCGCATACACAGTCTTGATTGTCCTTCCGACTTTGTCGATGATGATTTTGACGATGACGGCAAAATATCCATACAGACCGTTTTGAATCGGATTGCGGCAGTCGGCGGCTTCGGCATGACATATCAAGATATGACTGTGCTGAGTGCACTTCCCTATCTTGAAAAGGGAATGGTGATGGGCAAAAACTGCCTCACCCTTCTTGAAAATATCGCGAAAGCCCTCTTCTGCAATTTTCGTGAATATGACGGCAATCTTCGCATCTGTCCCTTCGAGCAGAGCTTCACCGCAATCGGCGATGCAACTCTTTTAACCCCCGTTAAACGCGGCTTTAATAAAACGGTCAGCAAAGTCATCCTCACCAACAAGGGAGAAATTTTTGTGAACGGTGCGGGCGGATTTTCACAGACGGTTAAAGCCGAAACCCCATTCGCCTCCGAAGACCTCTGCACCGCTGTTTCCGGGCGGCTTAACGGGCTTATCTGTAAGCCGTTTGAAGCACTGGTTAAAACTGAGTTTATTCCCAGTGCGACAGCTCTTGTTACCCTTGAGGGCGAGGAGTTTACTGTCAACAGCATAAAGACATATATAAAAAAGAGCGGCTTATATTCAAAGCTTTCCTGCGTTTATGCAAGCGAAGACGAATGGAACTATTCGGGCGAAATGCAAAGACAGCTTCATGACAAAATCGCTGTCGGCGAACGTTTCGGGGATATGACCATTATGTCGGAGGGTGCAATTGCAATCTCAAACGACCTGCACAAGGCGGTTATGAAAAGCAATGAAGATGACGAGCCGGCGATTTCGGGCGACATTTTGAATCTGCAAAAAATCGATGAAATCAAGCTTAACCCTGACACCCTTCTGACCGAAAGCAAAGACCTTGTCGGTGCCCTTAACGAACTTTTTTCCGCCGCACCGGAGGGAGGTGATGGTGTACAGAGTATGGATGACCTTTATCCCTTTATGGCGGCGAATGTTTGGAACAAGTTTTCTTCTGTTAATCATGCTGTCGGATTTTATTATACCGAACCGAAGATGTTATCATCCTTTTCGCTTTCGGGGTATTTTATATCCGGAAACCGAAACGGCATAGTCGAAAATGCTGTACAGCTTACAGCAACAATCATCAATATTTACGGCTATAACACAGGCGATGATAACCCGACGGCAATAGCTTCAAATATTCAAATCAAAAGCAATATAAAGGGCGGCGACATGGTGCCGTTCACTTTCAATTTCGATTTTTCATCCGAAATCGTCTATGAATACTGGTATTTTACCTTCAATATAGGATATAATCAAACCGCTTCGGGCGGCACCGGTTTCGGCGGAAATTACGCAGAGGTTTATACCGATGAAATCGGAACGCCGGCACAGAAATTTGTCAAGATTTCAGCCATTACGAACAATCAACTTGCCTTTTGTCCGACCCGCAACTACAGTGGAATCTACTCAAACGCGACAGTTTTATTGGGGCAATATCCGAGAGGAACAGAGGCACAGGATTTTTCTTATAACCGTTTCGATATTAACAATGCAATTGAGGCTTTTAATGGAGGTACAGAATGAAAGATTTTATTCAGGCTTTTTTATCGGTTTTATTTTCGGTGACAGTGTTTTTATTCGGCTCGTGGTCCGGTCTTTTAATCGCTTTAATCGTGTTTATTGCCGCTGATTATATAAGCGGAATTGCCGCCGCCATCGCTCAAAAAAAGGTGTCGTCCGAGATCGGTGCGAAGGGTATCACCAAAAAAATAATCATGCTTTTAATCGTCGCACTCGGACATATTTTAGACCTTTATGTGGTGAAAACCGGCGACATGGTCAGGGACTTGGCGACGATTTTTTATATCGCAAACGAGGGGATATCAATCCTTGAAAACTGCGGCAGTTTGGGGCTCCCGGTGCCCAAAAAAATCGCCGATATTTTGGCACAGCTCAAAGAAGGGAAGTAGGGATATGATGGAGAAGATGTTAATAGACGTTTCGCACCACAACGGCGTTATCGACTGGGCAAAGGTTAAGGCTTCCGGCATAGATGGTGCTATTATCAGAGCCGGTTACGGTAAAGTGCTGTCACAAAAAGATAAATGTTTTGACGCTAACATAAAGGGTTGCGAGGCGGTCGGGATGCCCTACGGAATCTACTGGTATTCATACGCGAAAACGCCGGCAGATGCCCGAAAAGAGGCGGCAGTGTGCTTAAAGATAATCAAAAACTGCAAGCCGCTTTATCCGATTTATTTTGACATTGAGGACGGCTGTCAGATACCCTTAACCAAAGAACTCTGCACCGAAATCACCAAAGCATTTTGCGGCTGTATTGAAGCGGCCGGATACTTTGCAGGGGTTTACAGCTTTGACAGTTTCTTTGCGACGAATCTTGAAAAGACGATTCCGGAAACGTACTCCGCATGGGTTGCACGCGTCGGCGGACAAAAGCCGGCACATTGTAAAAACTACGCCGTTCATCAATATTCATGGGAAGAAAAAGTCCCCGGAATCACCGGGGACGTGGATATGAATTTTTGTTATAAGGATTTTCCGGGGGTGATTAGGAAAGCTCATCTAAACGGATATTAAACCTTAACCAATATTCACGAATTACACGCAAGTTTCTATAAAACGCGGAAAGGGTTTGGACGGCAATCAAAGGGCACTCGTGCCCCCGTGCAAACTTTCATACTGCGGAATAAACTGAATTGCACGATCTTCGGGCAGGGGCTTTGAGAAGAGGTAGCCTTGGATGTAGTCGCAGTGCATTGATTTGAGCTTTTCGTACTGCTCCCTTGACTCAACGCCCTCAACCACGATGATAAGCCCGAGGGAGTGAACCAGCTCGATTGTCGAAGCGGTGATAGCCTCACTCTTTTCGTCCGGGTTTTCGCTGATGAACATTTTGCTTATTTTCAAAGCCTTCACAGGCAGATTTTTAAGATAGTTAAGCGAACTGTAGCCGTTGCCGAAATCATCAAGAGCAAGGGTTATGCCGGTTGCAATAACCTCTTCAAGGGTATCATTTTTATTATCAATGAAGTCAACAAGGTTGCCCTCTGTTATCTCAAGCTGAATGTTCGCGGGATTGATGCGGGATATGGCAAGCACATTTCGGATATGTTCGATATAATCGCGTTTGCGAAGCTGAACAGGGCTGACATTGACGGATATAACGATATCTCTGTTATATTCTTTGTTCACACGCTGAATAAACCTGCAGGCGTTTTCTAAAATCCACATACCGATCTGAACGATTTCGCCCGACTCCTCCGCAACCTTGATGAAATCAGAGGGCGGAATGTTGCCGAACTCTGCCGATTCCCAGCGAAGCAGTGCCTCAAAGCCGTAGATGGTGTTTGTCTCCATGCTTATTATCGGCTGATAGTGCAGATAAAGTTCTCTGTTGTGGAGTGCGTGTGAAAGCACCTGTGCTATATATGCCTTCTTAGGACCTGCACCCTCGTCTTCCGGAACAAATGCTGAACAGTTTTTACCCATAGCCTTAGCTGCAGACAGTGCGGATGCCGCCTGACGGAGAATGTCGTCGGCGGTAAGTCCGTTGTCGGGGTAAAGAGCTATACCGCAGGAGAAGCGGAAATATATCTTGTCGTTTTGAACGCGGAAAGGCTTTGAAAAGGCGGCACGAAGCTTTTCGGTGAAGCTGTCGAGATCCTCGCGGACTGTGTAGTCATAAACGAGGATAAACTCGTCGCCCGAATAGCGGAACGCCTGTGATTCGGGGGTGACAGCATCGGTCATAACCTTTGCAAATACCGAAAGCGCATCATCGCCGAACTTATGCCCGTATGTCTCGTTGAGCCACTTGAAGTTATCAAGGTCGATAAATAACACGGCGAAGGAGTTGCTTTCATCCGAACGCGAAGAGATATGCTCTTCGATACATTCATAAAGTCTGACACGGTTTGAAAGCCCTGTTGTCGGGTCTGTGTAGCGGAAGCTTTCCGCCGCCTGCGTCTTTTCGGAAAGTTCCCGTCCCAAGGCGTCAAGAGCCCTTGAAGCAAATCCGAGCTCGCCGCCCTTTTCGGAGTTGATTCTTGTCTTGAAGTTCCCGGCACCGAAGTCGGAAAGTTCCTTCGCGATGGGGGAGATGAGTGCGAGTTTATCTCGCATAATGCTGTTAATGATGATGAAGAAGAGTGCGACCAAAAGGAGGAGCACAGAGGCTTCAAGTGCGAATATTGTCAGGCTTCCGCCCGAAATTCCCGCCTCGTCGAAGACAACAAGCACCGACCAGTTCGGAATCGAATAGGAATCGAAGTAATAAAAAATCGGTTTATTGTCGTTGCCTATATATGAATTTGAAAGCTGGGAAAGTCCGCTCTGATGGGATAAAAATTCAGATATCGGCGGCTTTGTGACGTCATAACGATCTGCAAAATCGGAGTTCCCCGACGGTGCATAGATTACCTCTCCTGCGGAGGTGGAGATAATCGGGAAGGAATCGGCGGAGAGGATATAGCTGTTCATCATGTGCGATATCATTGAAGCGTCGATTTCAACGCCGTAATATCCCACAACGTTTTTATTTTCAGATACGGGGATAAGCAGGGAAAAAACTCTCACGCCCTCATCGAAAATACTTTCATGAACAGAGGTGACGATATATTCGTTAGTGTCGCTTGCCGAAACGGCGTTTATAAACCACGGCTGCTGGCGAAGATCGAAGATCGCGTGCGATACAAAATCGCCCCTGCCGTTTACAAGGTTTCCCGTGCCGTTATCAAGAGCAAAGGCTGTCCTCACATCGGAGTTGAGGTTCCCCGTTGTCTCCATGAGGCGATGGATGGGGATATATTTGCCGGTGGTCATCACCACGCCGCCGCGTGTGCGAAGATCCATGATGAAATCGACAGCATCGGGTCTGCTCGAAATCTGAGCAACCGACTCCGCCTTTTCATCAAGATAGTCGGCAACCACACCGACAGCAAGGGTGCCGATGTCGTTTATACGCGTGCGTGTCTGTGTCTCACTTGACAGGAGCGACAGAGCATAGGCAAAAGCCGCATATATCCCGTAAAGAAGTATACAGGCGGCGGCAAGGATATATGTGCTTGAACGGATAACCCTACGAGATTTTTTCAAGGCTTCCTCCAAAATATGTTATATATGTGGGCATAGAACTATCAATTATAGTGTATATATATTAATAGTATCATGTTTTACGACGAATTTCATTGATATTTTATGAACAAATTAAATTCGTTATATTTTACAAATTAACGTCTAAAAAATGTGCAATATAGATAAAATTACCGAATCGTTTTCAACATTTTCACTTGACATTACAGCACGGTTAAGGTATAATTACAGTAATATGAAAAAGATTTTTTTTATTTTAGCGATATTAATATTTTCCGGTTGTTCAAGAATAGGTGCACCGGTAACTTCATATGTGCATACAGCGACCACAGAAGCGACTACTGCAACGACAATAACCACAACAACAACTACTATTCCCGCTACAACTACAACAGAAGAAACGACCACTACAACAACGACTGCAGTTCCCGAAACTACAACTACTACAACAACCGTTCCGACTACTACAACAGTTACAACTACAACAACTACAACGACTACAACAGCGGCAACAACTGTCGCGACAACCATTGCGACGAATGTCGCTATTACTGTTCCCGCCGTCATCCCCACCGACTATAACACCCTAAACTACCGGGAGCAGAAGGGCGTTTGGATATCCTATCTTGAATATCAAACTATCCTGAAAAACCGCACAAAAGAGCAGTTTAGGAATAGCATAAACGCATATTTCGACAATATCGTTTCAATCGGCTTCAACACCGTCTATGTTCAGCTCCGAGCATTTGGTGATGCCTATTACAGCTCGTCATATTTTCCGAGAGGCAAGGAATTTAGCGGCAAATTCTCGACAGGTTCCATACCCTTCGATCCTCTTGAGATAATGATAAAATCCGCCCACGACAGAGGGCTGTCGGTTCACGGCTGGATCAACCCCATGCGGCTTGGTACAACCTCTGAAATTAATAATATTTCCGACGATATAGTCTATAAAAAATGGATTAAAAACCGCACCGACGACGTTTTTTCCGCCGACGGCAGGTGGTATCTCAACCCGAGTTCGGACAAGGCTGTAAGCCTTATCGTTTCGGGTGCGGCGGAAATTTGCACACGATATAATATCGACGGCATTCAGATTGACGATTATTTTTATCCCGATTCGAGCAGTAATCAGACAAAAATAAAGGCTGTAAACGCCCTTGTGAAGAGCCTTTACAGCACTGTTCATACAGCAAATCCCGATGCCCTTTTCGGCATATCCCCTCAAGGCACGATTGAAAACAATCTGCCCCTTTCGGCGGATGTGGAAGAGTGGGTAACAAACCCCGGGTACTGTGACTATATTCTGCCGCAGGTTTATTTCGGGTTTGAAAATTGGTACTCGCCCTTTGAAGAGACAATCGGCGAGTGGTCGGAGCTTGTCACTGCACCGGGCGTGAAGCTTGTAATAGGGCTTGCCCCCTATAAAATCGGGCTTGCGGAAAGCTTTACAGGTTCGGGTAAATGGGAATGGGCGAACAGCACCGACATTATCGCACGCCAGATGGCGGCATCTAAAAAACTTTCAAACTACGGCGGCGTTGCCCTTTTCAGATATGATTCCCTCTTCAACCCGACTGTAGGCGTTGCAGAGGCGGTGAGCATTGAGGTAAATAACATACCGAAATAAAAAAACAAGCAACCAAAAACACTTGGCAGCTTGTTTTGAGATTTCACGCAAGGGTCTAAAAACGCTGAAAGAGTTTGAGCGGCAATAAGGCAGGCTATGCCTGCCTTGCGTATTCCTCGGGGATAAAGTGATAATACTTAAAGGGCACAAAATAGCCTTGTGCGTGTTTGCAGACAGGGCAGGATTTGGGTGCAACAGGACCGACATGAACGTGCCCGCAGTTTAAGCATATCCATTCGGTGTTGTCATCGCCCTTGAAGAGCTGTGATTTTTTAAGGAGCTTCGCGAAGCAGCCGAATCTGTCGGCGTGCATCTGTTCTATTTTAGAGATTGAGTCGAAGGTGTAGGCTATATCCGCAAAGCCTTCTTCCTCGGCTGTTTTTGCAAAGGCAACATACGAATCGGTCGCTTCTTCGGTCTCGTTATGCACAGCGGCTGATAAAAGGTTGATGGGGTCATCTTCGTTGTTGACCGGGAATGCCGCGGTATCAATCTCGATGTTATCTCCGTTTTCGGATTACAAAAGGTTATAGAAAACCTCGGCGTGTTCCTTCTCTTGATTTGCGGTGAGGGTGAAGATGTTATATAAAAACCAATATCCCGCCGTCTTGCATTTTGAGGCGGCAAAATCATAGCGGTTGCGGGCTTGAGATTCCCCGGCAAATGCCCTCATAAGATTAATTCGTGTCTGGCTTTTCTTGAAATCCATATTATAAAACTCCTGTAAACGATTAGTATTCCTATTTTATCCTGTTCGACAAATTTTATACATAATAAATTAAAATTTTTAACATTTCATTTAGTGCATTTTAATAAAAAAACACTTGACAATGGGTCGAAATTTTGATATAATTCACTTATGTAACTATGTTGAAAGAGGGTATCGGCGTTGGGCAATCTTAAGAGGCGTGTTCTGTCAATAATTCTTGCAATCGCGATAGGAACAATGTCAGGCGGATTCGGAGTATTTGCGGAAGGGGAAGAGGTTGCAGAGGCTATTTCTCCCGAGCAGGCGGCTGTTGATGCCGAGCTTGAAGCGGAAGCGGCATCCGAAATAACCGGCTTTGTCCGTGCCACAACCTATTCCGACTACTACGATTCCATTGTTAATAACCCACGCCCCGATAAAGAGGCTGATATGACGCTCCGATGGGCTTCAGCCGATTCGGGAGTTACCATCGAACCCTTTGAAGGAAGGGCGGGCACCATTTACTGGAAAAACCAGGTGGGCACCGTCAACTTTGAAGTTAATGTCCCGGAGACGGGTAACTATAACATTAAGATGACCTACTATCCGATAGTGGGGAATAATTCCGTTTCCGAAGTTTCCGTTTTAATCGACGGAGTGTCGCCCTATGATTCGGCGACCAGAATAAATATACCCCGCAGATTTATGTCCGAGCACCCGATTATCACCGACGCCCGCGATAACGAGATGCTCTCCCCGCAGGTTGAATCGCCCACATGGCTCACCACCTCTTTCAAGGATACAGACGGGCTTTTTAACGATCCGCTGCTCTTTTATCTTACAAAAGGAACACACGTCATCTCCCTTGTTTCGGAGAAGGCGGCTTTTGCGATTGATTCACTTTCTATCTATAACGAAAAAGAAGTCCCCGATTATGTCCGCCCCTCCGATTCCGAGCTGTCTGAAAACGCAAACGCAGAAACGATACTTCTTCAAGGCGAAAAATATAACTTCACCAACAACCAGTCGATTGTCCCCGTTGCGGTGAGGAACACCTATGACATGGAAGATGCACACCCCGTTAAGCAGCGTTATAACGCCGTGGGTGTTTGGGATAAGGCAGGGCAGGCTGTTGATTGGAACTTCAACGTCAGCAAAGGCGGATACTATAAAGTCGGCATCAGAGCCCGCCAGAACGAGCTTCGCGGACTTGCCTCAAACAGACGTATACTCATCGACGGAGTTGTCCCGAACAAGGCTTTCGATGCTGTTAAATTTGAATATAACACAGACTTTGTCACCGTGACGGCGACCGATGAAAACGGTGAGCCTGTCTATGTTTATCTTTCGCCGGGCAAACACACCATAACCCTTGAAGCCGTTCCGGGCGAAATCGGAAATGTAATGAGATATCTTGATGGTGCTGTCTTTGACATAAACCAGTATTATATGGATATCCTCATGATAACCGGACCGAACCCCGACAGATACACAGACTATAATATACATATAGAAATCCCGGGTATTGACGAAGAGTTTCAACGTCTTCGCGATCAGCTCCTTGCTCAGATGGCTGAGGTTGAGCGTATTGCGGGGACTAAAGGCACAACCGCAACCGCTTTGGAGCGTATGGCACAGGTGCTTGATAACTGTGCAAAGTGGCCCAGACGTATACCCAATTCAATCCGTAATACCGCCCTTAAATCGAGCGTTTCGGCAACCTCTGCATGGATGAGGGAAAACAGAGCCCAGCCGCTTCGCGTTGACTATATCGAAATCACCCCTGCAGGCAAGGAATTCAAAAAGAACAGCTTCAACATCTTTGAAGCCGCATGGTTCGGCATTGAAGGGTTTGTGGGGAGCTTCTTTGAGGACTACACACGCCTTTCCGACTTCGCACAGGATTCAATCGACGTTTGGGTGAATGTGGGACGTGACCAGACCAACATCGTAAAGCAGATGACCGACGGCTCTTTCACCGAACGGGAAAAAACTCCTGTTGCCATAAACCTTGTTCAGGGCACCATCATGGAGGCGGTGCTTGCCGGGAAGGGTCCCGACGTTGCACTGTATCTTGGCGGCGAGTTCCCTGTGAACCTTGCCATAAGAGGGCTCTTAAAGGAGCTTGACGGCTTTGAGGGCTTTGAGGACATGGAAAAACGCTTTGGTCCCGGAGCTTTCACCCACTATCAATTTGAAGGCAAAACCTACGGAATCCCTCTGACCCGAAGCTTCCCGGCTATGTTTTACCGCAAAGACGTGCTTGCCGAAGTGGGCGTGGAAGAGCCTCCCGAAACGTGGCAGGACCTCATTGACGTGCTTCCGGCTTTGCAGAGAAAATATATGCAGCCCGGGCTCACCCTGCCTATGGCGATAAACCAAATTACCGGCGGTGCGACAGCCATATCGCCCTCTGTTGAAATCGGGCATCCCTTTGCTATGATGATGCTTCAAAGGGGCAACGATTGGTATAACGAAGACTTCACCGAAACCACCTTCACAACGCCCGATGCTTATGAGTCGTTTGAAATGTGGACCGATTTCTATAATATCTATAAATTCGATCAGGTATATGACGCTTTCACCCGTTTCAGAACAGGCGAATCGCCGATAGTAATCCAAAACTATAACACCTTCTATAACCAACTTAATGTCGCGGCTCCCGAGATTAAAGGTCTTTGGGGTTTCACCCTCGTTCCGGGAACGGAGCTTGCAGACGGAACAATATCCCACGCGGCAAACTCGCAGGGGACGGGTGCGATAATCCTTGCTACCTGCAATAACATGGAGGGTGCTTGGAAGTTTATTTCTTGGTTCACCGACGCCGAACAGCAGGTTGAATATGCCCGCAATGTTGAAGGCGTGCTCGGTCCTCTCGGGCGTGTCGATGTAGCGAACATTGAAGCACTCCAAAAGCTTAACTGGTCGGCATCCGAACTTCGCACCATCAACGAACAGATGAGCGAGCTTCGAGAAATTTACATAACCCCCTCCGCATATGTTGTAACCCGCGAACTCATGAATGCATTCCGAGAGGTTGTTAATAACAAATTCAACCCGCGTTACATCATCAATGAGACAAACGTTATTATCAACAACGAAATCAAGCGAAAACGCGAAAACCTCGGTTTGGATTAAGGGGGGGAGAGAATAATGGCTAAAGAAAAAAGCGGCAATAGTAGCAGTGCACAAGGTGCGGGCGTTGCGGTAAAAGAAGCAAAGAAAAGTGCAAATAACCTTTCGATCCCTCTTGACCCGATAACAGCCGCAGAACTTCTCGAACGTCAGGCGGCGGCAAAAACCCCTTCCGAAAAGGCGATAATCGCGGCGACAACCGTCTCCGATGCACCGATCGGCGGCGTTGCCGAAGATGCGAAGATAATCCGCCTCCAAGCGACCCCTCCCGGAGCACAGACGGGGAAGATTATCCTTAACAAGGCAGAGCGGAAATATTCCTTCAAAGAATATATGCAGTACCAGTGGCACGAGGCAAAGCGTTCCGGAATGTGCTATCTCATGCTTGCACCCTTTATGCTCCTCTTCTTGGTGTTCACGGTCATTCCGGTTATCATGTCGCTGCCGATGGGCTTCACAAGCTTTGATATGGCAGAGTTCCCCCCGAAATGGGTCGGCTTCGATAACTTTTATACCCTTTTCCTTGAAGACGACGTCTTCTCACAGGCGGTGAGAACGACAATCATCTTCGCCATCTTCACAGGTCCTCTCTCCTACATACTTTCGTTCTTCCTTGCTTGGCTTATAAACGAACTCCACCCGAAACTCAAAACGCTCTTCACACTTATTTTCTATGCACCGTCGATGGCGGGCAATATCTACTTTGTGTGGCAGCTCATCTTTTCGGGCGACGCCTATGGTTATCTGAACAGCTTCCTCAACACCATGGGCTTTACAACTGCCGCAATCCAATGGCTCACCGATGCAAACTATATCCTCCCCTGCGTTATAATAGTGCAGCTTTGGGTATCGATGGGTGCGGGCTTCCTTGCAATCAGAGCGGGCTTTCAGGCGATCGACCCGGCGATGTATGAAGCGGGTGCGATTGAGGGCATCAGAAACCGCTGGCAGGAACTTATATACATAACCATCCCGTCGATGGGACCTCAGCTTATGTTCGCGGCGGTTATGCAGATTGTCGCATCCTTCACCGTTGATATTGTAGGGCGTTCGCTTGTCGGCTTCCCCTCCACAAACTATATGGCACACACCATCATGACCCACGCCTTCGACTACGGTTGGGTGCGTTTCGAGATGGGATACGCCTCGGCGATATGTTTCGTGCTCTTTGTGGCAATGCTTATTGCAAACTCACTTGTGCGAAAAATCCTATCCCGCTATCTTGATAATTAAGGAGGGTTGAAAGTGGCAACAAAGCTTAAAAACAAGAAACTGCCCAAGAAAATGTCAATCGAAGAACAGCAAGAAGCGGAAAACCAAGCTGCCCTTGAAGCCCTTCGAGCAAGAAGAGCAAAAGCCCACGCCAAGATGGAAAAGAGCAAAGGTTCCAACAAGCGTGTCGGCAAAACATGGAAAAACGACATCGGGATATTCATATTCCTGTTCCTTTTGGGGCTTTTCATGGTCTTCCCGATCTATATCGCACTCATCACGTCTGTCAAGCCGATAAACGAACTGTTTATCATGCCCCCGAAGCTCTATTCCATCGACCCGACCTTAGACAACTTCAAGGATCTGTTCCTCGTTGCAAATAACTCGTGGGTGCCCTTTTCAAGAAACGTCTTCAACTCGTTCCTTGTAACGGTTATATCAACAGGTCTGCACGTTGTTTTTGCCTGCATGGCATCGTTCATCCTGGCAAAATGTAAATTCCCCGGCGTTAATATCATCAACAAAGCGGTTGTCATAGCCCTGCTTTTCAACTCCACCGTTACCTACATAATGCAGTATATAGTAATGGCAAGACTGGGCATGATCAACACCTACGCGGCGTTAATGCTCCCGATGATTCCGACCGCAATCGGGCTCTTTCTGATGATCCAGTCGATAGGTCAGATTCCCGATGCAATGATCGAAGCGGCAAAGGTAGACGGGGCATCCCTCATGCGGGTTTGCTGGGGTATCGTCATACCGAACGTAAAGCCCGCACTCATGACCATAATCATCTTCGAGTTCCAAGCCGTTTGGAACTATGCGGGCGGTTCGGTAATCTATGACGAGGCACTCAAAACTATCCCGACCGTTGTCCAGCAGATCGCTCTTGCCGGGCTTTCAAGGCAGGGTGCAATCGGTGCAGCAGCAGTAATCCTCATGGTTCCGCCTCTTGTTATCTTCATTGCCGCTCAAGGTCAGGTTATGGAAACCATGGCTCACGCAGGCATGAAGGATTAAGGGGGAGTGAATATGAAGAAAAGAGTTAAAAAGATTATCTCCCTTATCGCCGGTGCGGCTTTGTGCCTGTCTATGATAAGCACAACCGCCTCCGCGGAAACCTATGTAAACTATAACTATGACGACTGGGGCGACCCGATTCCCTCCCAGGCGGGTTATGTTGCGGATGCGTCGATAACCGGCAACGACATAGGTGTCGGCAACCTATATGAGCCTGCCGACCTCTTTATCGACGAAGAGGAAGAATATCTGTATATCGCAGACCGCAAAAATAACCGTATCGTCGTAACCGACCTTGATTTTAATCTTGTGAGGATTTACGATACCTTAAACGACAACGGCACCCCGACCTCGTTAAAAGGTCCTCAGGGGATTTTCATTGATAAAAACACAGATTATATGTATATCTGTGACGGCGACAACGAGCGTGTTATCAAGGCAGACAAAGACGGCAACGTTCTGCTCTATTTCACAAAACCCGACTCTGTTCTTTACGGTGCGGAGACCACCTTCAACCCGGGCAAGGTCTGTGTTGACCAGTCCGGCAACGTTTATGTCGTTGTGAGGTCGGTCAATCGGGGTGCTGTAATGTTTGACGACGAGGCGAATTTCCTCGGGTTTTATGGTGCAAACACCGTCCTTGCAACCTCCGAAGTTATCGCCAACGCTTTCTGGAACCTAATCTCCACCGAAACCCAAAGGCTTCGCACCATGAAAGCTACCCCTGTTGGCTTTTCAAACTTTGATATCGACGGGCAGTTTATCTATACTGTAACCGAATCCACAACAACCACCGACGATCAGGTTAAAAAGCTCAACCCCAGAGGGGACAACATCTTAGATGCAATTGACATGGCGGGTTATGATTTCGGCGATATTCCCCCTGCCTACTATTCAATGTATACCGTTGCAAATGCAATGGTTGATATCGACGTGTCGCCGACCGGCACCATGACCTTCCTTGATATAAATCACGGGCGTATCCACCAGTTTGACAAAGAGGGCTGGCGGTTATTCCTCATGGGCGGAATCGGCTGGCAACTCGGGCAGTTCCAAGCGGCAACCGCAATCGAAACACATAAAGATAAAATATATGTTTCCGATATCCGCAAAAACACCATAACGGTCTTTTCAAGAACCGTTTTCGGTGAGCTTGTGACAGATGCGGCAGAATATTTCAACCGTGCCGAATATGAACAGTCAACGGCAATCTGGGAAGAAGTTCTCCGCTATGACGGAAACTATCGCAGAGCCTATACCGGTATCGGTCTTGCCCACCTTTTCAACAAAAACTACGAGCCGGCGATGAAAAATTTCAAAACCGCCCTCAACCAGTACTACTACAATCAGGCTTATGAAGGATATCGAAACGAGATCCTGCGAGAAAACTTCGGCTTGATAGTCGGGTTGATAGTTTTGGCTGTCATAGGCTTCTTCGTATATAAATTCTATCGGAAACGGCACCCGAAGAAAAAAGAGAGGGGGGTCTGAT
This sequence comes from Ruminococcus sp., assembly GCA_031262225.1. Classification (GTDB taxonomy): domain Bacteria; phylum Bacillota; class Clostridia; order Oscillospirales; family Ruminococcaceae; genus JAISGY01. Next base: position 34,115 of record JAISIC010000059.1, on the reverse strand, counting down.
GTATGCTTGATTATAATAACCCCCAATTCGTCGGTCATGTGCTTGCTCACCCGTTTGAAGGATTTGAAGATCTTCGCTGGAAGAAGCAGGGCTCAATCCCGATAGCAATCGGGATAGTCGTTCTCCTCTTTGTGTCGATGGTGCTTCAAGACAGAGCATACGGCTTTCAGTTCTATGTTTCATACGACAAGATTTTCAATATCGTCCCGTTTTTAGTCCAGTCGATAATCCTCTTCCTTGTGTGGGTTGTCGCGAATTGGGCAATGTGCACCCTCGTTGACGGCGAGGGGTCGATGAAGCGGATTTTCATCTATTCGGCATATGCAATGATCCCTTATGTTGCCTGCACACTCCTCGGCACCTTCCTTTCAAGCTTTTTTGTACAGGACGAAGGGATATTCCTCACAACAATTGAAGTCATCGGCTATGCGTGGAGCGGACTTCTGATTATAACTTCACAAAAGGCTGTCCACCAGTTCACGATACGCAAAACGATTCTGTGCATTATCCTCACGGTTCTTGCCATGATAGCAATCCTGTTTTTGTTGGTGCTGCTCTTGACCCTTATGCAGCAGGTGGTAATATTCGTCATGTCGATATACACCGAGATATCGTACAGATTCCGAGTTTAGGCGGTGAGAGACTTGAATAAAAAATTAAAAAGAATTTTAGCTCTCATCCTGTCTTTGGGATTAATGTGCAGCACGTCAGTTGCGGCAGAGGACGAACAGGAGGCACCGGCAGAGACCGAAGAAATCGTCTCCGAAAATGTCGATGACGGCATTGAAACCGACGCTTCCGAGTTTGAAACCGATATCGACTATCGCACCGAAGCGGAAGTAATCGACGACATGGAGCTTATGGCGGAAAATGAAACCGCCGCCCTGTATTTTGACATGAAGGGCAGCGGATACGGTCCGACCCTTGCTCTTGTCGATAAGACAAACGGAGCGAACTGGTTTTCATCGCCGATTAATGCGATGGAAGAGCAATCGGTTTTTGACGAGGCGGGGAACATAATCGCCCAATATGACAAGCCCAAAGCCGCACAGCTCAATCAGCTCAAGTCGATTGTGGAAGCTTCCTATGCGTCGCCGTCGGCAAGGTCTGAAAAAACGGTCAACAGCTATCGTGACGCAGATGTTGTGATGGAGAAAATCGACCGCGGCTTCAAGCTTACAATACCGTTTTTGGTGGACAAAGATAACGATTTTTACATTACAATACCGGTTGAATATACCCTTGAAGAGGGCTTCTTGAAAGTGTCGGTTGATGTTCCGGCAATCAAGGAAGACTACGGCGACAAGATACTTTCAAAACTCTCCTTCATGCGTACATTCGGTGCGGCAGGGGTTAATGACGAGGGCTATTTCGTGGTTCCCGACGGCTCGGGTGCGCTCATCAACTTCAATAACGGCAAAACTATAGTTCCGCAGTACAGCGGCACTGTTTACGGCACCGATATAACCAAAGTCCCGATAACGGCGACAAACATGACCCAAAACGCAAGCCTGCCTATGTACGGTATCGTTAAAAACGGAGCCGGAATTATGGCGGTTGTCGACAAGGGTGATGCCCAGTGCTCGGTTAACGCATATATTTCGGGGCTCAACAACAAGGTTTATTATAACGCCTGCTTCTTTGATTTCCTCATGAGAGGCAAGGACGACTTCACCATCAACGGAACTGAGAACGATTCCTATGCTCTCACCGTTTATGAGCAGTACGGCATTAAGATTCCTAAAATTGAAGTGCGGTACTACCCCGTTTCGGATAATGCGGGAACGGTTGATTTTGTTGATATTGCCACTTCTTACAGAAATTATCTCAAAACCGCTAAGGGTGCAGGTTCAGAGGACATTAAAGATGCGGCAACTCCGCTTTATCTTAACTTCTACGGCGGAACGATAAAACAGGAATCCATCTTAGGTATCCCCGTCAAGCTCCCCTATGCAGTAACAAAGTTTGATACTGCCAAAGACGTGTTAGAGAGGATTTCTGCACAAGGTGTTTCTAATATAGTTGCGACATATGAAGACTACACGCAGGCAGACATTAAAAACCAGGTCGCTTCAAAGGGAACGCCGTCAGGAATTTTAGGCGGCAAGGGTGACTTTAACAAACTGCTTTCATACGCCGACAGTGCCGGGATTGAGGTCTATCCCTCCGTTTCAAACATCGGCTTTGTGACCGGCGGCGGATTTAATACCGTCACCGACACAGCAATCCGCATTACAGGGCAGTTCTCACGCCAGACGGTCTTTGACCTTGCCCATAAAATCCCGAACCAATATTATGACGAGCTTTCGCTCCTTTCTCCCCTTGCATATAGCAGGATATATAAAAACCTCACAGCTTCCTATCCGAAGCTCGGATATAAAGGAATAGCTTTGGGCGAAACCGCAAACACCCTCTACGGTGACTACGGGCGTTCACATTCCGGACGCGAAGAGAGCAAGGCAACAATCATTGCGGGATATGAAGGGTTTAGAAATGCAGGGCTTAAAGTCCTTGCCGACAACGCTAACGGCTTTGTTATCCCCTATGCAGACCACATTACAAATATTCCGCTTGAGTCGTCGGGCTTTGACATATTCGACCGCGACATTCCGTTCTATCAAATCGCTATGTTCGGGCTCGTTCCCGTTTCGACAGTCGCCGCAAACTCTGAGGCAAGGATGGGCAACGCTATTCTTGAATCGGTTTCGGCAGGAGCAAACCTCTCGTTTGATATGATAGGCGTTTCGGCTGACGATGTGAAGGACACAAGGTACGATAACCTCTATTATGCAGAGGCAGAGCGTTGGGTAACCGTCTCGGCAAAGGCTTGGGAGTTCCAGAATAAAATTTTGGGCGACCTTGCAGGCACAACAATCGTCGGATATGACATAACCGAGCAGGGGCGTCCCGGGGGTGCAACCGCCCACGGCAAGGTTATCACCACGACCTTCTCAAACGGCACTGTCCTTGTAACCGACCTCGCAAACCGGACAATCACCAAAAACGGCACAGTACATTCGCTTTATGACTATATCGGCAAGGAGGTAATCGGATAATGAAAAACCCCTTAAAAGCATTCCGCCATATGTCATATGAGCGTAAGAAAGGGCTTTACGGATACGGCTTCATAGCATTTTGGTTTATCGGTGCGTTGCTGTTTTTGCTCTTTCCTGTCTTTGAATCCTTTTACTACTCACTCTTTAATGTGGTTCCCGAAACAGGCTACATGAAGATCACCCCCATCGTCACTAACGGCGTGACCGATTATATCAGTAACTATAAATATGCCTTCACCGTCGACCCCAATTTCAGACAGCTTCTTGTCGAAGCACTTGAAGATATCGCGCTCAAGCTCCCGGTTATCTTGGTATTTTCGCTCTTTGTGGCAATTGTCATAAACCAAAAATTCAGAGGGCGAACATTTGCAAGAGCGATATTCTTCCTGCCGGTTATCATCGCGACAGGTCCTGTCTATGCGATTATCACAGGCGACATCAACATCTCGGGCAACTCGAACGCCGATCAGTTTTCAAGTATGTTTGAGGCAGACATGGTGGATCAGCTCCTTGAATTTGTCGGGATATACGGCTTCGGATCGCGTTTCACAGAGATTATCACCACCATCACAAGCGATATCTTAAACCTTGTTTGGAACTGCGGTATTCAGATTATCATCTTCCTTTCCGCTCTGCAATCAATTCCGTCCTCCGCAAAAGAGGTTGGGCAGATTGAGGGTGCGACAGGCTGGGAATTTTTCTGGAAGGTAACCCTCCCCTATGTCTCCCCGATGATACTTGTAAACATCATATACACCGTTATCGACTCTTTCACCGACCCGACAAGCGGTGTCATGGAACGAATACTTTCAGTCCAATCGGAATGGAAGTACGGGCTTGCCTCCGCAATGAGCTGGTCATACTTCGGAATAGTGCTCATTGCAATCGGTATTATCTTTTCAATAATGAAGCGGTTCGTTTGGTACGAGAATGAATAGGAAAGGAGGGTATTTCAATGGACGAGAATAAAAATGGCTCTGTCAGTGAAAGCACAGTTGCGGTTGTGACAGAAGAACACGAAAAGAAGCACATAATCGGGGATGATGAGAATATGCATCTCCACTCCACAAAAGAGGCAGCAGAAGATATAAGCAAGAAGGTTGACGTTGTCGATGACAAAGAAACTGCTGCGTCGTTTTTCACCGTCAGAATCAAAGAGCCGGTATTAGATTTTTTACACACCCTCCGAATGTTTTTCCCGGAATCGGAACCGCATTATAAAGAGGCAAAATATACCCGTGCGGAGCTCAAGGAACGCTTTAGGAAACGCCTTGAACATATGTCGCCTGCCGAGCAAAGAAAGCTTAAAATCCAGCGTGCCTTAGGGTGGGCGTGGCCGATTTTCAGAGCAATGATCATAATCGGGCTCTGCTTCATCATACTTTATCCGCTTATCTTCATGGTTTCGACCGCTTTCAGAACACGTGCCGACATGAGCGACCCGACAGTTTTGTGGATACCTCGCAACCTCACCCTTTCAAACCTCAAAGACGCAATGCTCACCATGGATTATTGGCCGACCTTCCGCAACACCTTGATTATAAACATCGGCTGTTCCATCATTCAGGTTTTCTCCTGTGCCCTCACCGGCTATGGCTTTGCGCGTTTCAAATTCAAGGGGCAATCGATACTCTTCTTCATCGTGGTGCTCCAGATTTTAATACCGCCCCAGATTATCAATATCCCGCAGTTTAAGTTTTTCCGCTATTTCGATCCGTTCGGACTTTTAACGGCAATGGGCGGCGAAGCAATAAACTTCATCGACAACCCGATAACTATGTATCTCCCCGCGATTTTAGGAAACGGCATCAGAGCAGGACTGTTTATATTCCTCTTCCGACAATCTTTCCGAGGGCTTCCCAAAGAGCTTGAAGATGCCGCATATCTTGACGGCTGCTCGCCCTTTAAGACCTTCTTGATGGTTATGGCACCCAACGCCGCCTCCACCTTCTTAACGGTATTCCTCTTCTCCATCGTTTGGTACTGGAACGATTATTACGTTACTTCGACCTTCTTCACAAGCTTCGGAATCATCGCTTTGAAGCTCAAAAACTTAGATGCGGCAATCGCAAAAACCATCTTCGGCAACACCACCGTCCCTGTCCGAGACTTGGTTGTGTGGCTTGAAGCCGGCTGTCTTGCCGGAATAACCCCGATTTTAATTCTCTATATTGCATTGCAAAAATATTTTACAGAAGGTATTTCCCGTTCAGGTCTGACTGGGATGTAGCGGCGATCCGCCGCGGGTGCAAGCACCCCGTACTGGTGCGGGTTATATGAAACTATTAATAGATACATAAATTAAAGCCCATTGTCCATACTATTTTGGGCAATGGGCTATTTAACGGAAAGCATTTTATTTATGAAAGTAATCGGCATTAAGAAAGAGCTTGACAAGGAATTTTTGGAGCATATCGACGACCTTGTCGATTCGGATGCAGTCAACGAAATGAAAAAGGTAATCCACCATGGGCGGACTACCACTTTTGAGCATTGTTTAAACGTTTCATATTATAACTACCTCATCTGCAAGAAGCTCGGGCTTGATGCAAGAGCAGGTGCAAGGGGCGGCCTCTTACACGACCTCTTTTTATACGACTGGCACACCGTCACACTTTCAAACGGTCACGCCATCAAACACGCCGACAGAGCACTTGCAAACGCAGAAGAGAATTTTGATATCAGCCCGCTTGAAAGAGATATAATCAAAAAGCATATGTTCCCGATAACTTTGGGACTTCCTCGCCATCGCGAATCGTTTGTTATAACCCTCACAGACAAATACTGCGGAGCTTTGGAAGTGCTTTCGCATAACTATAAAAAGTTTAGGGGGAGGTAACAGATGAATTTACTGGACAAAACCGAAACGCCGCCGGAGATTACAGACTTTTTTGCGAGAGCAACGGCAGAGGTCGGCAAGGTTATTATCGGTAAGGATGAGATTATAAAGGAATTCCTGCTTGCAATCATTGCAGACGGGCATATTTTGATTGAAGATATCCCGGGTGTCGGCAAAACTACGCTTGCAATGGCGTTGGCGAAGGTTTTATCCCTTTCTTTCAAGCGGATATCCTTCACCCCCGACGTCATGCCCTCCGATATCACAGGCTTTAATGTTTTTAATCGCGAGACTTCAAAACTCGAGTTTCGCGAAGGTCCGGTATTTACAAATATCCTCCTTGCCGACGAACTCAATCGCGGCATGGGAAGGTCGCAATCCGCCCTTTTGGAGGCGATGGAGGAGCGTAAAGTCACAATCGACGGCATTACAAGGGAGCTCCCCGACCCGTTTTTTGTGATAGCTTCGCAAAATCCCCCTTGGGCAGTCGGAACAGCCCCCATCCCCGAATCACAGCTTGACAGGTTTTCGATACGCCTTTCTGTCGGCTATCCGTCCCTTGAAGCCGAAGAGTCTATCCTTAAAGCAAAACATAAAAAGTCCGAGATTCCCGAAATAAACGCCGTAATATCCCCCGAAGATTTCACTAAGCTGCGGCAAACGGCAGAGGAAGTTTTTGTTGACGAAAAGATTTTCACATACATAGCAGAGCTTGCCGCCGCCGCAAGGAGCAGAGAGTCGCTTAGCTTGGGTATATCGCCGCGGGCATCGCTCCATCTGCTGTCGCTGGCAAAGGTTTTAGCGATGAGTTACGGGCGAATGTTTGTGCTCCCGAGTGATATAAGGTATTTCTTCTCCGCCTGCATGGCACACAGATTAGTGCTCACCCCGCTGGCAAGAGCCGCAGGGGACACGCCCGAATCGCTTGCAAGGGTGATTTTAGCAGAGGTAACCCCTCCGAAATTATGAGAATATTATACATAATCATAGCCCTTGCCGCGTTTTATCTTGCCTTTTTTCAAGGCGAACCGGTTGCATTCGCCGCTTTACTTCTAATCGCCGTAATGGTCGGAGTTGACCTGTATTTAGGGGTAAAGGTGAGGGTGAGCATAAAAAATGTGCGAAAGCCCATAATAGCCCGCCGCAAAAACAGTATCTTCATCACCTTTCGCATTAAAAATGAAAGCAAAACGCCGATTCTGAAAGCAAAGGTGAAGATAAAATGCAAAGTCGGCAGACAAGTTTTTATAAAAACGCTTAAAAGCTATATAGCACCGGAAAGCTCCTTCGACGCTAAGATCTGTCTTTCAAGCCAAAACTGCACCCTTGTCACGGCAGAGGTGCTGTCAGTAAAGACCGGGTCAATCTTTTTTGTCTTTTCTCATCATATTAAAATCGAGCCTGTCCGCACCGTTGTAATCCCCGAGGCAAGCTATAGAATGAAATCGTTACCCCCTTTCAAGGAGTGGGAAAAAGGTCTGCAATTCATACCGCAGCATGAATATTCCGACGTTAGAGTATATCGTGACGGCGACAGCCTTTCAAGGATTCATCTGCCCCTTTTGGCGAAGCATGACGAGCTTTTTTCTAAGGAATATAAGCATGAAAGCAGAGAAGAGTCGCCGCAGTATGAAATCCTTTGCCTTCCGGTTTTTAAAAACAGCGACAATGTAAACGACAGAGTTTTCGGCGACACGCTCAAATATGCCGAGAGCCTGCAATCGCAAGGCTATAGGGTTAAGATAACGCTTTGCGGTTTTGAGGTTTCCGAAAATCTTTACTCTGACACCGATTCTGCCGAAACGGCAATGGCGATACTTATGACCCTGTTTTTCGCGGCTCGTGATAAAAATGAAAAAAAACGTAACAATTGAATTTGAAACCCAAAATCATAATGAATATTTCTCCCAAACATTCGGGGGAAATCTTATTAACGTTTTTTTGCCGCTCTCCGCGTCGGTGATTCTCTTTTCTTTCATCTGCTTTTTTTCAAAAGGGTTCATACACCCTCTGGACCTTTTGGGCGGCTTTATTCTGGGTATAATTTTCTCGATATCGGGTGAATTTATGCTCTCTGTCAAGCCGGACAATTTCATACTTGAGAATATTAAGGATTTTGCAACCATCTTCCCGACATTGATGTGCGTTTGCCTTGCGGCGTATGTTTTCAGCGAAGCGGACGCCGTTATGAATGTTTCATTCCGAATTATCGAAATCATATCAGGCGAAAACATTTTTTCACGATTCATTGACTATGAAGCGTTACCCGAAGCGGTTGACACATTCAATCTTTTAGCTCCTTTCACCTTCACCTATTTCATCTACTGCGGTTTCAGAGTGAGGAATTTTTCGTATGTTTCTTTTTGAGCAGAAAGTAAAAAAGCTTCCCCCGAAGGAAGCTCAAAAGCTCATATATAAACGCTTGCTTAAAATCTTCAAGGCGGCAGGGGTTAAATCGGATATCTTAAACTACTTTGAAAATTATGAGGAGCAGTTTCGGAAGACATATCCTGCTTTCAAGGACTCGTATGAAATACTTCGGATATCGGTGTTGACGGAGTTCGCCGATTATACGCCGACAATTATAGATCTGAACTTCGAGCTTCGGGCTTTGAAGTTTGCTGGAAAGGTGCTGTCATATAACAGGTTTCGCCGCTTCAATCGCTACTTCAATCATCTTATCGTCAGGCTCAAGGGTGGTAATGTGCTGTAGGGCTATGCCCGGTGCTGAAATTATCTTCGTAATAACATTATCATGCTTCCCTGCAAAGCGAATAAGCTCGTAAGCTATCGCCGACTCGGGAATGAGCAAAGCAAGCTGTAAAGCATAACGAATCCAGATGTTATCCCACGGCAAAAACATACCGATACATATTGAAAGAATAATCACAAGCAGAATGAAGGACGTCCCGCAACGCCTGTGAAACCTCGTGCAGGGGCGAATATTCTCAACAGTCAGCGGAAGCCCCGCCTCATAACAGGCGATTGTCTTGTGCTCCGCACCGTGATAGGCGAAAAGCTCCTTCATCGCCGCCGTCTTTGAAACCGCAAACATATATCCACAGATTAAAGCGAATTTAACTATGCCCTCTGTCACCGTCATGAGCACGGCAGGGGCATTAACATATTTTAAGAGCCCCGACAGGAAGGTCGGAACGAATTTGAATATCAAAATCGAAGCCGCAACGGTGATGATGCAGATTATCACCATGATTGTGGTGAAATTCTTTTCGATTCCGCCACCGAATCGATCCATCAGCTTCTTTTCAAACGGGGAGAGAACCTCGTTTTCATCTTCGCCTGTTGCCGCCTTTTCGGCGGATTTGATGGTGCATTTAATCCCTTCGGCAAGGCTTAAAACGAAGTTGACGGTTCCCCTTAGCAGCGGGATTTTAGTATACCACCCCGCCATCTTATTAGCCCAGCTTTCAACATCGATAGTTCCGTCGGGGAGGCGGCACGCCATGGCGGTTTTCTCCTCGCCCCTCATCATGATCCCCGAAATAAGAGCCTGTCCCCCGATTCTCCGAGGGCTTTTTTTATTATCCAAAATCAGTACCTTTCAAGCTTTTAACAAGTTAAAAGCGGCTATACGAAAAATTGAGACTTGATCTCTTCATATAAATAGCTGTAAACCGAGCTTGCAACAGGCATAACCGCAAGTGCAGGGAGGATAAACAGCGAAAGAAGATAAAGCGGCAAAAGCTTCATAAAAACACCGGCGATTAGATTAACCCTGCCCTTAGTTAAATACAGTGCCCGGTTGACGATATAGGTCGGCTTTATGTCGGGGTTTTCAACGAAGATATGGCGGGCAGGGAAGAACCGCAGTGCATATACTTTATAAAGCATGAACATACCGAAAACCGAAAGCACACAGCCGGCAACCGCAAAGAGCGGCATAATCCCGTCCGTCACTCCGACAACTGAGAAGGTGAGCATGATATTGGCGGCGGAAGCCGCAGTCAAAGGAAGCAAAACAGGGAGCTTGCGAAGGAAAAGATAGCCTTCAAGCCTTAAAACTCTGGCGATTTTAGTCGGGTCGTTATAGCAGCCAAAAAGCGTGTGGGCGGGGACAAGCGAATATTTCACCGCGTTTTCCGAATACCAAATGCCGCCGTAGATATAGGGAACGGCGATGATATACATTATAACCGCAACCAAGGCAACAATCCCCGCAAAGAGGTAGTTTTCCGTTTTTATATTCGCAAAACCAAAAAGCTGCATATCTTCAAAGGCGATAACGCGGATAGTGAAAACAATCATAAGCCCCATGCCGATATAGCACAGGAGTGCCAAAAATTGCAGAAGGCTGACGCCATATCGCCCGCGATATAATAGCAGGCTTTTTCTTAAGATGTCTATATTCTCATCTCCCGTGACTGCATAAAAGCATAATTTCTGTCGGGACAAGGTTTCCGCTTTTTGATTGAAGTCTGAACCTATATCCCGGGCAGATTTCATCTATCATTAAAGGTATCTTCCACATATCTTCATATGAATGATATATCGAGATGCCGAGTTTGGGCTTGTCGTCACGAATATGACGAGCCGCACCGCGAATTGCCGCCTGTTCAGCCCCTTCAATATCCATCTTCAAAAATGTGATAGGCTCTGTTATGTCATCATCAATCCGAACAGCTTTTACCATTACTTCGCCGCCCTGTCCGCTTGAAACTGTGTTTGCCGAGGCATCGTCGTTTGATGATAACACAAGCTCACCGTTATTGTCTGACACAGCCTTCTGTCTCACACTAAAGTGTTTTATGCCGTTACCTCGAAGATTTTCTTTTATAACGGGGATCTGCTCTTTTGTGATTTCATAAGCATAAAACATGAACCGGTCAGGGTCTTCACCATCAAAATATTTATAATATTCACAGCAGTTTTTACCGTCATAAGCCCCGCAATCAACAAAAACTTCTCTGTCTTTTATCGAGAAAAGGTCTAAGTCGAAGTACTCTTCAAAGGCTTTTTCCGCCGCATTGTCAAGGTCGTTAATCGCCGCCGCAAAGTTAATGAGGCTCCCGATTACGGCACTGTATACGGCTTTGGAACGGTAGTCATCCAAAAGCTCGTAAACCGCCCTTATCTCATCTTTATGTGCTGTCAGCATATGTGCACGGTTTGCCAAAAAGTTATCGGGGTTTGAAAAGTCGCCGCTTCCCCAGAACGGGAATTTATTGTGATAAGAAATAATATTATTGACAGTTTGCGGGCTCACGTTGTTTTTACCGCTGAGATAGTCTCTATATAAGTTCAGCATAGCGACATAGAGCTCTTCTTCGTCAAACTGACCGACAAACTCCATATGCGAATTAAATTTTCGATCAATAATATTCATCTACGCAGGTGTCCTTCCCACGATTTCAAATGTTTGTGAGCCTTGCCAGAGAGCGGCGGAGATGCTTATCATAAATCCCTTGCCGAAATCGGTTGCCGCCTCGACAGGGGTGAGTTTGGGAAGCCCGAAGCCGCAGATTATGTTTGTGATAATCCCCGCGTGGGTGACCAGTGCTGCATCGGTTACACCCTTTTCCATCATATCGCAGATAACCAGATCAAGCCCCGAAAGCGTTCGAGTGAGGACTTCTCTTGCCGATTCCCCATTAGGAGGACAGACATCAAATCCTCCGCGAAGCCACGCCTTATAGCTTTCAAGCTCGACAAGATCAGAGGCTTTGAGCCCCTCGAAAACGCCGAAATCCATCTCGCGAAGGCTGTCAACTACTGTGACATTTTCAATCGGAACATCGGGGAAAAGGATTGTCGCCGATTCGACTGCCCTTGAAAGCGGGCTCGTATAAACCCTCTCAACTCTGGGGTATAAAAACTCTTTCTGCATTGTCAGAAGCTCGCCTCTGCCTAAATCCGAAAGCTGCATATCGGTCTTGCCGATATACATTCCCTCTGTGTTAGCATCTGTTTGACCATGTCGTAGGAGCGTTATTCTGTAATTCTTCAGGGCACTCGTGCCCCCTTTCGCCGCTCAAACTCTTTCCGCTCTGAAAGAAGTCAGCGTGTAATTTTTAATTTAGCTTTTTTAGTTTCGCAAAATTCGCCATCAATTTTTTTGTTCCCACATTGTCAAAGATAATCTCAAGCATATGGTCGTTGCCCAGCTTCTGTGCCGTGATTATCATACCCTCGCCGAACTTGGGGTGCTCGATTCGTTCGCCGATCTGATAGCTGTCAGAGGCAGCGGCAGCAGTAATAGCGGGTTTTATCCCCTTCGCGGTTTCAATTCCTGTTTCCTTGATGAAAACCGACAGCAGGTTTCGGTTCGTCTGCCCCCATAACACCCGTTCTCTGGCATGGGTGATAAAAAGCCTTTTTTTCGCTCTTGTCACCGCGACATATGCAAGGCGGCGTTCCTCTTCCATATCCGAAAGGCTCCCGAGAGATCTTGCAGAAGGGAATATTCCGTCCTCCATGCCGACCAAGAACACCGTGTCCCATTCAAGCCCCTTTGCGGAGTGCACAGTCAGCAGATTCACCCCTGCCGCCTCTGCATCATATCTGTCAACGTCGGTGTAAAGCGAAATGCTCTCCAAAAACTCGGATAAAAGCTCGGCGTTGGTTTTGCCCTCGACACCGTCAGCAAACCTTGCGATATCTGATTTTAGTTCGCCCAAATTCGCAAGCCTGTTTTCGCCCTCGTCTTCAAGCTTCTGCATTGCCGCCTTATAACCGGTTTTTGATATCAAATAGTCAACAAATTCATCAAGCGTTTTGTCGGAATTAAGTTCGACAGTCAGTCGGTCCATCATGTCGGCGAATCGCGAGAGCTCTCGCGATTTCTTTTGAAGAGCAACATAATCGGAAGCGTTTCGGGCGATATCAAAGGGCGTGACGTTAAGGTCAGAGGCGATTTGTTCAACCATCGAGACGGTAACTTCGCCTATGCCGCGTTTGGGTTCGTTAATCGCACGGCGAAAATGCAAAATATCACGCGGGTTATTTATGATATGAAGATAAGAGAGGATATCTTTAATCTCTTTTCGGTCATAAAAGCGAAGCCCGCCGATAATCCGATAGGGTATGCCGGCAGCGGAAAGCCCCCGCTCAAAGAGGTTAGATTGTGCATTCATGCGATAGAGTATTGCAACGCTTCTATAGTCAAAATCCATTTCGGAAGCGGCTATCTCACCGATTTTATCGGCAACATACTCTGCCTCTGCATAGCCGTCATCAGCCTTGTAAAGCACCACAGCGTCGCCGTCGGTGTTCTCGGTCCAGAGCTTCTTGTCATAAACCCTCGGGTTATGTTCGATAATTGAGTTTGCGGCGGAAAGGATCTGCTTTGTCGAGCGATAGTTTTGTTCAAGCTTTATCACAAGTGTGTTAGGGTCGAAATTTTCTCTGAACTTTAATATATTTTCAATCACAGCACCGCGGAATTTATAGATAGACTGGTCGTCATCCCCGACAACGCATAAATTTTTATGCGATGAGCAAAGAAGCTCTGCAAGCTTGTATTGTGCGGAGTTTGTGTCCTGAAACTCGTCCACCATCATATATTCGAAGCGTCGCGAATAGTATTCACGAAGGTCGGGGTTTTGTTCCAGCAGTCTAACGGCGGTGAAGATGAGGTCGTCAAAATCGAGCGAATCGGCAGATTCAAGTTTATGCTGATATTTTTTATAAACCTTTGCGGTGATCTTCGCCTGATAAGCATCAAGCTCCTTGTTCTTCACGGCGATATCTTCGTATTCTTCGGCGGTTATGAGCCTGTCCTTTGCCCTTGATATCCTTGAAGCCAAAATCTTCGGCGGGAAACGTTTTTCGTCTAAGTCAAGTTCGTTTAGTGTAGTTTTTATAAGCCTTAGTGAATCGTCGGAATCATAAATCCCGAATTTCGAGCTGTAGCCGGCTTTTTCAATGTCACGCCGCAAAAGCTTCACACAAAAGCTATGGAAGGTGCAGGCGGTTACAGCCTCCCCTTCGCTCCCCAAAGTCTTCGCCAAACGCTCCTTAAGCTCTCCTGCCGCCTTGTTTGTGAAGGTGACAGCGGCAATCTTCCAAGCGGGGATCGGTTTATATGCGATAAGTTCTTGTAAACGCGCTATACTTTCAGGCGATTTGTTACCGTCATAGTTTTTAAGATATGAAAGCTCATCGGCATTATAATCCCGATTATTTTCTTCATTCAAAGGGTCGCCGAAAAGAACCATACACACGATACGGTTAATGAGGGCGGTGGTCTTTCCCGAACCCGCACCCGCCAAAATCAAAACGGGACCGCGAACCGCGAAAACCGCCTCACGCTGCATATTATTGAGGTTATCAAAAAATTTGTCTAAAACCTGCCTTATCAGATCCATATTTTTCTTTTCTATTTAAAAGGGGATTTTATTTTCAACCAACGCCCGCAAAATCTCGGGGTATGGGCACTCTAAGTTATCACGCCTTATTATCGCGAAGTTTTCATAGTCGCCGTCAAAGGAACCGTTGTCCCACCAAACGCAGGGGATATCGACAGACCGAGCTTTGCTCACGTAATAGTCGGTCCAAGCAGCTCTTGCCTCGGTGTTTTCATTCCTGTTTGATGCCCCATACTCGCCGATAACAACCGGGATTCCCTTGCCGGTATATTTTTCTCTTAACCCCTCAAACATCCCGTCTATATATTTTGTGTCGTCCGGATCCTCGGGGTCAAATGTATCGACAGCTTGCTCTGAGCCGATCGGTGCAAGTGCAAACGGATAGGGGATATAGGCATGAACCGAAACGATAATCTTATTATCCGCTGTGTCTTCGGGAATATCAAAGGCGGGGTTTAGGGTGTTTTCATAGTTTGCCGCATGGGAAGGCACAAGAAGATAACGCTCTTCGTTAAAGCCGCCCTTGCTCCTCACAAGGTCAACAAAACGACCATTAAGCTCCATTATAGTATATAAAGCATCACGCTGAATATCATTGGTGATATCAATCGGTTTCCATTCATATTCGGTGCCCTTGAGGCGAGGTTCGTTTACAGCCTCGAACAATAAAAACTCGTCATAATCCGCAAAAGTCTCAGCAAGCTGTGACCATATCGCTTTCATGAACTTCCAAGAGCTTTCAAGATGCTCTTTGTCCGGATAATAAAACGCAGGGTCGTCGTCGTGGTGTATATTTATAATGACATAAAAACCGATTTCAAGGGCGATATCAACCGCTTCCTTTACGCTTTCAAGCCAAACTTTTGATATAGTGAAATCTTCGTCGATAACATGATTATGCCAGCTGACAGGAAGCCTTAATGTACGAAAGCCGGAATCATAGACCGTCTGAAAAAGTTCTCTCGATGCGGCAGGGTTATTTCTGCTTGTGATATATGAAAGTTCTTTTTCCGCGTCATAGGGCTTATTGTCGTATGAATCAAAAACGTTGCCCAGATTCCATCCCGCCCACATATTCTGTGTGAACCATAAAGCTTCGGTCATAATAAAAACCTTTCATGTTTTCTATCTAAAAGTATAACACAAAACGATATTAATGTCAACAAAAAAGGCGATCCGTTTATACGAATCGCCTAAATTTTTTAATTATACGTTGAACAAAAGATCTGCGTATGTGGGATAGGGCCAGAGAGCTTCGGGGGTGATTGTTTCAAGCTCGTCGGCAGCGGCACGGAGGTCAGACATTGCACAGAACACGTCGGAACGATAATATCTGGCAGTCGAAACGGTGTCGCCGGCATCCTTTGCACCGAGAAGTTTATCTTCAAGATTTTCAATGCCTGCAAGAATTGCGGTGTTGAGGGTTGCGACCTTGACAGCAAGTGCCTTGTCTGCATCGGCAGGAACCCCTGCGGCAAGTTTGGTATTAACGCCCGTTGCAAGCTTATCGGAGAAGCAGAGCCCGGCAGGAAGAATCTGTTTGCGCGCCATGTCAACCATGGTCAGAGCCTCGATATTGAGGACTTTGGTGTAATTTTCAAGAAGGATTTCGGTTCTCGACTCGATTTCCGTCTTGGTGAGCACCTTAAACTCCTCGAAGATGGCAATATTTTTAGCGTCGGTGTAGTGCGGAACAGCATCAACTGTGGTCTGGCGGTTGGGAAGCCCCTTGCCCTCGGCAGTCTTAATCCACTCGTCATCATAGCCGTTGCCGTTGAAGATAACACGTTTGTGGTCGATATATGTTTGTTTTAAGAGGGTGTTAAGATCAGCCTTGAAGTTTGCAGAACCCTCAAGCTTATCGGCAAATTCCTTTAAGACATAAGCAACGGTGGTGTTGAGCATCATGTTAGTACAGGAAATTTCGTCGGACGACCCGAGCATACGGAATTCAAACTTGTTGCCGGTGAAAGCGAAAGGAGATGTTCTGTTGCGGTCGGTGGTGTCTTTGGGGAAATTCGGGAGTGCATCAACACCGATTACAAATTCGCTGTTGGAGTTTTCTTTAATCATCTGCCCCGATTCAAGTGCATCACAGATCTTTTGAAGCTCTTCACCGAGGAATATCGAGATAACAGCGGGGGGAGCCTCATTAGCACCGAGGCGGTGGTCATTCCCTGCCGAAGCAACGGAGAGACGCAAGAGGTCTGCATATTCATCAATAGCCTTGATGATTGCAACTAAGAAAGTGAGGAACAAAATGTTGTCTTTGGGCGACTTGCCGGGGTCAAGAAGGTTCAAGCCCTCGTTGGTGGCAATCGACCAGTTGTTATGCTTGCCCGAACCGTTCACGCCTGCGAAAGGCTTTTCGTGAACAAGGCAAACAAGACCGTGGCGGAGTGCGATTTTCTTCATTACAACGAGTGCAAGTGCATTCTGGTCAGCCGCGATATTTGAAGCGGTGAAGATGGGTGCAAATTCGTGCTGGGCGGGGGCAACTTCGTTATGCTTTGTTTTCGCGTATATGCCAAGCTTCCAAAGCTCTTTATCAAGGTCTTTCATGTAGCATGAAACACGCTCTTTTATAGCACCGAAATAGTGATCTTCAAGTTCCTGTCCCTTGGGAGCCTTCGCACCGAAAAGGGTACGCCCTGCGAAGATAAGATCACGCCTTTGGTCATAAAGCTTTTTATCAACAAGGAAATATTCCTGCTCCGGTCCGACAGTGGTGATAACCCTGCGAGCCGTTGTGTTGCCGAAAAGGCGAAGGATACGGAGTGCCTGTTCGGAGATAACGTCCATAGACCTGAGGAGCGGTGTCTTTTTATCTAAAATTTCGCCTGTGTATGAACAGAACGCTGTCGGGATATAAAGCGAGTTGTCGTGCAAAAATGCCGGGGAGGTCGGGTCCCAAGCTGTGTATCCTCTTGCCTCGTATGTAGCGCGCAGACCGCCCGAGGGGAAGGATGATGCATCGGGTTCGCCCTTGATGAGCTCTTTGCCCGAAAATTCCATGATAACCTGACCGCCGCCCACAGGGGAGATGAACGAGTCGTGCTTTTCGGCGGAAATGCCTGTCATAGGGAAGAACCAGTGTGTGTAGTGTGTTGCACCGTTTTCAACAGCCCATTCCTTCATAACCGAAGCGATAACATCAGCCGCATCGGTGTCGAGAGGACAGCCTGTGTTCTTGGTCTTCATCCACGCCTTAAAGACGTTTTTGGGCAGACGGGTCTTCATCAGCTCTTCGGTGAAAACCTGACTGCCGAAATATTCGGGAACGTTGCTGTCGATTGTAAAATCACTCATAGTAAAATCCTCCAAAAAAAGCACGGCAAAATATATTCCGATTCAAGGAAATATAAGCCGCACTGCTTAATATACAATTTAATGTTTATATTATACTACATTAAAATCCGCTTGTCAAGTGTTTTTTAAATTTTTTGCAAGTTTTTTTATTTTTCTTGCAAAAGCCGCTTATTTTTACTGATTTCGCAGGTCTAAAATCCTCTTCGCTTTGCCTTGGAAACGCTCTAAGGTTTTGGGTTCGACGAGTGAAACAGCTGTGTCGATCCCCAATATCGTTTTGAGCTTACTCTTTATGTTTTCTTGCAGCTCTTCGAGTTTGGCAAAGTTTTCAAGGAGTGAAACGTCGGAGATTTCAACCCGCACTTCAAGCCTGTCGGAATAGTTTTTGCGTGTCACCACAAGCTGATAATGGGGTGCGATTTGCGGATAGGTCATAAGAACCGATTCAATCTGCGACGGGAAGACGTTCACGCCGCGAATCTTGAGCATATCGTCCGAACGGCCCTTGATCTTGTCCATCCTTGCAAAGGTTCGCCCGCATTTGCACGGTTCTTTAACAAGCTTTGTGATATCGCCTGTCCGATAGCGAAGCATAGGGAATCCCTCTTTTGCAAGGGTTGTGACCACAAGTTCGCCCTGTGAGCCTTCGGGAAGCACTTCGCCTGTAATCGGATCGATAATCTCGCAAAGATAAAAATCCTCGTTGATGTGCATACCGTCGCGTTCTTCACATTCGCCCGAAACGCCCGGTCCGCCGAGTTCGCTCATGCCGTAGTTGTCGGTGACGAAGATATGGAGAGCCGATTCGATATGATTTCTCATCTCGGGGGTGCAGCCCTCCGAGCCCAAGAGCCCGAGGCGGAGCTTCAAGTTTTCGGTTATGCCCTGTTCGCGGGCAAGTTCCCCGATATATTCGGCATATGACGGCGTTGAGACGAGACCTGTCGTCCCGAAGTCCTGCATTAGCATCATCTGCTTTTCGGTATTGCCCGAAGATGACGGAATAACTGTTGCGCCGATCTTTTCCAAGGCATAATGAAGCCCCAAAGCCCCTGTGAACAGACCATAGCCGAAGCAGATCTGGAATATGTCGCTTTCCCTTGCACCGCCGGCGAAGCAAAGCCTTGCCATGCACTCTGCCCAGTCGTCAAGATCCCGCTGTGTGTAGCCGATAACGGTGGGCTTGCCGGTTGTGCCCGATGAAGCGTGAATACGAACAATTTTATTCATAGGCTGCCCGAAGAAGCCGAACGGATAGGTCGAATGCATATCCTTTTTGGTGATAAAGGGCAGATATTTTATATCTGAAATGTCTTTAATCTTGTCGGAAGTAACCCCCGCTTCACCCAGTCGCTTGCCATATTCCGCGTTATTTGCGATACAGTAGTCGATCTCCTTTTTCAGCTTCAAAAGCTGGATAACCTCAATTTCTTTGCGGCTCATTGTCTCCGCCTGTGAAAATACGCTGCTCATTCTTCCTTTGAATCCTTTTCTTCTGTTTTTGTCATCTTAAATGATCGATGTTTTCTTTTTATATCCAAAACCGCCGGGACAGGCATATAGTCTGCAGTCTCGACAGGGAGATTCTTTTTGCGGAGCAGATGTTCCACAAGGTCCTTAATGATAGTATATAGCACCGCGAAGAGCGGAACGCCCAAAATCATGCCTCCGAAGCCGAAATGCCCGCCGATGAAGATCGCGACCATAACCCAGATTGCCGAAAGCCCGGTTGAATCACCCAAGATATAGGGACCGAGCACGTTGCCGTCGAACTGTTGGAGCACGAATATGAATATGACAAAGGGGATAACCTGATCGGGTGCGGCGATAAGGAGAAGCAGTCCGGACGGTATCGCACCGATGAAGGGTCCGAAAAATGGAATTATGTTTGTGATTCCGATGATAACCGAGATGAGCACGGCATATTCCATCTTCATGATGGACATCCCGATGAAGCAGATTATGCCGATTATTACCGAATCGATAACCTTGCCGGAAATGAAGCCGGATAGTGTCATATTCAGTTTCGAGCCGATGCCGACAAGGGTATTTGAAGCTCTGGTCGGGAAAACCGCGACGACGATTTTTTTAATCTGACCCAAGAAAATTTCCTTTGAATAGAGCAGATATATCATGATAATCACGCCGATGAGTGCATCAAGGAGCGTGCCCAAGACGTTCACGGCGGTGCCGCCCACGCGGACTGCCATGTCACGGATATTTTCAAAATCAAGGTTTGTGAGCGAGCCGGTGAAGGATATGAGATAGGAATACCAGTTCGCGGAGAGGTCATTAAGGATATTTATGACGTTGTCTTTTGCACCCGGGTATTCTTCTAAGATTCCGAGCACCCAAGTCTGGACGTTTGCGAAGTATGTATAAAAATTGGCGGCGATGGACTGGAAAGACCGTATGATTTGCGGCAGTATTATAGCAAACGCGGCAGCGACGATGCCCAAAAACACGATGGTTGAGATGGCAACAGCAAGCACACGCAGAATTTTCTTATGTTCTTTTTTTCGACAGATGACGGGTTTGAGAATGCGCTCCGAAAATTTGAGCACAGGGTTCATGAGGTACGCGAAAACCACGCCCCAAGTGATGGGTGCAAGGAGCGACGCGACGGTGCGGGCAAACCCCGCAATAACAGGGAGCCTGTCCACAATCATAACCAAAGCAAAACACACCGCAAAGGTAATGACGGCGTAAACGGCTATGGTGGTGTATTTTTGATTGAAGTTAATTTTCATATTTCTTCTTTTAAGATATTTTCATTAAACCAAGCATCAAATTCTTCCAAGGTCATTGTTATGCCTTTTCCGTTTTTCATATCTTCAATGTTCTTTGTAATCCTTGCCGATTGCTCTGGAGTGAATCCGTTTTCGTCGAGTTCCATATTCATATATAACCCTCTGCTTCAAGATCAGCCCACATTTCCTCAGTGCTGCTATAACCTTTCAGTTTGCCGTCGCGAAGGTCTCTCATAGCTTCGTCATAGTCATTTTTTATTTTTTGATAAAATGGTGAAAGTTTTTCATTTTCGGTATCTTCAAGTGTGTTATAGTTCTCCATTCTCATCACCCCACTATATTATACCCAATCGCTTTACATTTGTCAAGACCTTTTATCACATAAAAGTTTTTATTGCAATAAAAACGCTCACCTATTTCTAAGTGAGCGTTTTTGAGGGGGTTCTGAAGTTTATCTATCTACCAATCTATCTATCTATTTGTTTATTTATTAGAGAAAGGCATTGCGGAGAAGAGGATTATTCCGCTGTAGGACGATGCGAATGCGATCTGACCGTTTGCATTAACCATTACGGTTTTTGCGGAATACTTCTTTGTTGTGGGGTTATAAAGTGCCACATAAGCAGTATCGCCGTAGTCAACGTTGAGACCGATTGCATCTGCAGAGATGCGGTATTGTGCGGAAGCGCCGTATGTTGTTGCCTGTGCAGTCTGGATACCAACGATATCGTTGTTGCCGAACGCTTTCTTGAATGTAGCCTTAGCGTTTGTAAGCGCATTCGAGCTTGTGAGAACGCGGGCGTTGATCTGACGTGCAGAGGAAACAGGAATGAGGATTGTGCCGAATGTGCCCTGGATCTGAACTCTGATTGACGTATTTCCTGCTGCTGTGATGAGTTTTTGCATTGTAGACTTCGAGATACCTGTTGAGGTGGAGGGAACAACGACTGTGGGTGTGCCGTCGATGAGTTTTCTCGAAACAGCGGATTTAAGAGCGTTTGCTGTTGCTGTGGAGTTTACAGAACCTGTGGTGTTAATACCTGCGGTAATCACGCCGGAAGAGGTGTTGATTGTTGCAGTTGCACCGTTATTAGAGAAGCTGTTGCTGTTAGTGGTGGAAGAAGGTGTTGAAGGAGTTGTGGGGATATAAGGATAAGCGGAAGCGGTGGGTGTGAAGTTAGCTGTACCTGTGAGGTTGCCGGAAGGCATATAAACTCTTGTCGGGTTGGAGGTTGAAGAGTAACCGCTCACATAGGAAACAGTTCTGTTAAACGACCAGCCGTTGAAAGCATAGGTATATGTGGTGGGGTAGTAGTAAGAACTTGTGCCGAGCCCTAACCAGTTAGCAGGGTCATTAGCCATCATGCCGCCGGAAGCAGCAACTGTGCCGGAACCGGAAGCTGTGAACTCAACGATTTCGCCTTGGTTAGCTCTTGATTTGTTAGCGGAAGCAGAACCATAGCCGTTTGTTGTTGCTGTGATATTGCTTTCGTTGTAGTTGTTAGCTGTGATGGTAACTGTGTTCTCGGGCATTGTGAACGAGAAGTTCATAACGCTTGTGTTATAGGTGCCGTTAAGACCTGTAACAGTCCAATACTGGAAGTCTTGGGTTGTGCTCGGATAAAGGGTAACAACAGTACCGGGGAGAATATTTGACGAACCGTTATGGTAGGTGGAACCGGAAACGCTCAAACGATATCTGCCGGTTGTGTCGCTGGTGTTGTTATTATTGTTATTGTTGGAAGAAGTGCTTGATTTTGTCCCGTAGTTAAAACCGTCTACATCAAATGCTGTGATGGTGAGACCGCCTGCAGGCATTATGAATGTAATAGTATCTTCAGCTTTGCCGTAAACAATATCGTGGGATTCACCTGCTTCA
This sequence comes from Ruminococcus sp., assembly GCA_031262225.1. Lineage (GTDB taxonomy): Bacteria > Bacillota > Clostridia > Oscillospirales > Ruminococcaceae > JAISGY01. The sequence continues at coordinate 11,958 of JAISIC010000059.1, read as the reverse complement.
ATATCTCCGCCTCTGGGACCGGTAACCATATCGGTTGCCGCTGAGATCCTAACCTTTTTTGAGAATTTGAAACCGTCAAAAGGAGCATTATCATTAACGCCGTTGAGAGCTGTAGGTGCAGTTAATACAACTGTGTCGCCGGGGTTAGCGTTGAATTTTTTTACACCTGCACCGGAGTCTTGCCCGAGACCGGTACTGTCGGTAACTTCAAATGTTCCGCAAGGATCATTCTGGTTTGCCATCTGCAATAAGCTCTTGGCAGAAATGTCGGTAACAAAAGTCAAAGCATATGTAGCTGTATCAATTTCGACATCTTCGCTTAATTTTACCGGGTTTCCGTCACCGCCTTCTATCGAAGCGTTCTTACGAATAACCCAAGGATTATCAGGGTTAATTACTGTAAATGTTACGGTAGTGGAAGCATTTGCAACTTTCATAGCAGTATCAAATGTAATGAAGTAGCCGGAAGCACTGTTGCTGGCGATGACGGGGAAATTCACAAAGTCCGTGCCGTTTTCGAGATCCACATCATGTGTAACAGTAGCACCCGCTTGTTTTGTCCAGCCGAAGCTGAAGTTTGACTGTGCAACATCGTAAGGAATTGTAACTTCTCCTGTAAATGCTGCTGTCGGTGAATCAGGATTTGCGCTTACAGATGTTCTATTCCAAGAAACAGTTCTGCCGTTTACGCTCAGTGAAAGCGCCACACCGCCCTGTGCACCCGCATAGGTGGTGGTGGTATCCCAAGTCGCCGCACTGATTGCTATCGGTGCCATTGTGAGAGCTAAAACTCCTGCTACAACGGCTGCCAAAAGCTTCTTTAATTTCATTATTATTCACTCCTAAATAAATTTTTCTGTTTTGACGCGAGCGGGACAACAAAACGAGGTTCGCAGACATAGGGGATAAACCCCGAATCAGCATCCGGAAGTATACCCACATATATACCCCTGTCCCGTCGCCTTTATCGCACTTTCTATTATATACTATAGTTTTTTATTTTGCAATACCTTTTTTAAAATTTCATATATTTTTTTCATTTTGTAACCAATTTGAACGAATATTGTATCTGTTTTGTGGTAAAACTGTTAAGTTATGTTATATTTACGCCTTCGTGATTAATTTTCCCAAGCATCTCACACGCTTTTTTTCATTAATGAGAATATCTTCCAAGCCGGGTGTAACCGATATTAAACGATTATGTCCAAATCCTCGCAAGAAAATCCTGTCATCAACCGAAAATATTCCGATCTCTCCGATATCAATTTCGCTCTGCCTCTTTATAAGCAGAATATCGCCGTCCGAAAACCTCGGCTCAAAGCCGGAACTGTCGATGCGAACCGCAAAATCAACACTTTTATGTAAATCGGTTTTGGGTATTTTAATAAACTCGACAGTGTCAAAAAGCTCTCGCTCGGGGAAATCACAGCCCGGGAAGATGGGCTGACGAGAAAGCGGAATTTCAAGGTAAGGCGCATAAGCGGCTTTTTGCTCGGGGTCGTCGGATATAAATCTGACCCTTTCAAGCTCACTTTCAATCACCTTTATAACCGTCTGTCTGCCGAAACGGTCTAAAGTCCGCCAGTCTGAAATAAGCCTGTCTTCGGTCTCGTTAATTTCGGGGCGAATCGGTGCAGTGTCGCCGTACAAATCAACTGCAATGAGCGACAACAGATTTTTAACGCCGAAGAGGGTCGAAAGGGTGATGAGTGCGGTGATATCCGGCTCACCGCGTCCGTTTTCCCACGCATTAATTGTCTTGCCCTGACGTGATAACGCATTGCCGACGTCATCAGCAGACAGCCCCGCATTTTCGCGAAGCCTACGAAGTGTTTTGCCTATAGAACGTTGTGCCATATGTAAAACCTTAGTCTATAAATTTCGGGTCGAACGTCTCTATCCACGGCAAGCCGTTTTTATTAAGCTCGTCCATGAACGGGTCGGGGTCAAATTCTTCAACGTTGTAAACGCCGGGCTTATTCCAAATCCCCTTTGTCATGAGCATAGCGCCGATCATCGCGGGAACGCCGGTTGTGTATGATATCGCCTGGCTCTTGACTTCTTTGTAGCACTCCTCATGGTCGCAGATGTTATATATATAGTACGAAACCGGCTTGTTATCCTTGAAACCTTTGAAAATGCAACCTATATTAGTCTTGCCCTTAGTACGCGGACCCAAAGTGGCAGGGTCGGGGAGGACAGCCTTTAAAAACTCGATAGGGATAATTTTCTGACCGCCGAAGTCAATCGGTTCGATTGAAGTCATCCCGACATTTTCAAGACATTTTAAATGTGTAAGATAGGATTGCCCGAATGTCATGAAAAAGCGAATCCGCTTTATGCCCGGAATATTGAGAGCAAGCGATTCGATTTCCTCGTGGTGAAGAAGATAACAATCCTTTTCCCCCACACCGTCAAAGTCATAAACACGCTTAATCTCCATCGGGGCGGTGTGAACCCAGTGACCGTCTTCCCAATATGAACCGCGAGCGGAAACTTCTCTGATATTTATTTCGGGATTGAAGTTTGTCGCGAAGGGATAGCCGTGGTCGCCGCCGTTGCAGTCGAGGATGTCGATATATTCTATAGTATCAAAATAGTGCTTGAGAGCATATGCCGAGAAAACGCCGGTAACACCCGGATCGAAACCACAGCCGAGCACCGCACATAAGCCCGCCGCCTCGAAGCGTTCACGATATGCCCATTGCCATGAATATTCAAAATGCGCCTCATCACGCGGCTCGTAATTCGCCGTGTCAAGATAGTGCACCCCACAGGCAAGACAAGCATCCATTATAGTGAGGTCTTGATAAGGCAGAGCGACATTAACGCACAAAAACGGCTCGTAGCTTTTCATCAAAGTGATAAGCTCATCGACATTATCGGCATCAACCTGTGCAGATCCAAGGGCGGGTAGCCGCCCCTTGATTGCCGCGTTCACACTGACACCGACGTCAGTGTTTCCCTCCGCGGTCGCAACCGTGTTTTGGATATCAGCAATTAAAGCGTCTACCTTACTTACGGTGCGTGAAGCGATTAAAATTTCGGGGAAAATTTCGGGGTGGGAAGCCATCTTGCGGATAACAACCTGTGCCACCCCCCCGCAGCCTATTACAAGTGTTTTTGACATGATGTGTTCCTATTCTTTATCTAAAAATTCCAAAACCGCCTCAACGGTCGTAAAGCAAAGTGAAGTGCAGGTGTCGGCACAGCCGTAATAGATTGCTATCTTGCCTGTGTCCGCATCAACAAGATTTGCACAGGGGAAGGTTACGTTTTGCACGTCGCCGATCTGCTCATATGTTTCCTGCGGTGACAGCAGATATTCATTGCCGCGTTTGAGCACCTTCCAAGGCTCGTTTATGTCAAGGAGCACCGCCCCGAAGCTGTAAACATATCCGTTGCAGGAGGTTAAAACGCCGTGATAAAACATCAGCCAGCCGCGATCGGTTTCAATGGGAATCGGTCCTGCACCGATCTTTGTCGATTCCCAACCGCCCTTCGGGCTCATTACATGGCGGTGCTCCCCCCAGTATTTGAGGTCTTTTGACTGCGATATGAATATATCCCCGAATGGTGTGTGCCCCCAGTCGGAAGGCCGCGACAGCATGACATATTTTCCGTCTATCTTCCGCGGGAATAAAACGCCGTTTCTGTTAAAGGGCAAAAACGCATTTTCGGTCATGGTGAAATCGACAAAATCAGTCGTCCAGCCAACGCCGATTGTCGGCTTATAGCCGTATGCGTTGCACCATGTTATATAGAATTTCCCATCCTCCGCAAAATACACCACACGCGGGTCATAACCGTATTGAAAATCCTGCAAAGCGGGGTTGTCTTTGTTAAATTCAATGCGATTCGGGTTTATATCAAAATTAATCCCGTCTTTTGAAAATCCGGCGTGAAGGTTCATATTCCGTGCCTTGTCGTCAACACGGAAAACGCCTGCGAACTTATAATCGCCCTTTTGGAACGGCACAACAGCACTGTTGAAAACGGAATTTGAAGTCGGAATCGCATTTCGTTTTATGATCGGGTTATTGTCGTATCTCCAAATCACGTCGTTGTTGCCCTCAGGTCTGTCCTGCCAAGGAATATTCGGTAAGGATATGCCACCAATTACAGCCATAAATAATCCCCCTCATTTTAAGAAAATTATATCACGAACGCTTTATTTTGTCAATAGCTTTTCTGTAACAGTCGTAAGCCCCGTCATAATCGGTTATCGCTTCATCGCCGAAAACGGCGGCTGAAAGCGGTATTACAATCGGGGTTATGTCGGCAGAATTTTTTAACATATCCGCAACCTCAAACACAGTGCGACTATCGCTGGGAATCTCCATCTTTATGTTCATTTTTTTGGCAATTCGGGCAAACATAAGCCGCAAAGCCTCTTTTTCGCCGCTCTTTTTAAGGACGAATCGAAGTTTTATTCTGAAAATCGCTTCCGATATCTTAGGGCGGAGGAGGACAAAGAGAATCGCCAAAGCCCCAAGCATTGAAAAGAAGATTACATATGCAAGCCGTTCGGAGGTGTTGTCGGTCACAGCGGCTTCGTTGTCAAAATCGCCCGCCGCAGGTCCTCCGACCGTCGGCTCGAACCTCACCCACATCCCGGCGATGAAAACTTCGGGGTAGGCGTGGGCATCGTGGCTTGAAACAGTGTAAAAATGCATATTTTCGGGGAAACGAACGCTGTTGTCTATTCCGTTTTCAGCCGAAGCCTCAAGGTATTCCTCATAGCTTACCTCGCGGGGGATATACCCCTCTGTGTAGCGGACAGAAAGACCCGCATAACCCGCAAGAATGGTGAAAGCTGTTGCGAAATCGGAACAGGAACCCATCTTGTCGGTGAAGATGAAATATTCGGGGGTGTCCACAGGCGCGTTATACCCAAGGCTGTATGAAAAGCCGGTCTCGTGAAAATATCGCTCAATTGCCTTTGCCTTGTCAAAGTCATCGGTAATCCCCGCCGTTATCTCGTCTGAAAGTTCGCGAAGGCTATCACTGTTATAGCTGTTAAAGTGCCGCCAGTCGATAGCTTCCTGATAATCATCAGCGATATATCTTGCAATATCTCTGGCGATGCTTCCTTCTTCCTGGGCGGTTGCAAGGTCGGTTAAGAACGCACCGTATTCCTCTGCCGCTAAGCCTCGAAGCGTGGAATTAAGCCCCTTTTCGGTTGTTATGTCGGCGTAGTGCGAAACACGATATTTTTCATCTTCCCTTGGGGTGAATGATGAAACTATGCCGCCGCCGAAAAGTCGGGTAGGTGAAAAACCGCCGGCACTTGCTCTGATAACACTAATATTTGTCGTTCGTGATGGTGCGGGAATCACCGGCGAGGTGTGGTTCTGTGCCGTTATCGTCGCATTATAAACCCCTTCGGGGAGCCCCGAAAACTCAATGCCGTATCGCTCTAAAATAGTGGAATCGCGTTTTAACGCTTCCTCCCCCAGTTCGCCCAAAATCTGATAGTTTATTTCCGGGGAGTTATAAAAGGAACTCGAATGTTCAAGGTTTTCATCAAGGATATACCAATAGTCGTCATCGCCGTTATAGTATGGGAAGGATTGCAGCTTCAAATACTCGGCATGATAGCTGCTTGTTGCCATGGTGTAAAGAAGCCTGTTCGGGGCAAGTGCGGCATTATCCGCGTTGCCGGAGCGAAAGGAAAGCCCCTCCGATAATCCGTTTTCCCCCTGATATGAAAGGGTGAACTGCCCCAAAACCTGCTCAAACTCCTCCCAGAAAGGCGTTTCGGAGGGTTTTGGAATGAGGGCTATTGCAAGGACAAGGGCAACCGCAAAATCGCCGTATACTTTTATTACAGACTTTTTCCCCGCTAAGATAGTCTTTTCGTCATAACCCTCACGAAGCTTTGCCAGGTAGATAAAAAGCTCTATCCCGGTTATAGTGACAATAAGCCAAATCGGGATTGTCACCGAAAGCTTGACAAAGACAATAAAGGGGAGTATCCCGATTAGCACAAGCCAGTGCTTGCGATAGACATGAACCCCGAAATAGTAGGTTACTGCCGATATGAAAAACGAAAAGGCGAGGGTGAAAGCCGCGAGATATGCGGGCTTTGTTTCGATTAGCGAATCGCCCGATAAAAACCAGATGAAAAAGCCGTAGCCGAAATTCCCCGAGGTGAAGATAAGGACGTTTGTCGCAATTCCTATCACCATCAATATTAAGACAAAAAGCAGGATTCGGGGCAGAGCACGAAGCCTTGCAAGTCTGTCAAAGAGTGCAAAGAAAACCGCCGTGAGGGATAGTGCGGCAACCGCCCAAATCGTGAAAATTTCTTCGGTGTAGGCATATATAAACGCGTACATACAGGCGAAGCAAAAAAGCCACGGAAAAGCGAACCGCGAAAAGTTTTTTATTGACTTTTCGTTAAGTTTTTTCATGCTTTAATCAGTTCGGGTAAACTGTTCGGCGAAACTTTTATATAGTATGAAAGGTCTTCGGGCAGATAGTTTTCATCAGAAAATTTATATCTTAAAAAGGCGGTCTGCAAATTTGCAATATCATCGGAGTTTATGCATTCAAACAAAGAATTTGAATAGTGCACCTTGACCTTAATATCAAGCTTCACAAAAAGATCTGCAAGCCCCAAGGCGGTTTCAACAGCTTCCTCTTGTTTTTCTCTGTCCTCATCAAGCGCCTCTTTAGAGGCTGTTAAACATATATTAATTTCCGGTGTCTCCGCTTCATCATCAAGCCGCAAAAGCAGCTTGTCGCGTTTTGCTGAAAGTTTCCAGTTAATGCGGCGGATCGGGTCGCCCGGCTCGTAATCCCTGTGGTTATATCCCGGGAAGCCGCCAAACGGCAGAGCGGTTTCGGTCGTCTCCTCCGCTTCGTCGTCATATATGGCTTCGAGAGCTGAGCCGATAATAATCTCTTCGGGCGGGATTTCGATTATGTTCGGGAAGACCAAGACTTCAAAATTCGCATTGCCTGACACTTGCCACGGGAGTGAGAATATCCCCAAAAAGTCGCCGAGGCGAACCGTCTCAATGCCTATCTTGTACTGCCCCCAGATTGCCGCTTCATATTCAAGCTCTAAAACTTCCTCTGCACGTCCTGCGACAGAAAAGCTCACTATATTTTTTTCGGTATCGGCATTAAGCCCCGAATCGGGCGTGATAAGTCGGATCCTCACGTCTGCGGCAGGGATTATCGTCCTGTTTTTCACCGTGATTTTAAGGATAGTTTTTTCACCCTTAAAAAGCGTTGTCTGTGAAACAGATGCTTCGGAAACCGAGGCTGTTACCTTGATTGCTTTCATAACGGCTGTTGCAATAGTCACGGCGATAGAAAAAAACATCCCGAAAAAAACCATTAACAGGATTGTCACGCCGACAGGTGCCGAAACGTAAAGGGTCACAAGCAGCCCGAGCCCGATTATGAAAAACAGTTCAAATATCTTAACTATTCTACTCATATTGCTAACGGGGTACAGCAATGCTGTCTAAAATATTTAGGGTCATAGCGTCGGAACTGCCGATACTCGACCGCCCCTTTTGCGAAAGTGTAAGCCTATGCGGCAGCGTTATCAGAGCCGCACGCTTAATGTCATCGGGGGTGACATAATCACGCCCTGCAATCATCGCAAACGACTTTGATATTTTAAGAAGCATGAGGGAGCCGCGGGGGCTTATTCCGAGTTTTATAAGCTCGTTATCCCTTGAAGCGGCGGAAATCTCGATAATATAACGGCGAAGGTCCTCCGACACTTTTATATCCTTTGCCTGTTCCTGCAAGGCAATCGCATTCTCAGTGGTGATAACGGCGGAAATTTCGGGCGGTATCTTCTCGTTTCTCGACAAAATTTCAAGCTCCGCATCTTCATCGGGATATCCGATTTTTATCTTCACAGCGAAGCGGTCCATCTGTGCTTCGGGCAGGTGGTAAGTCCCGTATGTCTCAACGGGGTTTTCGGTGGCAATAACAAGGAGGGGTTTGGGAAGTTTGTGCGTAACGCCGTCAAGGGAAACCTGACGCTCTTCCATAACCTCAAGGAGTGCCGATTGTGTTTTGGGTGAGGCACGGTTAATCTCATCCGCAAGGAGAATATTGCAGTCCGCACCGCCGGGCTTGTAAACAAGTTCGGATGTTTTCGGGTCAATTATCGAAAAACCTGTGATATCGGAGGGCATTATATCGGGGGTGAGCTGTATGCGATTAAAACGCCCGCCGACCGAACGTGCGAGGGCAAAGGCAAGCTGTGTTTTGCCGACACCGGGAACGTCTTCGATAAGCACGTGCCCGTCGGCTAAAAACGCGGCAACAAGCTCTTCGATTGCCGCCCTTTTCCCGACTATAATCTTTTCGATATTGTCTATTATCTTTGTTATCATTTTTTATTTCCTATATTTTATTGACTAAACGGGAATATAAGCACCAGCCCGAGGATTACCACCAAGGCGATGAAAAATGTTAATATTCTCATATGTGTTTTGCGTTTTGATTCGGGGCGATTATCGCCTTTGTTCTTGAAAGACGTCATCTTCAAATTCTTTTTAGCCATAAATTTAAACCTCCTGGACCTCAAAGCACATTATAACATATTTTCGGGGAAATGTAAATAATTTTTTGCCAACATTTTACGACAAATTTCGTACAGAAAAAATGGTATAATTATACAAATCCATGTAATTTGGCAGGAGGATTATAAAAATGCCGTTTTTTCAAACATTTGCAACAAGAAGAACGCCTGAAGTCATAAATAAAGTCGTAAATATCCCGGTCGAGAGAATCAACCCTAACCGTTATCAGCCGCGAAAAACCTTCGGAAGCGACATTGAGGAGCTTTCCGAGTCGATACGCCGAAACGGAATATTACAGCCCCTCACCGTCCGCGAGGGCATTTCGGGTACATATGAACTTGTCGCGGGGGAAAGGCGGCTTCGTGCCGCGAAGCTTGCCGGGATGAGTGAAGTCCCCTGTATAGTCGTTGTTTTGAGTGAGCAGAGTGCCTCTGTCATGGCTCTCGTTGAAAATATCCAACGCAAAGATTTATGCTTTTTTGACGAAGCGGAAGCGATCGCAAAGCTCATCGAGTGCTATGGGCTTACCCAAGAAGACTGTGCGGTACGCCTTGGCAGGTCACAGCCGACAGTCGCAAATAAACTTCGCATATTAAAGCTCTCTTCGGAAGAGCGAGCGAAGATATTACAGTTCGGGCTTACCGAACGCCACGCAAGAGCTTTACTGAAACTTACCGAAGCTTCCGATCGTAACGAAGCGATTGAAAATATACGGCTTAAAAAGCTTAATGTTGAGCAGACCGAGCGGATGATTGAGGGAATGATAATCCGCAAAAATGAATCGAAGGAACGGCAGGCGGTGATTCGCAAAACCGGGGCTCTTTTTAAGGATGTCCGCCTTTTTGTCAACACCATAAGCCACGCCGTTGATGTCATGCGTGATGCCGGCATTAACGCCGAGATGGAGCGTTTCGACAAGGACGGATATATCGAGATTGTTACCAAAATTCCGAAAAAGTCTTAAAGCAAAAACTCTTGTATCTGCGGCAGTTTTTCGCGAGCTATGTCTCGTCCCATCTGCCAAACTTCCCGCATCTTGTCTTCGTCTTTTTCAAAACTTTTGAGCGTATATGCAGGGCGGAGCACTATCGCTTTTCCTATCGCTTCAAGATGCTCAATGTGTTCGATCTGCCTGTTATAAACCTTGTAGCGGGTTAAAAACGCCTCTTCAAGTGCCGGGTAGCGATATTTTAAGAGCTTCGCCATTGCAACATAGGATAGCTTGAGCTTTCGCACATACCCTTCGGGGTTTGTGAGGATTATCACAAGTTTTTCGCAGCCGTCCCTCACAGCCTTTGCATAGGGGATAGGGCAGCGAAGTCCGCCGTCGTAATATTCTTTTCCGTCAATCTTTATTGCCGGGAAATAGCCGGGGAGTGCACAGGAAGCACGGAGAATCTCCCAAGTTTTTGTGTCGGTAAGCTCGTTGAGATAAACCATCTTGCCCGTTTCGGCAGATGTCACACCGGCAAGAAGCGTTCCGCTGTACTGCGAAAACTGGTCATAATCAAAGGGCACAAGCTCATTCGGGATGGTGTCGAAGGCAAAATCCAAACCGAAATATGCACCTTCTTTGACGAGGTTTCGCATACTCATATAACGCGGGTCGTTCCGATATTTTTGTAAATATTCGAGGGTTCGCCCGAACTGTTTTGAAACATACGACACAGCATTTGCAATGCCCGCCGACACCCCGATTATGTAGGGAAATTCTATGCCGTTTTCAAGGAATGTGTCCATCGCACCGGCGGAAAATAAGCCCCGCAAAGTCCCGCCCTCAAGCACCAGGCCAGTCATAAAATCACATCCGTTTCTTCTTTAAGTATACGCCCGTCACGCAATAGCCTGTGAAGCCTTGCGGGCGTTTCCTGCTCAAGACATTCTTTATATTCGGTCAGGTGCGAGATAATCTCACCGATTTCACGCGATAACGCGTCTTTATTAGCGATAAAAAGCGGTGTCCACATATCTTCGTTAAGTTTTGCAACTCGGGTGAGATCAAGGAAGCTCCCGGCTGAGAAGCCAAGCTGACGAAGGTGTGTGGGGCTTTTTATATATGCAGACGATACGATATGTGCAAGCTGAGAGGTGAAAGCGATAATATCATCATGCTCGTCGGGTGTCGCCCTCACAACCTTTTTAAAGTGCATTGCATAAGCCAAGTCTTCAATCATATTCACGCATTTTTCACTTGAAAGTGAAGTCGGCGTGATGATGAAACTTGCGGTGTCAAAAAGGGTGTCAAGGGAGTATTCAAAGCCTGAAAATTCACGCCCCGCCATGGGGTGGCAAGCGACGAGATGAACGCCCTTTGAATGTAAATATGAATCGCATTTATCTATAATATAACGCTTCACGCCGCAGACATCGGCAACGACAGAAGCCTTCTTAAATTCATGAGTGAGGATATATTCCACCGTCGCTTCGGGATAAAGGCAAACGAAGGTTATATCAGATTCTCGCGTGTCGTCTATACTCGTGTCAATAGCCCCCTGTGACAAAGCAAGCTCGACAGTTTCGGGATTAGTATCAATCCCGTTGACGGTGTGGTTTGTGTATTTTTTAATAGTTTTGGCTAACGACCCGCCGATAAGCCCAAGGCCGACGATTGTAATTTTCATTTTTTATGACCTTTTGTTTTTAGTGTATTTACAGTATACATTATATTTTTGATTATGTCAAGTTATTGACAATTAAAAAAGGTTATGATATAATAATAAAAAGAAGGTGAAATCATGCACGATAACTTCCCGGAGCTTTTATCATTTAAAAACGATTATGTTTTCAAATCAATTTTAACAAAACCCGAATCGGGATTGATCCGAAACTCTATGATTTCGGCGTTTACCGGACTTAAGATTGTCGAATCTACAGTTATTGAAAATGAGCCGGCGATAAATGAGTCGGTTTTTGAAAAGCAGATACGTTTCGATGTGAACTGCAAAACAGCGGATGGTGAACTTGTAAATATAGAGATGCAAACTCACCCAATGCCTCTTGATACCCTTGAAAACGGCAGAGAGAGTTTGCGTGCTCGAAGTGTTTATTACATAACGAAGTTGTTTTTAGATCAGGGAAATTCCGAGTATGACAGTATGAAACGTACATTCCAGATAATGATATGCGGGTTTAATGTTTTTGGCGACGATAAATTTATTCATCATTTTTACTTTGCCGATAAAGAGACTGTTTTGGGTAAACTTCTTTGTATAATTTACGTTGAACTTCCGAAAATAGTTGATAAGGTTAATACCCCGTTCAGCGAACTAACCGACGAAGAGCGCTGGGCTATACTTATTGAAAACGCCGACAAGAAGAATTTTACCGCGAAAGCGGAAGAGTACATGGATAGGGAGGATTTTTCTATGGCAATGGATATGCTGTCAAGTTTCAGCAGGGA